>NZ_VFWQ01000012.1:0-249072 GCF_006442705.1 Mesorhizobium sp. B1-1-7 | reverse complement strand
CCCTTGAAGTCGAGTACGCCGATCATTTCGCGGCCGGTCGACTTGTTGAATTCCTCGACCTCGGGCATCGGCTCGGTGAGCAGGTACATGTGCTCCATGGCCAGCACCGGCAGTTCGACGCCGACCATGCGGCCGATCTCGCGCGCCCACAGGCCGCCGCAGTTGACGACATGCTCGGCGTGGACCGTGCCCTGTTCGGTGACGACGTTCCAGGTGCCGTCGGGCTGCTGCGTCAGGTCGACGACGCGGTTGCGCAGCACGATCTCCGCGCCGAGCTTCTTGGCCGCCTTGGAATAGGCGATCGTCGTGCCCGAGGGATCGAGATGGCCTTCGACCGGATCCCACATGGCGCCGACGAAGTTGGTCTCGTCCATCAGCGGGAACATCGCCTTGGCTTCGGAAGGGGTGATCAGCTCGGTGTCCATGCCGAGATAGCGGCCCTTGGCGTGGGCCAGCCGCAGGAAGTCCATGCGCTCGGGCGTATCGGCCATCATCACGCCGCCGGTCAGATGCAGCGAGCAGGATTGGCCCGAGATTTCCTCGATCTCCTTGTAGAGCTGCACGGTGTAGGCCTGCAGCTTGGCAACGTTGGGGTCGCCGTTCAGCGTGTGGAAGCCGCCTGCCGCGTGCCAGGACGAGCCGGAAGTGAGCTCCGAGCGCTCGATCAGCATGATGTCGGTCCAGCCGGCCTTGGCCAGATGGTAGAGAACCGAGCAGCCGACGACGCCGCCGCCGATGACAACCGCTTTTACATGGGATTTCATGAAGATAGGTCCGTTTTTAGAGAGATTGAATCGAGTGAGTGCGGCGCGAAGACAAAGCGTAGGTCGGATACGGCGACGTTTTCCGCCAGCCTGCCATCAAGCGCGGCAAGAATGGTTTCAGAGACGGGAGTGCGATGCTTCAGGACGTCGTGGCTCCAGACACGCAGGATCGAATAGCCTTCGGAGCGCATGAAGTCATCGCGGCGGCGGTCAGAGGAACTGTCTGCGTGTTGTGAGCCGTCGATCTCGACGACGAGCCATTTTTCGCGGCAAGCGAAATCGGCGAAGAAAGGGCCGATGGAGAATTGGCGGGTGAATTTGTAGCCACCAAGCTTGCGGGCTTTCAATTCAAGCCAAAGCAATGCTTCGGCTTGATTATCGCCTTGCCTAAGGTTTCTCGCTCGCTGAGTTGTGCCCGTTTTGCGGCGGCTGCGTGTTGCGGGGCGGGCTTCCCCCACTCCGTCGCCGCTTCGCGGCGCCACCTCTCCCCCCTCCGGAGGGAGAGGAAGGGAGCCAGCCGGCATAAGCTCGCGCCTTTCCTCTACCCCGTCGATCGGGGGAGAGGTGTCGAGCGAAGCTCGACGGAGTGGGGGGCGACCGTTCATCAGATCCGCTTGATTGCCTGACTGCCTAAGCTCTCGCGCGCGTTGAGCGGTGCCCGTCTTGCGGCGGCCGGGCGCTTCGTCAACGGCTTCCCCCACTCCGTCTCGGCTTCGCCGAGCCACCTCTCCCCCCTCCGGAGGGAGAGGAAAGGTGCCAGGCTGCATAAGCTCGCGCCCTTCCTCTCCCCCGTCGATCGGGGGAGAGGTGTCGAGCGCAGCTCGACGGAGTGGGGGTCGACCGTTCATCAACGACATTGATCAGAAATCGGTCGGCGCACCGCCCTCGGAGCGGCGCTTTTCGACGAAGGCGTTGAGTTCTTCACGGATCGCCGGGTCCATATAGGGGTCTTCGTAGGATGCCAGCCGTTCCTTCCAGACCTTGTTGGCCTTTTCCAATGCCGTCGGCGATCCGGCTTCCGCCCAGGTCTCGAAGTTGCGCCAGTCGGAGAGAATTGGCGAATAGAAGGCAGTCTTGTAGCGATCCTGCGTGTGCTGGGTGCCGAAGAAGTGGCCGCCGGGTCCAACCGACTGGATGGCGTCGAAGCCGAGCGCTTCATCGGACAGGTCGAGCGGGGTCAGGAACTCCGCCACCATCTGCAACAGGTCTATGTCGAGAATGGTCTTCTCATAGGAGCAGCGCAGGCCGCCTTCGAGCCAGCCGGCGCCGTGCATCATCAGATTGCCGCCGCCCTGGATGGCGCCCCACAGCGAGAACACGCTTTCATAGGCCGCCTGTGCGTCGACCGTGTTGGCCGCGCATGTATTGGAGGTGCGGTAGGGGATGTTGTAGCGGCGGGCAAGCTGGCCGCCGACCAATTGCGCCTTCATGTATTCGGGCGTGCCGAAGGCTGGCGAGCCGGACTTCATGTCGACATTCGAGGTGAAGCCGCCATAGCCGACAGGCGCGCCTTTGCGCACCATCTGGGCAAAGGCGATGCCGGACAGCGCCTCGGCATTCTGTTGCACCAGCGCGCCGGCGATGGTGACGGGCGCCATTGCGCCCGACAGGGTGAAGGGCGTGACGACGACGACCTGGCCCTTGCTCGACATCTGGATGATGCCTTCCATCATCGGCACGTCGAGCTTGAGCGGCGAGTTGGTGTTGATGATGGTGAAGACCGACGGCTCCTCCAGCATCTGCTCATGGCTGATGCCGCGCGCGATGCGGGCGATCTCGATGCCGTCGACGTTGCGCTCCTTGCCGAGCGAATAGATGTGAAACACCTTGTCGGTCAGCGTGGCGAGGTCGCGTATGCATTCGAGGTGGCGGACCGACGGGTGGATGTCGGTCGGCTCGACCGGATAGCCGCCGGTGCAGTTCAGAATGTTGTGCATCTGCGCCAGGCGCAGGAAATTGCGGTAGTCAGCCTGATTGCCAGGGCGACGGCCGCGATCGATGTCGGAGCAGTTCGGCGCCGACGCCATCATCGACAGGATCACATTGTTGCCGCCGAAGCGGAGATTGTGCGCGGGATTGCGCGCATGCATCGTGAATTCAGACGGGCAGTGCGAGACCAATTCGAGGATCAAGTCGCTGTCGAAGCGCACCCGCTCGGTGCCTTCGCGCACATCCGCGCCATGGGCCTTCATGATGCGGCGGGCCTCGTCGTGCAGGACGTCGACGCCGATTTCCCTGAGCACGCGCAAGGAGGCGAGGTGGATCGATTCCAGCTCGTCGTCCGAAACCAGCCTGGTCGGCGCCAGAGGGTTTTTCAGTTGGCGGAAAGGCGGCTGCTCGAACGCGGCCGAGCCTCCGGCGCGCTTTCCGGCGCGGCCGCCACGGCGGGCACGGTCGGGTGCCAAAGCCGGTTCTGCAGATTGTAGGGCGGCGGTCATGATGGTCCTCGTAGGATGCGATAGCGGGCGGCATAATGGACCGGCGGCCCGCCGACCATTGCGGAGGCGGCGACCACTAGGGCGAGGGAAGCGACATGACCGGACGGCAGCGGCGTGGCCGCGACATCGCCTCGATCATTCGACCATTGGCGCAAGCGGAATTCCCTTACCGGCCCTTTCTTTCCCCCGGCCGAACCAGTAGCTGGTGACGCTTGCCGGCCGGGACGCCAGCCGGCATCCCACATGGATAATTACATGGTCGCAACCAGCACGAGCGAGGTCGAAGCGGGGACGCAGTGGGCAGCGCTCACCGGCGTCACCGCAGCGCTTGCCATGTTCGGCGCCGCGCAGGGGCTGAGCTCGCCGCTGTTCACGCTCCTGATGCAGAAGCAGGGCATGTCGCCCGGGTTGATCGGCCTGTCGGCGGCGATGATGCCGCTCGGTCTGATCCTGTCGGCTTCCTTCGTGCCGGCGGCGGTGCGGCTGGTCGGGGCGCGCAACCTTGCAGTCGGCTGTTCGCTGATCGGCGCGTTGTGCTTCCTGGGCGTCGGCTATCTGCAGAACTGGGTGGCCTGGTATGTCATCCGGTTCATCATCGGCGTGGTCATCAATCCGCTCTACATCCTTGGCGAGGTCTGGGCGCTGTCACTGGCGGCGCCATCGCGGCGAGGCCGGGTCATGGGCGTGTTCAACACGCTGATGGGTGCCGGCTATGCGGCCGGGCCCTTCACCTTGACCCTGGTCGGTACGTCGGGCTGGGCTCCCTTCAGCGTCGGCATCGGCGGCTTCGTGCTTTGCGCGGTCATTCTGCGTCTTGTCTCGTCGAGGCTCACCGGTTTCGAAGATGACGGCCAGCCCGCCGGCAGTTTTCTCAGCTTCGCCCGCCTGGCGCCGGCTCTGCTGCTGGCCGTGCTGGTCTCGGCCGCCGTCCAGCAAAGCACCTATGCGCTGGTCCCGGTCTTCGGCGCCGGCTATGGCCTTCCGGAAGCGGTGCTCGCCGCGCTGGTCATGGCGCTTTCCCTCGGCAATATCCTGCTGCAGATCCCGCTTGGCCTGCTGGCGGAGCGTTTCGGCGGCCGCCCCATGATCCTGGCCTGCGCGATGGCGACCACCGTCTGCGCGGTTCTGCTGCCGCTGCTGATCATGACGCCGCTTGTCTGGGGCGTGCTGCTGGTCATGGGCGCGGTCGGCTACGGCGTCTACACGATGGCGCTGGTCGAACTCGGCAGCCGGTTCAGGGGCACGCTGCTGGTCACCGGCAATGCGGCCTTCGCCTTGCTGTGGGGCGTTGGCGGTATTGTCGGCCCGCCGAGCGCCGGCCTGCTCATGCAGGGCATCGGCCCGCTCGGCCTGCCGATCGTGATCATCGGCCTCGACGCCTTGCTGGTGATCTTTGCACTCTATCGCTCGTCGGTCCGCCGGAGCGGGCAGACATGATCGCGGCCAGCCCCGGCAACGGCGAGACAGGGATGCAATGGGCCGCGATCACCGGCGTGATCGCGACCGTCTCGGTGTTCGCCATCGCGCAGGGGCTGTCCTATCCGCTGTTGAGCTTCATCCTGCAGCGGCAGGGCGTCTCGCCGGCGATGATCGGACTGTCGGCTGCCATGACGCCGATCGGCTTCATCGTCTCGTCGCCGCTCATTCCGGCGCTGGCACGCCGGTTCGGAGCAGGGCGCACGGCGCTCACCTGTGCGGCACTTTCGGCCGTGGTGCTGGCGCTGATCGGCTGGACGCAGAATGTCTACCTGTGGTTCCCGCTGCGTTTCCTGATCGGCGTCGTGACCAATCCGCTCTATGTTTTAAGCGAAATCTGGGTGATCGCGCTGGCGCCGCCGGCCCGGCGCGGCCGCATCATGGGCATCTATTCGACGATCATTTCGGCAGGCTTCGCGGCCGGTCCACTCTGCCTGCTTGCCGTGGGCACGCTGGGCTGGCCACCGTTTCTCGTCGGCATCTGCGCCTTCGTGCTGTGCGGCATCTGCCTGGCATCCGTGCTGCCGCGCCTGCCAAAGGTGGACGAGGCCGGACACCAGGTTTCCGTTCTTGGCTTCGTGCCACTGGCCTGGCTGCTTTTGTTTGCGGTCATCGTGGCCGCCGGTTTCGAACAGGGCGCGCTGGCCTTGCTGCCGGTTTACGGCACGCATTACGGCATCGCCGAAGCCCGGATGTCGGCGTTGCTCACGGTGATGATTGCCGGCAACATCGCCATGCAGGTGCCGCTCGGCCTGCTGGCGGAAAGGCTGACGGCGCGGTTCGTGCGGCTGGTCTGCATAAGCGCTACGGCGCTCGGATGCGCGCTGTTGCCTTTTCTCATTGAGACACCGCTGATCTGGCCGATGATCTTCATCTGGGGCGCGGTTTCGTACGGCATCTACACGATGTCGATCATCGAACTCGGCGAGCGCTTCACCGGTTCGACACTGGTCGCCGGCAATGCCGCCTTTTCGCTGATGTGGGGTGTCGGCGGCATCGCCGTGCCGCCGGTGGCGGGAAGCGTCATGGATGTGCTGGGCGCGGGCGGCCTGCCGCTCACGCTTGGCCTGCTGTGCCTGGCGCTGGCGGTTGCGAGCCTCGCTGGTCGCGGGAAAGCCTAATTCCTTGGTCAGCTATTCTTGGCTCAAGTGCAGCGCCTATTAAATATCGGACAAGGCATGTCGATGTTGCATGCCGAAGTATGCCTATCGGAGATTCCATGACCAAACCTATCGCCAAGCCAGACTCCAGCACGGACGATCCCTTCCTCTGGCTGGAGGACAGGACCAGCAAACAGTCGCTGGACTGGGTGCACCGTCAGAACGAAGTCACGGTTGGGCAATTGCAGGGCGATCCGTCCTACCAGGCATCGTTCCAGACCGCGCTCGACCTGATGACGGCCGAGGACAACATCGCGGTGGGCGCCGCGATTGCGGGCCATGTCTATAATTTCTGGCAGGACAAGACCAATGCGCTCGGCCTCTGGCGCCGCACGACCGTCGCTTCCTACAAGACCGAGAAGCCGGAGTGGGAAACGATCATCGACTTCGATCAGCTCGCGGCGAAGGAGGGGATCAAATGGGTGTTCAGCGGCGCCAGCCGGCTCTATCCGGAATTCAGCCGCTGCCTGCTCTCGATGTCGCCGGATGGTGGCGATGCCAGCGAGATGCGCGAGTTCGACATCGAGACCAAATCGTTCATCGAGGGCGGATTCCGCGCGCCGGCCTCGAAATCGGGTTTCGGCTGGCTGGATCAAGACACGGTCATCGTCTCGGCAGCCTTCGAGGAAGCGGACAAGACCGAGTCCGGCTATCCGCGCGTGGTCAAGCTCTGGAAGCGGGGCACCAAGCTCGAAGACGCGACGCCGATCTTCGAGGCGCAGAAGGAAGATCTCGCCGTCGGCGCCGGGGTCGAGTTCGACGGCGAGAAGCGCCATCTGTTTCTGGCGCGGACACTCAACTTCTTCGCATCGCACAGTTTCCTGCATCTCCCGTCTGGCGAAAACAGGAGCATCCCGCTGCCGGACGACGTCACCGACACCGCGCTTTTCAAGGACCAGATGGTGTTCGGGGTGCGCACCCCTTGGACGGCGCCCGACGGCACTGCCTGCCAGCCGGACGGGCTCTATTCGCTCGATTTCGCGCACTGGATCGAAACCGGCAGCCTTGGCGCTATCGAGGCCTTGCTCGCGCCGGCGCATCGCGTGTCGATCGCCGGCCTAGCCCGCACGCAGGACCGGTTGTTCATCAGCCTGATGGACAATGTGCGCGGCAAGGTTCTCGTCTGCGGACGCAAGGACGGCGCCTGGTCGCTGAAGCCGGTCGCCCTGCCTGAAAACGGCACCGTCGGCATCAGCCATGCCGAGCATTTCGGCTCCAGCGTCTCCTTCTCCTTCACCGATTTCCTGACACCGAGCTCGATCATCTGGTCTGATGACGATGGCGCGACGCTTGAAACCGTGAAGTCGCAGCCAGCGCGCTTCGATGCCTCGCCGCTGATTTCGGAGCAGTTCGAGGCGCGCTCGAAGGACGGCACGATGATCCCTTATTTCGTCGTCCGGCGGCGCGACCAGAAGGGGCCCGTGCCGACGTTGCTCTATGGCTATGGCGGCTTCGAAGTGCCGTTGCTGCCCGGCTATGCCGGCGTGCGCGGCAGGCTGTGGCTGGAGAAGGGCAACGCCTATGTGCAGGCCTGCATCCGCGGCGGCGGCGAATTCGGCCCGGCCTGGCATCAGGCGGCGCTGAAGGACAAACGCCAGAATGGTTTTGACGATTTCGCCGCGGTCGCCGAGGACGTCGTCCGGCGCGGCATCGCCACGGCTGCCTCGCTCGGCATCCAGGGCGGCTCGAATGGCGGCTTGCTGACCGGTGTTTCCCTGACGCAGCACCCGGAACTGTTCGGCGCCGTCATCGTCGAGGTGCCGCTGCTCGACATGCTGCGCTACACGCAATTGCCGCCGGGCGCCTCGTGGATGGCCGAATATGGCGATCCGTCGAAGCCCGAAGACGCCAAATGGCTTTCCGCCTATTCGCCCTACCAGCATGTCGATGCGGACGTCGCCTATCCGCCGGTGCTGCTGACCACATCGACGGCGGACGACCGGGTCCATCCCGGCCATGCGCGCAAGATGGCGGCCCGGCTGCAGGAGGCCGGTCACGCCAGGACGCTGTTCTTCGAGGAAACCGAGGGCGGGCATGGCGGGCGCGGCGACCGTCGGCCTCAAGCGATGCAGACGGCGATGAAATATGTATTCCTGCAGAGGGCGCTAAGCGGCAAGGCCTAGCCGTATCCCGTCATCCGCCAGGCAAAGGGTGGTCGAACCACCCTTTGCCCTGAATCCTTTTTCTTGGCGATTTTCTTGGCGATTCCGGACCGAAAACCGTTTCACACTTTTCATGGATTTGCTCTAAGGTGCCTGCCATGACTCTGGCCAGGCTATCAGCTCGCGCATTCCGGGTTGCGGTGACACCGTCATCGCGCACGCTGCGCGCCGAGCTTTTGCGGCTGTGCGCCCGCATCGGCTATTCGCCGCCTGCCATCCTCTGACGACTTCGCCCCGGCGCCAGCCGGATTGAATCCAGAGGAAAGATCAGACATGACCTATCAGAATTATTCGCTGAAGCAGCTTCAGCAGATCGACGCCGCGCACCATCTGCATCCCTTCACCGACCACAAGGAGTTGCGTCAGGCGGGCGCGCGCATCATCACCCATGCCAACGGCCCGTTCATCTACGATTCCGAAGGAACGGAACTGCTGGACGGCATGGCCGGCCTGTGGTGCGTCAACATCGGCTATGGCCGCGACGAACTGGCGGAGGCCGCCTATGCGCAGATGAAGGAGCTGCCCTATTACAATTCCTTCTTCAAATGCTCGACGCCGACGCCGGTGCTGTTGTCCAAGAAACTGGCTGAAATCGCACCGAAGAACGTCAACCAGGTCTTCTATGGTTCCTCCGGCTCGGAGGCGAACGATACGGCGCTACGACTTGCCCGTCACTACTGGGTGCTGGAAGGCAAGCCGGAGAAGAACCGCGTCATCTCGCGCAAGATGGCCTATCACGGCTCGACCATAGCCGGCACCTCGCTCGGCGGCATGGATGCCATGCACAAGCAGCTCGGCGGCGCCGTGCCCAACATCGTCCATGTGATGATGCCCTATGCCTACGAGCTGGCGCTGCCGGGCGAAAGCGATCACGATTTCGGCCTGCGCGCGGCCAAGGCCGTGGAGGATGCCATCCTCGAGGCCGGCGCCGACAAGGTCGCTGCCTTCATCGGCGAGCCGGTGATGGGGGCGGGCGGCGTGAAAATACCGCCGATGAGCTACTGGCCGGAAGTGCAGCGCATCTGCCGCAAATACGATGTGCTGCTGATGCTGGACGAGGTCATCACCGGCTACGGCCGCACCGGCGAATGGTACGCCGCCCAGACCTTCGACATCGAGCCGGACACCATCACCACGGCCAAGGCACTGACATCAGGCTATCAGCCGCTGTCGGCGCTGCTGGTCGGCGACCGTATCACCTCGACGTTGGTCGAGAAGGGCGGCGAGTTCAATCACGGCTACACCTATTCCGGGCACCCGGTGGCCTGCGCCGTGGCGCTGAAGAACCTGGAGATCATCGAAAGGGAAGGCCTGGTCGAGCGGGTCAGGAACGACACCGGGCCTTATTTTGCCAAGGCCCTGCAGGAACGCATCGCCGGGCACGATCTGGTCGGCGAGGTGCGCTCGATCGGCCTGATGGGCGCGATCGAGATCGTCAAGGACAAGGCGACCAAGGAACGGTTCCTGCCGTCGGGAAGTGCCGCGGTGACCGTGCGCGACCATGCGATCACCAACGGCATGATGCTGCGCGCCACCGGCGACACGATGATCCTGTCGCCGCCGCTGATCTGGACCCGCGACACGATCGACATGGCTTGCGAGCGTATCGGCAAGGCGCTGGACCTGGCGCAAGCGGATCTGCGCAAGCGGTGAGATACCGGCAGGCGTCCCGTTGTCCGGGACGCCTGCGTTCCCGTCCTGAGCCGGCCTCTTGTTCCCTTCCTGCCGGAGGGCCAAGGGTTCCGGTCATCGGCGCTATCGGCTACAAGCCGTCGAGGCCGTTCGCCGAAGGGAGACTTGATGGCAGGACAACCGCTCAACCAGCCGGCTGAGATTCCGGCCGAGCTCGACCGCTGGAACTGGGGCGCCTTTTTCCTCAACTGGATCTGGGGCATCGGCAACAGCACCTTCATCGCGCTGCTGGCGCTGATCCCGTTGGTCAACATCGTCATGATCATCGTACTCGGCGCGCGCGGCAGCCGCTGGGCCTGGCAGAATCGTGCCTGGCGCGACGCCGAACAGTTCCGCAAGACGCAGCGCAACTGGGCGATCGCCGGGCTGGCCGTGTGGGTGGTTGGCATCGGCGGCTGCGCGACGATGGTCGGCAGCATTCCTTTCGTTCTGAAAAGCAGCGACGCCTATCACATGACCATGGATGCCATTCGCGCCGACACGCGCGTGAAAGCCGCTATCGGCGAGGACGTGACCGACAATTTCTGGGTCGGAGGCAATCTCGACGTCAATGCGAATGGCGCGGGGGATGCCCAGTTCAGCATTCCGGTCCATGGCGCCAAGGGCAAGGGCACGGTGTATTCGCGCCTGGTTCGCAACGCCGGCACATGGAGCACGCGCCTGCTCGTCGTCAGGGTGGACGGGGAGGACGCGCCGATCGTGCTGACCAACGAAGATCACGTTCCGATTCCGAACGCGGCAATTGGAATATGAACTTCGGAAGCGGCAGAAACGCAAAAACCGCGCTCCATCGGGAACGCGGCTTTGCCAGATACGCAGGCGCTTCGCTACGCAAACAATTTGCGAAACTTATGGGCACTTGTCGAACTTACGGGCTCCGGTACGCGAGACCTGATCCGGAGCGCCGGGCGGATGTGATATGTCCGCCTCGCCATCCGTTTTATAGGGACATCGTTACCGCGGAGTTATCGAGAGCTTAAGCAAATCTAAATTTACGGTTTTTCTGGCTGGAGAATTCAGAAGAGCCAATTATATCAGTTTGTTATGCGGGGTTCCCGCGCAGAAAATTAATTATGCCGGAGAAATCGGCGCCGCCATTTCCTTGAGCGTTGAACAGGGCGTAGAGTTGGGCTGCCTCGGCGCCCAGCGGCGTCACGGCGCCGGAAGCCTGGGCGGCTTCCTGCGACAATTTCAGGTCTTTCAGCATCAATGCGGCTGCAAAGCCTGGCTTGTAGTCCCTGTTGGCGGGCGAAGTGGGCACCGGGCCGGGCACGGGGCAATAGGTGGTCAGCGACCAGCACTGGCCGGACGATGTCGAGGCGACGTCGAACAGTGCCTGATGCGACAGACCGAGCTTTTCCGCCAGCACGAAGGCTTCGGCGACGCCGATCATCGAAATGCCGAGGATCATGTTGTTGCAGATCTTCGCCGCCTGGCCGGCGCCGTCGCCGCCGCAATGGACGATGCGGCCGGCCATCGGCTTCAGGATCGGCTCGGCGGCGGCGAAGGCATCGTCTGAACCGCCGGCCATGAAGGTCAGCGTGCCGGCCGTCGCACCGCCGGTGCCGCCCGAAACAGGCGCATCGATCGACAGCAAGCCATGCCTTGCGGCTGTCGCATGCGCCTTGCGTGCCGATTCGACATCGATGGTTGAGGAATCGATGAACAGCGTGCCCTTTTTTGCCTTGGGCGCGATGTCCTCATAGACCGACAGCACGTGCTTGCCGGCCGGCAGCATGGTGATGACCACATCGGCATCCTTCACCGCGGCCAAGGCATTCGCCATAACGACAACGCCGTGCTGGCGCGCGACCGTCAAATTCTCCGGCACCAGATCGAAGCCATGGACGGCATGCCCCGCCTTGACCAGATTGGCAGCCATCGGATTGCCCATATTGCCGAGGCCGATGAAGGCGATGGTGGTCATAGTGGCGCTCCGTGATTTGGGTAAGTAGGCAGTAGGCAGTAGGCAGTAGGCAGTAGGCAGTAGGCAGTAGGCAGTAGGCAGTAGGCAGTAGGCAGTAGGGCGATCTATTCGGGTGCAAGTTTTATTATAAGCTGGCGAAGCATTTTTCCGATGGCCTCGGTCGCTAACAGTAGCTGATTGGCTTGATCATGTGTGGCAAGGCCAATCCGCTCTGCGATCTGGAGGTGTGTCTCGAGCTCCTTCGTCGAACCTTGGGCTATCCTGAGAAACTGTTGATAAGAGCCTCTGTTGTCCCGACCATAACCTTCGGCGATGTTTGCAGGGATAGATGTCGCTGAACGACGGATCTGGCTGGTCAGTCCGTACAATTCCTCTTTGGGCCATGTCTTGGTCAAGAAATAGGCGGCGACGGCCAGGTCCATCGACTGCTGCCATACGATAAGATCCTTGTATGAATTGATCTTGCCGGTCATCTTTGCCTACTGCCTACTGCCTACTGCCTACTGCCTACTGCCTTACCGTCCGATCAGCGCCCGCGCGATGATGACGCGCATGATCTCGTTGGTGCCTTCGAGGATCTGGTGGACGCGCAGGTCGCGCACCAGCTTCTCGATGCCGTAATCGTGCAGATAGCCATAACCGCCGAGCAGTTGCAGCGCATCGTTGGCGACGTTGAAGCCGGTGTCGGTGACGAAGCGCTTGGCCATAGCCGACCATTTGCCGGCATCAGGCGCCTTGTGGTCGAGTTTGGAGGCAGCCGCATAGAGGAAGATGCGCGCCGCCTGCAACTCGGTCTCCATGTCGGCCAGCCTGAACTGCAGCGCCTGGAACTGGTTGATCTTCGAGCCGAAGGCCTTGCGCTCGGCGGTGTAGGACAGCGCCTTGTCGAGTGCCGACTGCGCACCGCCCAGCGAACAGGCGGCGATGTTCAACCGGCCGCCGTCGAGCCCGGCCATGGCGATACCGAAACCGGCGCCTTCGCTCGACAACAGGTTTTCCGCCGGCACCTTGCAATCCTCGAAGATGACCTGGCGGGTCGACTGCATGTGCCAGCCCATCTTGTGCTCGTTGGCGCCGAAGGAGAGGCCCGGCGCATCCCTGGGCACGATGATGGTGGAAATGCCTTTCGGACCATCGGCGCCAGTGCGGACCATGACAGCATAGACATCGCTGTCGCCGGCGCCCGAGATGAACTGCTTTGTGCCGTTGAGGATGTAGTCGCCGCCGCTCTTCACCGCGCGCGTCTTCAGCGCGGCGGCATCGGATCCCGAACCCGGCTCGGTCAGGCAGTAGCTCGCCAGCCATTCCATCGAGGTGAGCTTGGGCAAAAAACGCTGGCGCTGCTCGTCATTGCCGAAGCGGTCGATCATCGATGCCACCATGTTGTGGATCGAGATGAAGGACGAAAAGGCCGGATCGGCGTGCGACAGCGCCTCGAAGATCAGCACGGCGTCGAGCCGGCCGAGCGCGGAGCCGCCGACATCGTCCCTGATATAGATGCCGCCGAGGCCGAGCGGGCCGGTCTCGCGGATCACATCGGCTGGGAAATGCTTCCTGCGGTCCCAGTCGAGCGCATTCGGCGCGACGCGGTCGGCGGCGAAGGCCTGCGCCATCTCCTGGATGGCGCGCTGTTCCTCATTGAGTTCGAACTGGCTGGTGCTCGCATCGACCGCGGCGTCCATGGCGTTCTCCCTGATGGTTTTCGACCTGCTGGCCTGTCGTTTTTGGCTTTGCGCGCGCACCAATCTAGACCAATGATGCCGCCGCGCAACCCGACCCGCCGCGGAGCGGCTGTGCACGAATGCATGTCCGGAGTGAGATGTGACGACAAAATTCGACGAACTGCTGGGGCGGTTCCACGCCTATCTCACTTGCGTGGACAACGCGCTGGTGCGCGAGGCCGTGGCGCGCATCGGCTGGGACATGCCGGCTCGCGCACTTGAGCCGCATCCGCTTGGCTGCTTGCGCCATCTCGATCGCGCCGTCGAACTGGCGCCCCTGGATGCGAAGCCTCTGGTGCGATGGGTTGCCGGGCAACGCGGCAATCTGCATTGGGGGCAGACCTACAGCGAGTCGGATTTCGGCAGCGCGTTCGTCGACAATTACGGCTGGCTGGAGGTATTCGGCACGCGTGGCCACTTCGCCAATGACGAGGCCGCGGCCGGCCTGCTGATTCTTGGGCCTGACGTCGTCTATCCCGACCATCATCACGTCGCCGAGGAAATCTACATTCCGTTGACCGGCGGCACCGAGTGGCGCATGGGCGAGGGGGGCTTTCGCAAGCGGGAGGCCGGCGAGATCGTTCACCACGCTTCCAATGTCAACCACGCCATGCGCACCGGCCAGGAGCCCCTGCTGGCGCTCTACATCTGGCGCGGTGGGCCTCTGGCGCAGAAATCCGAGATCACCGGAACCGTGGCGCAGGGCAGGGGCTGAACCATGGCCAAAGCCATTATGCTGCAGGGCACTGGTTCTGATGTCGGCAAGACCGTTCTGGTCGCTGGGCTGTGCCGTGCAGCGAAAAAGCGCGGGCTGAAGGTGCGGCCGTTCAAGCCGCAGAATATGTCGAACAATGCAGCCGTCGCCGACATTCCCGGCGACAACAACCATGGCGGTGGCGAGATCGGCCGCGCGCAGTGGCTGCAGGCGATCGCGTGTGGGGTCGCGCCGTCAGTCCACATGAACCCGGTGCTGCTCAAGCCGCAGACCGATGTCGGCGCGCAGGTCATCGTGCAGGGCAAGGTGTTCGGCGAGGCGCGGGCGCGCGACTACCAAGCGCTGAAGGGCCGGCTGATGGATGCCGTCCTGGATTCCTGGGGCAAGGTCGGTGAGGACGCGGATCTGGTCATCGTCGAGGGCGCCGGCTCGCCTGCCGAAATCAACCTCCGAAGCCGCGACATCGCCAATATGGGCTTTGCGACACGTGCGAACGTGCCGGTGGTGCTGGTCGGCGACATCGATCGCGGCGGCGTCATCGCCTCGGTTGCCGGCACGCATCTGATCCTGCCGGAAGAGGACCGGCGCATGATCGTCGGCTACCTCATCAACAAGTTTCGCGGCGATGTCTCGCTGTTCGATGACGGCCTGAAGGCGATCGAAAAATTCACCGGCTGGCGCTGCTTTGGCGTCGTGCCGTGGCTGAAGGCGGCGGCGCGGCTGCCCTCGGAGGATTCGGTGGTGCTGGAACGGCTGGTGTCCGGCGGGAAACGCGCGCTGAAGGTGGCGGTGCCGATGCTTGGGCGGATCGCCAATTTCGACGATCTCGACCCGCTGAAAGCCGAACCGCAGGTCGAAGTGGTGTTCGTGCCGCCGGGAAAGCCGTTGCCGGCCGATGCCGGGCTGGTGGTCATTCCCGGCTCCAAGTCGACGATCGGCGATCTCCTGAAATTCCGCGAAAACGGCTGGGACCAGGATATTGCGGTGCATCGCAAGCGCGGCGGTCACGTTGTTGGCATTTGCGGCGGCTTCCAGATGCTGGGCCGGTTGGTGCGTGATCCCGACGGTATCGAAGGCAGTGTCAAGGAGGCCGAAGGGCTCGGCCTGCTCGACATCGAAACGGTGATGGAGCCGGAGAAGACGGTGCGCAATGTCAGCGCGCGCTCGGTGCAATTCGACCTGCCGCTCGAAGGCTACGAAATCCATCTCGGCCGGACCACCGGCCCGGACACGATGCGACCGTCGGCGATCATCAATGGCGTCGAGGATGGTGCTGTTTCCACCGACGGCAAGGTGCTGGGCACCTATATGCATGGCCTGTTCGGCGCCGACGGCTTTCGCGGAAAATTCCTCGAAAGCCTTGGCGTCAAAGGCGGCGGCATCGATTATCGCGCCGACGTCGAGCGGGCGCTGGACGACGTCGCGGCCGAGCTGGAGACCCATCTCGACTGTGACGCGATTTTTGGGCTGGCTCGGTAGAGCGGCGCTACGCTTTTTCTCCCGCCTTCGGCCAGTAGGTGCCGAATGACCAGACATTGCCTTCCGGGTCGCGGCAGATCAACTCGCGGCTGCCATAGTCGCGGTTGGTCAATTCCTGGATGATCGTGGCGCCGGCCTGCCTGGCCTTGGCATAGGCGGCATCGGCGTCGTCGACGGCGATGTAGATCGACTTGCCGCCGCCTGTGCCGGGCTCGCCGACCATCTTGCCGTAATCGTCGTCTCGCACCGTGCCCAGCATGATCATCGAGGAGCCGAAGACCAGTTCGGCATGGTGCACGACATCGCCTTCGCCATAGCGGGCGCGGACGGTGAAACCGAAGGCTTCGCAGAGCCAGTCGATCATTTTCGCCGCGTTTTCATAGCGCAGGGCAGGGTAGAGGCGAGGGGCTTCGGTGGTAGTGGGCATGGGAACCTCCTTCATCTGAACTGGTCGATGCATCCAGTTTGTGCATGTTGTTGTCCCAAAACCGCTGCGCACTTTTGGGCGACATGCATCACTCTCGGCGAGGACGGTTCCAGCGTCTTGAAGAAATGTTACCTGGCCGAAACCGCCGTCGGCGTCCCGCCGGCAAGGTCGCGGAATTCGCGCACCAGATGCGCCTGGTCGGCATAGCCGCAATCGGCAGCGATATCCGCCCAGTGGGCCGCGGGCTGCCTCGACAGGCCGAGCGCCCGGTTGAAGCGGACGATGCGCGACAGCGTCTTGGGGCCGATGCCGATCGCGTCGGAGAATTTTCCCGCCAGGTGCTTGCGGCTCCAGCCCAGCCTTTCGGCGAGCGACGCGATGCGGGTCCGGCCGCCGGAGGCGATGATGCGGTCATAGGCCCAGGCGATTTCGAGCGGTGTTTGCGCCGCACTCGTCAGACGGGCGGCGACGAAGGCTTCGGCGATGTCAAAACGCGTCGTCCAATCCGGTGCATTGCCAAGCCTTTCGCGCAGCGCCACGCCTTCGGTGCCCAGCACGTCGTCGAGCACGACCATGCTGTCGGTCAGTTCGCTCATCGGCAGCCGGAAGAACCGGCGCGCGCCAAGCGGCGTGAAGTTGACCTGGACGCAGCAGGCGGCGCCGAAGGATTCGATCAGCACCGGCCCGGCGAAAAGGCCGGCAGCGAAACTGGCGAAGCGGTCGTTGTCGCCGGGTGTCTTGCCGAGGCCGATGGCGAAGGGCTCGGCGAAGCTGATCACCAGCGGCACGATGAGCGACGCGTATTCGATGTTGCGGAAATGGCCGGGCGCCGTTTCGCGATAGCCGCAGATGTCGGACACGATGCCCTCGAGCGCAGGATCGGGAAGGCGCCGACGCATCTCGAACCGCCCGGCGACCGAGCGGTCCTGTTCCGTCCGGCGCTGCATCTCTATTGGCATCGGTCATCCTTCCGCCAAGGCAAATCTAGCAGAGCCTTGACCGGAATCAAAAGCGCCCGGCTTTCGGCCGGGCGCTCTCGGTCCCCACTTTGCGGGAAACTTGTCAGGCGCCGCGCATCAGGCAACCGGCGGCGAGTACGATGTAGGCGATGAGAACGATCCACACCGATGCGATTGGAATGAACGCAAGAATGCCAAGCGCGGCGAGAATGCCGATGATGGCAATGACTAGGGAAATGATGAAAACAATCTGGGTAGGCGCGCTGAGATTCATGTCTGGCTCCTCCAACATGATTCGAACAGCGCCATTGTAACAGTCGCGTGATCACACACCAATCATGACACGCAGTGGGTTGGCCGGGTCGGCCAGCAGCTTCACCGCCAGTGCCAGGCAGACGATTACCAGCAGCGGCTTGATCAGTCTGGCGCCGATGCGCATGGCCAGGCTGGCGCCGACGCGGGCGCCGAGGAACTGGGCAACGCCCATCATCAGGCCGATCTTCCAGGAGATGACGCCGACGGCGGCAAAGACGACGAAGCCGCCGATGTTGGAGGCGAAGTTGAGCAGTTTGGTATGCGCCGTAGCCTTGAGCACGCCGTAGCCGGCGAGCGCGACGAACGCCAGCATATAGAATGAGCCGGCGCCAGGCCCGAACAGGCCGTCATAGAAGCCGACTGCCGGCACCAGGGTCAGTCCAAACAGGAATGGCGACAGGCGTTCGGCGCGGTCGACGTCGTTCATGTTGGGCTTGAGCGCGAAATAGAGCGCGATAGCAATCAGTATCAGGGGCAGCAGGGCGCGCAGGAGATCGCCCGGGACGATGGTGGCCAGCAAGGCGCCTACGGCGCCTCCGGCCAGCGCCAGCAGCGCCGACGGCAATTGCCGGCGCAGGTCGACATGGCCCTTGGAGGCATAGTGGATGGTCGCCGACCCGGAGCCGAACATGCCTTGCAGCTTGTTGGTTCCAAGCGCCTCGACCGGCGAGAAACCGGCCAGCAGCAGAGCCGGAATGGTGATCAGTCCGCCGCCGCCGGCAATCGAATCGACAAAGCCCGCCGCAAAGGCGGCGAAGGCGAGCATGGCAACTGTCTGGATGCTGAGATCGATCATCTGATCCGTGGGAGCGTCGGTCTGCCGAGATAGCGGCGTTCGATCACGACCGCCCCATTTGCGCAAGGCCGATTCCGCGCTAACTCTAGTGAAGAGGAATCGGAAAGGGGCACCGATGGCATTCGCATTGCTGGATCAGATACGTTCGATCTTCGACGGCGACCCGGGCGTGCGCAAGGTGGCGGACGATCCCGTCCTGTCGGCCGAACTTCTGATGCTGTTCCGCATGATTCTGGCTGACGGCACAGTCAGCGAGAGCGAGATGGTGGCCTTCCGGCGCATCTGCAAGGACGCCTTCGGCATTCAGGAAAGCAGCATCGACAGCGTTATCGAATACCTCAACGAGTTCGGCTACGAGACCAACGGCTCGCAGGCGATTGCACTGTTCCGCGATCTCGACGTCGAACGGCGCAAGCAACTGGCGCAGCATATGGCCGAGATTGCCAAGGCGGATTCGCAACTGGCCGAGACCGAGGTGCGCCTGCTGCGCCGTACGCTCGATCTGCTCGACATCAGTCCAGTCGATGTGGTGAAGCCGGAAGAGTAGGGGCGAACCGCCTTCTTAACCTTGCTCCTGCATCCGGCGCGCGATTGCCCTGTGCAGGTCCGGGGCGGCGGCAACCAGCGCCCTGGCGGCCTCGGATTGCGGATGATCGAGCACCTCGTTCGTCCTGCCGCGCTCGACGATCTTGCCGTCATGCATGACCAGCACCTCGTCGGTGATGGCGCGGGCGACGGTCAGGTCATGGGTAATGAAGAGATAGGCGATGCCGAGCTTCTGGTTGAGTTCGGCGAACAGATCGAGGATCTGGGCGCGGATCGAGACGTCGAGCGCCGAGACCGGCTCGTCGGCGACGACCAGCTTGGGGCGGGTGATGATGGCGCGCGCGATCGACAGCCGCTGGCGCTGGCCGCCCGAAAATTCGTGCGGGTATTTGTCCATGTCGCTGATGCCGAGGCCAACCTCGTGCAGCGCATGCGCCACCATCTCGCGACGCTCGGCGCGGGTCGGTTTCTTTTCCAGCACATGCAGCGGCTCGGCGACCAGCCTTTCCACCTTCTGGCGCGGATCGAAGGAGCCATAGGGATCCTGGAAGACAACCTGCATGTCGCGTCGCGCCGGCTTCAGCTCTGCTTCGCGCTTGCCGGTGATGGTGTCGCCGCGAAACCGGATCGTGCCGGCGCTTGGCCGGTCCAGTGCCAGGATCATCCGGGCGAGCGTTGACTTGCCGCAGCCGGAGCGGCCGACCAGCGCCATTGATTGACCCGGCGCCATCGACAGGGAGACATCGTCGACGGCGCGTATGTCGGGCGCGCGCCTGAACAGCGCGGTGCGCCGGCCGGCATAGTCACGGGTCACGTTCTCGACCTGAAGCAAGGGCTTGCCTGTTCCAGCGCCATGCGGCTTGGCGCGCGCCGGCACATGCATGGAGGCTTGCGCCAGCTGGCGCGTATAGGGGTGGAGCTGTTCGGACAGCGTGCGCGCCGTGTCGCCGGCCTCCATCACCTCACCATGGCGCAGGATGGCGATGCGGTCGGCCATCTCGGTCACCACGGCGAGGTCGTGCGAGATCAGCAGCAGGCCCATGCGGCTCTCCGCCACGAGGTCGCGCAGGAGGTCGAGGATTTGCGCCTGCAGCACCACATCGAGGGCCGTTGTCGGTTCGTCGGCGATCAGCAGCTTCGGCTTCAGCGCACAGGCGATGGCAATGACGACGCGCTGGCGCTGGCCGCCGGACAGTTCGTGCGGATAGCGCGACAGCGGGAATTTTGCCGAGGGAAGGCCGACGCGGTCGAGCATTTTTCGCGCCCGCTCTTCAGCTTCCGCGCGTGTGGTCCTGGTGTGCCAGCGTATGCCTTCGGCTACCTGTTCTCCGATGGTCTTGACCGGGTTGAGAGCGGTCATCGGCTCCTGGAACACCATGCCGATGTCGTCGCCGCGCAGCGCGCACATCTGGTCCTCCGTTGCGGCGAGGATATTTATCCCATCGAAGGTGACGCGCCCTGTGGCGCGCGCGGCGTGGGGCAGAAGCCGCATCACCGTCAGCGCGGTCATCGATTTGCCGGAGCCGGATTCGCCGACCAGCCCCATGACTTCGCCTGATGCAAGGGAGAGTTCCACGCCTTTCAGGATCGGCGTGTCGCCGATGGCGAGCGACAGGTTCTCGATCTCCAGCAGGCTCATCGCTGCCGCCGCGATTTCGGGTCGAGAATGTCGGCGATGCCGTCGCCCAGGAGATTCAAGCCGAGCACGGTGACGACGATCGCCATGCCGGGAAAGATCGCCATCCAGGGCGCCACCACCATGCGGGTCTGGGCGTCGAACAGCATGCGGCCCCAACTCGGCATTGGCGGCTGCGCGCCGAGGCCGAGGTAGGAAAGCCCGGCTTCGGCCAGGATGCCCAGCGCGAACTGGATGGTGCCTTGGACCAGGAGCAGCGTGGCGATGTTGGGCAAGACATGTTCGATCGATATCTGCGTGCTGCTTTTTCCCGCGGCGCGCGCGGCCAGGATGAATTCGCGCGGCCAGATCGCCAGCGCGCCGGCCCGGGCGACCCGTGCGAACACCGGGATGTTGAAAATGCCGATGGCGATGATGGCGTTGACGGCGCCCGGCCCGAAGATGGCGGTGACCATGATCGCCGACAGCAGCGCGGGGAAGGCGAAGACGAGATCGTTGATGCGCATCAGCGCCTCGTCGACGAGGCCGCCGCGCGCCGCGGCAAAGGCGCCGAGCGGCACGCCGACGCCCATGCCGATGCCGACCGCTACAAAAGCCACCGCAATCGAATTGCGGGCGCCGATCATGATCATCGACAGGATGTCGCGGCCGAAATGGTCGGTACCGAACCAATGCGCCAGCGAGGGGCCTTGCGTCTTGTCGGCTATGACCAGCTTCGTCACATCGTAGGGCGTCCAGACATAGGAGACGATTGCCATCACCAGGATGAGCAAGGTGATGACGAAGCCGGTGACGAAAGCGGTGTTCCGGAATGCCTTGGCCAGGATGCTGCCGAATGTCTCTTCGGGAATGTCGATGTGTAGGGTCATTGCCGGCTTCTCAGGCGCGGATCGACGACCGCATAGGAAAGATCGACGATGAGGTTGACGGCGATCACGGTGGCGACCAGCAGCATGACGACGCTTTCGACGACGATCAGGTCGCGCTGGGTGATGGCCTGGAACACCAGCCGGCCGAGGCCGGGGAGATAAAAAACATTCTCGATGATGATGGTGCCAGCAAGCAGGAAGGCGAATTGCAGACCGAGAATGGTCAGCACCGGGATCATGGCGTTGCGCAGCGCGTGCCGCCAAAGTATGGCGCGATAGGGCAGGCCCTTGGCGCGGGCGGTGCGGATGTAATCCTCGTTCAGCACCTCGATCAGCGCCGAGCGGGTGACACGTGCCAGGATCGCCGCTTGCGGCAAGGCAAGCGCGACCGCCGGCAACAGCAGCGATTTCAGCGCCGGCCAGACACCGGCTCCCCAGCCGGGAAAGCCACCGGCCGGAACTAGGCGCAGCCAGACGGCGAAGATATAGATCAGCATCAGCGCGAACCAGAAATTGGGCACGGCGACGCCAAGCTGCGCCGCGCCCATCGCCACGGTGTCGCCGGCCCGTCCGCGCCGGCTGGCGGAAAACAGGCCAACCGGAATGGCGATGACCGTGGACAGCACAAGCGCGATCAGCGCCAGCGGCAGCGACACGGCAAGCCGTTCGCGCACGAGATCGATGACCGGCACCGAATAGGTATAGGAGCGGCCGAAATCGAGGCTGAGCAGGCCGCCGGCCCAATGCAGGTAGCGCCATGGCAGCGGTGCGTTGAGGCCCATCTGGTTGCGCAGCAACTCGACCTGGTCGGCGCTGGCGTTCATGCCCAGCATCAGCCGGGCAGGGTCGCCGGGAAGGATTTCCAGCACGGCGAACACCACCATGGTAGCCAGCACCAGCGTGGCGAGCGCGATGGCGAGGCGCTTGAGGAGGTAGGCGGTCATGGGAGATGAGGGACGGTGGTGTTGCCGATGGCAACCAACAGGTGACGACTTCGTTCTACGGCGCCCCCCTCTGTCCTGCCGGACATCTCCCCCTCAAGGGGGGAGATTGGCAGTTTCAGCGCCGGCGCCACAAATGCGTCGTTGATGATTGGCGAAAGCAGCGGCGACAGCGCAATCTCCCCCCTTGAGGGGGAGATGCCCGGCAGGGCAGAGGGGGGCGCCAAGGTGCGCAAGCGCCGCCTGTTAGCCAACAGCCTCACTCGCCCCACTTCACCTTGGTCAGGTCATTGGCCTGGATCGGGGCATTTTCCCACAGCCCTTGCAGCTTGGCGTCCCAGACCCCGACTTTTGGCAGTTCGTAAAGGAAGCCGACCACGGCGTCGTCGGCCAGGATCTTCTGCGCCTGTCCGAGCAACGCCTTGCGCTTGGCCGCGTCGGAGGTGAGGTTGAGGTCGGCGATCACCTTGTCGAAGGCCGGATTGTCATAGTTGAAATAGTAATCCTTGCGCGAATAGATATCGATGTCGTTGGGCTCGGTGTGGGAGACGATGGTCAGGTCGTAGTCCTTTTTGGTGAACACCTGATCCAGCCACTGCGCCCATTCGACCGGCAAGATCTCGAGGTTGATGCCGACGTCGCGGAGTTCCGAGGCGATGATCTCGCCGCCGAGCCGCGCATAGCCGGGCGGCGGCAGCTTCAGCGTCGCCTTGAAGCCGTTCTCCAGGCCTGCTTCCTTCAGCAATTCCTTGGCCTTGGCGACATCATGCGGATAGCGGCCGGTGAGATCGACATAATCCTTGTTGGCCGGCGACATGTGCGAGCCGATCGGCTGGCCGAGGCCGGCCGAGGCGCCGTCGATGATCGCCTTGCGGTCAAGCGCGTAGGAGATCGCCTGCCTGACCTGCAGCTTGTCGAAAGGCGGCTTCTTGTTGTTGATCGAGAGGATGGTTTCGCCCTCGGTCGAGCCGATCACCACCTTGAAACGCGGGTCGTCCTTGACCTGTGCCAGGCTGTCGGGATCGAAGAACGGGAAGGCCTGGATGTCGCCGGAAAGCAATGCCGGAACGTTTGCGGCGGCATCCGGCACGATGCGGAACTCAACCTTGTCGAGGAATGCCGGCGTGCCCCAATAGTGGTCGGCTTTCACCAGCGTGATCGACGACCCCTTGGCCCAGCCCTGGAACTTGAACGGACCGGTGCCGATCGGGTTCTCCTTGTTGGTGTCAGCCGATTTTGGCGACACCATCACCGCGTCGCCCCAGCCCATATTGTAGAGGAAAGACCCTTGCGGGTTCTTCAGCGTGACCTTGACCGTCGCCGGATCGATGACATCGACCTTGTCGATGGCCGCGAACAGGTTCTTCTGAGCATTGACCGAATTGTCGGCGCGGGCGCGGTCCAGCGAGAATTTCACGTCGTCGGCGCTGAAGTCGGCGCCGTCGTGGAATTTCACGCCGGTACGCAGCTTGAAAGTGTAGGCCTTGCCGTCGTCGGAAATGGTCCAGCTTTCGGCCAGGTCCGGCAGTACTTCGCCATTCGGGCCGATGCGTGTCAGGCCCTCGAACACATTGGCGTAGAGCACCTCATCGATGGCGGCGGCGGCGCCGGCGGTCGGGTCGAGATGCGGCGGCTCGAGCGGAATGCCGATGACAAGGTCGGTGCGCGCGGCAAAGGCCGGGCTTCCGGCGGCCAGTGCCAGGACGGCCGCGGCCAGAATGGTTTTCCACAATCTCATCGTGCACTCCCATGCGTTCAGACACGTGCTCAAACCGGGCGATAGAAGCGTGATTTCGCGCGGGAGTAAATTGCGTTTCGTGCTGCCGGGCGTCATGGTTGGGAAAGTTTTTCTCCCGGCGGCCGTTTCGATCGGTCGAAGCTTGCCCGGCGGGAGGCCTCAGCCTGCGGCCGTGCCGCGCAGCAGCACGTTCAGCCCGATCGCCATCACCTTAGCCGATTCCACCATGTCCGATATCCCGACCCACTCATCCGGCCGGTGGGCAAGGTCGAGAATGCCGGGTCCATAGGCGATGCAATCATAGATGTGGCCGATGCGGGCAATATGCTTCTGGTCGTAGGTGCCGGGCGAAATGACGTAGTCAGGCTCGCGGTCGAAGATCGCATGAATGCCTTGCGCCACGGCCTTGACCACGGGCGCGTCGCGCTCGGTCATCAGCGGCAGCACTTCCATGAGGTCGCGTATCTCGTAGTCGAACTTCTTGCGCTCGCGCTTCAGCCGGTCGAGAATGCCGGTCACTTCGGCTTTGACCGTGGCCAGATCCTCCTCGAGCAGGAAGCGGCGATCGATGGTCAGCCGGCAGGAATCGGGTACATTGGGCGAGGGCAGGCCGGGCCGGAAATCCTCGGTCTGGCCGCCATGAATGGAATTGATGTTCATGGTCGAGCGCCTCGCCCCTTCGGGCACCACCGGCATGCGTGTCATCTTGCGGTCAAGCGCGGGGAACAACTCGTCCTCGAAAGCTTGCAGTACAGCGCCCATATGGCGCACCGCGTTGTCGCCGAGAAACGGCATGGAGCCATGCGCGATCTCGCCCTTGGTCTCGATTTCCGCCCACCAGACGCCGCGATGGCCAAGGCAAATGCGGTCCTTGTTGAGCGGCTCGGGGATGATGACGTGATCGACCCTGGGCTTCGAGAAGTAGCCGAGCCCGGCCAGATGGGCGACACCGCCGAAGCCGCCGGATTCTTCGTCCACCGTGCCCGATATCTCGATGGCGCCGGGAAAGTCGGGGAATACTTCCATGAAGGCCTCGACGGCGATGATGGAGGCGGCGAGCCCACCCTTCATGTCGCAGGCGCCGCGGCCGTAGACCTTGCCGTCCTTGACGACGCCGGCGAAGGGATCGACGGTCCAACCATCGCCGGCTTCGACGACGTCGATATGCGAGTTGAAGTGGACGCAGGCGCCTGGAGAGCGTCCGTCAAATCGCGCGACGACATTGATTCGCGGATAGCGATCCGTATCGCCGGGCGTGCCGTCGGCGCGGATGAATTCCGTCTCGAAGCCGCGCTTCTTCAGCCGCGCACCGAGATATTCCGCGCATGGCCCATAGGCTTCGCCGGGCGGATTGATGGTCGGAAAACGGATGAGGTCGGCGGTCAGCGCAACGACATCGTCGCGCTTGTTGTCGATTGCCTTGAGGAGTCGCTCGTTCATACGACGAGTTGAGCAGCGATATCGGCGGTTTTGCAAGCCCGCTGGTGATCAGGCCCGCGCGGCGTGTCGTTGCGGCAACTATCGCGGGAAATCGTTCAAATTCTCTGCTTTGGATTGGCCAATTGGTCAACGAGTGTGTGTTACTTCATTCACCTGCCATTAAAAAGATGAAAAGCATCGTGATGGCAGGCAGGCAAGCAAGGGGCAATCAAAGGGGTTTGATCGCATGAAAAAGACAGTTCTCATGGCGGCCGTATTTGTCGCGATGCTGTTCGGCGCTTCGGGGCAGGGCTGGGCAGCCAGCCTCGTGGCGAACATAGACGTATCTTCGCAGACGATGACGGTCCGGTATGGGCTATCGGTTTACACGTGGAGCGTGTCGACCGCGCGCACTGGCTATTTCACGCCGCGCGGCAGCTATCGGCCGCAACGCACGGCCCGGATGTGGTATTCGCGCAAATACCATATGTCGCCGATGCCGTATTCCGTGTTCTTCCATGGCGGCTATGCCATCCACGGAACCGGTGCCGTCAGGCAGCTCGGCCGCCCGGCTTCGCATGGCTGCGTGCGGTTGCACACGGCCAATGCCGCGGCCTTCTATTCGATGGTGCGGGAAGTGGGATTCGGCAACACGCGCATCGTCGTCACCAACTGAGCGCCTGATTTCGCCGGTACATGGTCGGCTGGCGTAGAACGGATGTTCTCGCCTGCGACCTTGCTTAAAGCGCGTCGCGACGAAACAGGTTCATGCGACGCGCTTTAAATCTTTGCTTATGCATCTCGTTCGCTCAAAACCAGATCAGTTTGGGCGACATGTATTAGGTGTTTGCGACTGAAGCCGGCTTCGGGCGCTGTTTGCGACGCCAGTTGCTGATCTCCCACCTTTTGTGGAACCACATCCACTGGCCGGGATCCTCGCGCACCCAGCGCTCGACCACGTCATTCAGCATCTGGGTGGTGGCGTGGACGTCGACGCTGCCGTCGGCGGTGCGCGGCAGAACCAGCTTGTCCTCGATCTCGAGCCGGAAGCGGTTGCCAGGCAGCCTGACGCAGCGCGCCGGATAGACGTCGCAGTCGTAGTGGCGGGCGAGCGTGCCCAGCACGCGGTTGCTCTGGCAGGGACGGCCGAAGAAGGTCGTCTCCAGGCCGTTGGAGAATTTCTGGTCGACAAGGACGCCGATATTGCCGCCGTTTTCCAGGACGCCCGCCAATGCGAACGAGGCGCCGGCCATCGACGGCAGCAGGGAACCCATGGTCGAGCGGCGCGTCGAGAGGATGTAATCGGCAAGGTAGGGGTTGTTGGGCGGGCGAAACAGCGCCGTGATGTTCATGCCGAAGGTCGCGGCTGCCACCGGCAGCAGTTCGAAATTGCCGAGATGGCCGGTGAAGACGATATGCGGCTGCTTTTCGGCGGCTATCTCGACGAAGTGCTCCGTTCCCTTGACCTCGACGCGGCCCGGCTTGCTCGAGGCGGGGTCGTAGTCGAACAGGGCGTCGAGAAAGATGTATTCGGCGGCCAGCCGGGCCATGTTGCCCCACATGTCCGACGCAATGGCCTGGATCTCGCTTTCGCTCTTTTGCGGGTAGGCCTTGCGCAGATTGTCGATGGCGACCTGATGACGCCCGACCCAGGGGCCGATGCGGCGCGCGACGCGGTCGGCGAAATTCAGCGCGGCGTCGACCGGTAGCAGGCGCAGTATCGAGATGATGATCATGGCGGCGCGCGCAACCAGCCAGTAGTTCACCTGGCGCAGCTGCCTGCCGTAGCGAAACCTGAGATCGCGGCGAAACTTCTTGAGCACCGAAGTCAAGGCTCTAGACGACGCGCAGGATGATCTTGCCGAAGACGTCGCGGCCTTCCATGCGCTTCAGCGCCGCATCGATGTCGTCGAAGCCGACCTCGGTGTCGATGACCGGCGCGACCTGGCCCGCCGCCATCTTCTGCATGGCGTTGGCCATGTTTTCCATGCGGCAGCCGAAGGATCCCAGCAGTTTCAGCTGCTGCTGGAACAGCTGCATCAAATTGATCTGTGTCGACACGCCCGACGTCGACCCGCAGGTCACCAGGCGGCCACCACGCTTCAGGCACAGCATCGAGCCGGCGAAGGTATCCGCGCCGACATGTTCGAAGACGACGTCGACGCCCTTCTTCTTGGTCAGCTTGCGCACGACGCCTTCGAAACGGTCGTCACGGTAGTTGATGACATGGTCGGCGCCGAGCGCCTTGGCCTTGTCGATCTTGTCGTTGGAGCCGACCGTGGTGATGATTGTGCAGCCCATGTGCTTGGCCAGCTGGATCGCCGCCGAGCCGATGCCGGATCCGCCGGCATGGATCAGGATCGTCTCGCCGGGCTGAAGCCTGGCGTTGTCGAACAGCATGTGCTCGACGGTGCCGAAGGTCACGGGCGCCACCGCGGCCCCGATATCGGTCACGCCGGGAGGTGCGGGGACGAGCAGACGCGCCGGCAGGTTGATCTTCTCCTGCGCGAATCCGTCGAGGTGGAAGCCGTGGACACCCGAGACATGCTCGCAGAGATTGTCGCGGCCTTCGCGGCAGGCGCGGCAGAGGCCGCAGGTGCGCGCACCGTAGATCGACACCAATTGTCCGGGCAGCAGGCTGGAAACACCAGGACCGACCGCCTCGACCTCGCCGGAGGCTTCGGCGCCGACGACCAGCGGCAGCTTGCGCTTGGCGAAGGCCATGCCGCGCCAGCCCCAGACGTCGATATGGTTCAGCGCCACCGCCTTGATGCGCAGCGTGACTTCGCCGAGTGCGGGTGGCGGCGGGGGCGGCAGGTCCACCGTTTCAAGACGGCGGTCCTCGATAAGTTGCAGTGCGCGCATGAGGCCTGTCGGTTCTGTATGGCTGAAAAAGGTCGCTTAGACCGGTTCCCGCGCCATGACAAGGCAAGTGTTCTGGCCGCCGAAGCCGAAGGAGTTCGACAAAACGCTGCGAACCTCGGCATTGCGCTTCTTGTTCGGCACCACGTCGAGCACGATCGCGGGGTCCGGATTGTCGTAGTTGATGGTTGGCGGAATGACGCTTTCGCGCATCGTCATCAGCGAGAAAGCGGCCTCGACAGCGCCGGCCGCCGACAATGTATGGCCGATCATCGACTTGTTCGACGACACCGGCATGGAGCTTATGCGCTCGCCGAACACCGTCGAGAGCGCCAGATGTTCCATCTTGTCGTTCTCCGGTGTCGACGTGCCGTGGGCGTTGACATAGTCGATTTCGTCTTCACCCAGGCCGGCATCGGCCAGCGCGGCGCGAACCGCGGCAATGGCCGGCGAAGCGTCCGGTTTCGAGCGGGTGCGGTGGAAGTCGTCGGCCTTTTCGCCGCAACCGCCCAGGATGCCGAGGATGGTGGCGCCGCGAGCCAAAGCCGTCTCAAGCGATTCCAACACCAGTGCTCCGGATCCCTCGGCCAGCACGAAGCCGTCGCGATCCCTGGAGAAAGGTTTTGACGCTTTTTCGGGAATGTCGTTGTGCGTAGACAACGCCGAAAGCAACGAGAAACGGATCAGTGCCTCGGCGGTCGCCGAGCCATCGGCGCCGATCGAAAGCGCCCGGTCGCATTCACCGCGGCGGATCGCCTCGACGCCGAGCTGGATGGCTGTGGCGCCCGAGGCGCAAGCCGTCGACAGTGTGATCGGAAGACCGCGTGTGCCAAGGCGGTCGGCAAGGCGGTCGGCGATCGAACCGAACTGGGTAGTCTCGAAAATATCCAGCTCTTTCAAGCTGCGCGCCACCCGGAGCAGTCTTTCGGCGGCGGTGTCATCCTTGTCCTTGTCGGAATTGTAGAGCGAAAAGCGCTCGGCCCAGTCAAGTTCGACCGGCGGGGAGGCAAGGAAGAGCGGTCCGCCGAAATCGTTGGAATCAAGACCCGCTTCGGCCACCGCTTCGATACCCGCAAGCTCGGCCAACTCGTAGGTGAGGGGGCTCGCGCCTTTCGAACTCGACGGCAGGAAGTCGACCATGCCGGAGATGCGAGTGTTCAGTTGATCGATGGGAAAGCGGGTGATCGGATGGATGCCCGACTTGCCCGAGGTCAGTGCTGCCCAATTGTCCGATTTGCCGACGCCAAGCGAGGTCACCACGCCGATGCCGGTGACGGCGACGATTGGCCTGCCCATGTGATCTCTGAGATTGGCCATTCGGGAGCCCCCTTGTCGTTGCAGCATGGATCGTGGAGCCGCGTTACGCGGCGTTGACCAGCGCCATGCCCTCGAATTGGTGATAGCCGATCGCCGTTGCAAGGACGCTTGCGGGAATGCCTTCGAACGGCTTCTCGGCTGTGGCATCGAAGACAGGGTAGCCAGCCTTGCGGTCGACGGCCAGTGCCGCCAGCGCCACGGCAAACGGAAACTGCGCTTCCTTCATATGCCCGGTCAGCGTCGAGAAACCGCGCGCGGCGATTGCCTCGACAGCATCGAGCGCCGCTTTCTCGGCGATGGTCGCCGCATGCGCGCCAGAGGCGCCGGACATCGCCAGCAGCTTGCCGTTCGGCAAGGCCGCCCGGCTGAGCAGTGCCGCGATCTCCGCGTCCAGTTCCCCGCGCGAACGTCTCGCGCGGCCGGAGACGACCGGCCCGAGTTCGGCGTAGATCTTGCGCCCACGGCTTGCCGCGTGCTCGCGCTGCTCCAGCACCAGGAAGGCGCCGCCGGAGCCCGATACCACGCCACCGCCCTCGGTGCCCTGTCTTTGCCAGACGGGTTTCCAGGGGCCACGATGCAGGTAGCCGGCAAGTTCATAGCCGAGCAGCATGTCGGAATGTTCGGTCTGGAAGGCACCGCCGACCAGGACGTGCGTCGACTGGCCCGAGCGGATGCGCGCGGCGGCCGTCTCGACGGCTGAAACACCGGCACCTTCCTCGCCCATGAAGGTGCGCGACGAGCCCGTCACCTTGTGGACGATCGAGATATTGCCGGCGAGCAGATTGGAGAGCTGGGCCAAAAACAAGGTCGGCCGCAATTCCGTCGTCAGCTTCTCGTTGAGCAGCACATCGCGGTCGTTTCGGCTTTCCGAAGCAGCCAGAATGGCGGCATCGACTGCCTCGTCGCGCTCGCCGCCGCCGGCGGCCACCACCATGTCCATGGTCGTGCACAGTTCGTCATTGCCCTTGATGCCGGCGTCATCCAGCGCAAGTCCCGCAGCATAGGTGCCGAGCCGCTGCCAGGTTTCCATCTGCCGCTGGTCGCCGCGCTTGGCGATCTGCAGGTTCCAGTCGATCTCCGGCAGCGGATGGACGGTGTACGGTGCAAAGCGCGCGGCTTCGAGCACCGGCTGCAGGCCTGGCTGCGAGAGTTTCTGCCAGTGTGCGTCAGGGCCTTCTCCCAGCGAGGAGACAAGGCCGATACCAGTGATGACGACGTCGTGGGGGCTGCTCATGAGCGGCTTTGTGGGTCAGGAGGCGCAGCCCGTCAAGACCGCGCGCTTGCCCGATCTCAGGCGGTCTTGGCGGCAACCAGCGCGTCGATCTTGGCGCACAGGTTCTTCATGACGAAGTAGTCGTCGGTCGATGCCTTGCCGTCGTTGACTTCCTGGGTCCACTTTTCCAGCGGCACCTTGATGCCGAATTCCTTGTCGATGGCAAAGACGATGTCGAGGAAATCGAGGCTGTCGATGCCGAGATCGTCGATCGTGTGGCTCTCGGGCGTAATGGTGTCGATATCGATCTCGCTGGTGTCGGCAATGATCTTGGCGACTTTGTCGAACGTGGTGGACAAGGGCTTTTCCTTCTTTGCGGGCGGAATCTGTCCGCATTCGTTTGGGCGCTGTCTAATCGGTTTTTCCCGGCAGGAAAAGGCCTGATAAGCCGGGCGCAGATGGGAAGCGTGCCCAAGAAAGGCAAGAAGGGCCGCCGGTCAAACCTGCGGCCCTTCCCATTGACGTTGCGTCAGCCTTGTTTGGATGCATGTCGTTATCCCAAAACCGGCCCCACTTTTGGGCGACATGCATCAACCTTCGCGGAGCTTCACAAGGTCGTTGAGCAGCCCGCCCGTCCCGTTGTGGACGGTCAGCCGCTCGACCTTGCCGGCGATGGTTTCCAGAGCCTCGAGCTCCTTCAGCCGCAGCATCACCGGGTTCTCCGCCATCACCTTGGCCGTGTTGAGCAGGGAACGCGTGGCGTTCGTCTCCTCGCGGCGGCGGATGACGTTGGCCTCGGCCTGCTTTTCGGCCGACACCACCTGGTTCAGGATCTCGCGCATCTCGCCCGGCAGGATGACATCCTTGAGCGCGATATCGCTGACCTCGACCCCGATCTCGGCCATGTCGGCGCGGACCTTGGCCGCCGCTTCCTCGTCGATCGTCACCTTCTTCTCCAGGATCTGGTCGAGGGTGAGCGCGCCAAGCGTCTTGCGGAAGGCGTACTGCAGGGCGCGGTAGAGGGCCTCGGAGAAGTCCTTCACAGCGCTCACCGCCTTGACCGGATCGACGACCCGGTATTCGGCGGCGATGTTGACGCGGATCGTGACGCGATCCTTGGTCAGCACTTCCTGCCCGGCGACATCGAGCGACTGGCGCTTGAGGTCGACGACCTTGATCTGCACCATGCGTCCGACATTCCAGAAGCCATGCACGCCCGCGGCGAGCGTGCGCACCAGGACACCGTCGACGAACAGCAGCCCGGCCTGGCCGTCGAGGACCGGGTGGACGGACATCAATTCCGCCTTTCGGGCCTGGCCGAGCCGGCGCATCACCGCCGGATCGACGGCGAGATCGGCCGAGGTGTCGACCAGCGTCACCTTCCACGGACCGGCATCCGTCCACAGCACCAGCTTGCGATCCGGCGCCAGAACGGCGTGCAGGTTGCCGTCGCGCTCGATGATTGCGACGTCCGTGCGCCCGGTGCGAACGACGGTGAAATGACGCGCGGCCACGTCCGGGAGCTTGTCGAACAACGCCTTCTCGTACGCCGAAACGAATTCCGGGTTCTTCAGATCGTGCCGCGACACCTCAAGGCTTCCACCCCGGTTGGCGAGCCGATGCTCGCCCGGCAGCAGGACAGCCTTGATCTCACCCTTGTAGAGGGTGAGGGCACGTTCGTTTTCCTTTACGAGGACGCGCTGGCGTCCAAGAACCTTATCGAGAACAGTCATTGTCTTACTCCTGTCGGGCATGGCCCCATGCGAGGCGCCACGTCATGCGTCGATCTTCCCTTCGTTTCTCGTTTCACGTCGTCATGGTCCGGGCATGAATGATCCGGGGACTGGTGGCATCAATCCGCGGCGGGCCTTCGGGAGCGGATCGCGGGGGCAACGAAGCGGGCGCCGGAGGCCTTGGCCTCCCTTGCCGGCGACGCTGTGCCTTGATCGTCACCGCGGGCCTGGCCGCGAGCGGATGGCGTCGGACCTTTCGATGCGGCCTTGGCCCGAAGGCTTCGGCCGTCCGTCAGGTCCTCAGCATTCCAGTCCCCGGACCGTTTTTCAGATGGCTTATCAGGCCAGTGGAGAAGGAATCGAACCTTCGACAATCAGATTATGAGTCTGATGCTCTAACCAATCTGAGCTATCCATGATGTGGATGAAGGGACTCGAACCCTCGACCTCCGGAGCCAAATCCGGCGCTCTAACCTCTGAGCTACACCCGCAATCCCAACACCCGAAGCGGCGCCGTATACAGGGCGGCAAAGCCGCCTGCACGGGCGGAGGCAAAAGCTCCAACCGTTGTGCTCGCTTCGGTTTTCGTGACCGGGAGCGCGGCTATAGAGCCTGCGACGGGTTGTCGCAAGCGGCATTGTCGCGGCGAATTCGCGGCTTCTTCGGATAGTGGTATTTCGGCAACACGGCTGCCATCTCAAAACGTGACGCGGCCGAGCACCCGCAGGCCGTCGCCTTGCGGCTCGACGACCACGGCCTCGCCTTCGCGCGGCGAGATGCCGGTCAACGCCACGATGTCTTCCAGATGGGTGACCATGACCAGATTGTCGGAGCCGGAATAGGCGCGGATTTCCTTCATGATCGCGGCGACCTGCTCTGCCTTCTGCGCATCGCCGCCCTTCAGCAGGTCGAGCGGCGCAAAGGGTTCCGGTTCGGCCTCGAAGGCGATGCGCGCGGTGTCGAGGCAGCGGCAATAGCGGCTGGACAGCACGCGCTCGATGGGAGCGGCGCGCGCGGCGAACAAGGCACCGATCTTGCTCGCCTGCTGCTTGCCGCGCGCCGAGAGATTGACCTGGGTGGCGCAGCTGTCGATGTCGAAATTGGCGGGGTCGGTGGTGCCGGTGACCATGGCATGGCGAAGCAGCACGACATGGCCGCCGTCACCCAGCAGTGCCCAGCCGGCATCCGTGGCGTGGGCAGCGACGGGAACGACGAGCAGAAACAACGCCAAGGCAAATCGAATCATCGCAACCTTCCAGGGGCGTGGCATCACGCGCCGGTCATTCGCATATAGGGATCGGAAAGCGGGCACAAAGACAAGCAAAGCACCTGTGGCCCCCGTCGCCTCACTTTTTGGCGATCTGCTTCTTCACCAGGTCGATCTTCTGGTCGGTAAGCGGGATAGGCATGGTGTAGCCGGCTTCGGTAAAGCCCTGCTTGGCGTTCTCGAAGAATTCGATCGCCTTGAGATATTCCGGTTTGCCGCCGCCATAGCCGGCGCGGTTCCAGTGGATGTCGCCGAGATTGTTCTGTTCGAACGCCCATTGCATGGGCTGGCTTTCCCTGGTGAACACTTTCAGCGTCGCCGTGAAGGCCGCTTCCGCATCGTCGAGATATTTGCCGGTGCGCTGGATGTTGCCGAGGTTGAGCAGGCTCATGCCGATGCCGTTCTGGGCATTGGCCCAGTCGACGGGTGCCGTTTCCATGGTGAGAATTTCAAGCGCGGCCCGCCGCGCGGCGATCGAATCCTGCAAGGTCTTGGGATCGGCATTGCTCATGCTCAGCCAGTGCAGCGTCGATCCGATGCCGGCCTGGGTCAGCGCCCACTGCCGAGGGTTCGTCTCGCGCTTGTACTCGCGCAACGCATCGCGGTAGGCGTCGACCGCCTGGCTGTAGTGCTCGGGCTTTTCCGTCACGCCGCCAAGAAGCTGCAGCGTGTTGCCGAGATTGTAGTAGCTCATGGCCCAGTCGAGAGGGAATTTCCGCCTGACATAGACTTGCCGGGCTGCCTGGAACGCTGCTGCCGACTGCTCGAGCTTGGCTGCGTCGCGGGTGCGCTGGCCAAGCGTCTGATAGATCGAGCCGAGATTGTTCTGGGCCGACGCCCAGTCCATCGGGAACCTTTGCCGGGTAAATACCGTCAGTGCGTCGTCATAAGCTTCCGCCGCCTCTTCGAGCGTGCCGGTTCCCATGTCGAAGCGGGCGACGCCGCTCAGCGCATTACCGAGGTTGAGGCGGCTGGTGGCCCACGAGACCGGGAAGGTTTCACGGGTTCGCACTTCGAGCGCGGCGCGGAAAGCATCCGCTGCCTCGTTGATCTTGGCCTTGTCGTTGAGCTGGATACCAAGCGTCACAAGCGTGTTGCCGAGATTGTTCTCGACCATCGCCCATTCCACGGGTGCCTTTTGACGCGTGTATTCCTCAAGCGCCAACCGATAGGCTGCTTCCGCTTGGCTGAGATGCTCGCCGGCGGGTTCGCGCTCGGAGAGCGCATAGAGCGCGAGGCCGAGATTGTTCTGCGACGAGGCCCAGTCGAGCGGTACCTTGTCGCGCGGGCGCTTCTCCAGTGTGGCACGCATCGCCGCAACCGCTTCGTTCAGCCGCTTCGGGTCGCTTTCGCGCTCGCCGATCTTCAGTAGCACATTGGCCAAATTGTTCTGCGCGGCGGCCCAGTTGAGATCGTCCTTCACGCGATCGAACACCACAAGCGAATCGCGGAAGATCCGCGCTGCCTCTTCGAGGCGCGCGGTCTCGGTCTCGCGCTCGCCGATGGTCTGCAGCACCACCGCCATGTTGTTGCGGGTGATCGCCCAGTCGCGATTCTGTTCGCCATTGGGGATGAAGTACAGGATGACGCGATAGGCCTCGATGGAATGCTGCAGCGCATCGAGGTCGCCGGTGGCGTACCCATAGGCGTTGAGCGCTTCCGCTTCCTGGTTCTTGTAGTTCCAGCGCAGCTTGTCGTCCCATTTCTGCGCCAGTGAGAACGCCTTGGCGTAATCGCCGGCGGCGGATTTGTAATCGAACACCAGCGCCGAGGCGTCGGCGCGCCTGGCATAGATCGCAGCGTCGGCAAGGCGCTTCTGCCTGACGAGATCCTCGGCCTCGTCGACCGCATCGCTGGTCCGCTCGATCCGGCCGACCGCGTCGTCGAGGAACTTGCGCGCCGTCACGATCGCGCCCTGGCCGATGGCCTTGTCGGCGGAGGCGACCAGGCGCTTGATCTCCGGATCGTCGGTGCGCAGCGCGGCGCGCTCGGACATCATCTTCTTCAGGCGCTCTGCCTGCGCGTCGAGCACTTTCTGCAGGTCGGTCGGATCCTCGGGGATCTTCTCCGTGCCAAGCGCCCTCAGCACACCATAGAGTGCATCGAGCGGCACATTTTCCTGCAGCGAGGCCAGTTCTACTTGGGCGCGCTTCGGGTCGGGCAGGTCGGATATGGTCAAAAGCAACTGCCGCCGTTCGCCGGTGATCAGTCCGTCGTCGCCGGTCGGTTCCGGCGGCGCCACGCCGAAATAGAGCAGCCGGCGCAAGCTTTCATTGATCCAAGGGCGCTGCCTCGCCTTGGTGTCGAGATAGACTTCCTCGGTCACCATGCGCATGACCGAGCCGAACTCGGTGCCCTTCATCGCTGCAAGATGGCGCAGCAGCGCTGCCGCGTAGGGGCTGTTTTCGCCAGCAGCACCATCCAGCGCCGGGCGGCCGGGCTCGGCGGCGAAGCCGACCACCGTGCCGAGGCTGGCGTCAGCCGCCGGCGCGTTGCCGAGCGCCTTGGCGCCACGCACCGGCTCCAGTCCGCCAGCGCCAATCGGCTCGGCGGAGGCGGTCGGCGCCCGCCGGACCATGGCGTTGGCCGGGAACGGGTTGGTGCGGCAGGCATCGAGCAGCACGATCGTGACCGGCACGGTCTTTTTCAACTCGTCCATGACCGCCGATATCGGCACCAGCGCCTGGTCGGCATCTGCGAGCGACGACACGTCCGCATCGACCGGAACCAGGTAATTCTCGCCACCGGCCTCGATGCCGTGACCGGAATAATAGATGAGGGCGACGTCGGCTCCCTCGGCATCTTCCGTGAAACGCTCGAGGTCGCGTTTGAGCTTGGCGGCATCGCGATCGCTGACGTTGCGGGCGTCGAAGCCGAGATCGGTCAGCATCTTGGCCATGTCGCGGGCGTCGTTGGCTGGATTGGGAAGGGCGGCGATGTGCTCGTATTGCGACTGGCCGATGATCAGCGCCACGCCTTTGAGGTTTTTGGTCTCGGCAAGTGCAAGCGTGGTCGCGGCAAGGCAGAACAGCGCGGCGGCGAAAGCCGTCCGCCATGTCTGCCGGAAAAGATTACGCCTCGAGATTTCGACAAAGCCCATTTGTCGCCCGCGTCCGCCCTGATACTCCAAACCCTGTATAACGCTGTCAGTCCACCATGATCAAATTTGGGCGTGATTGCGCCGCGCGCGTGGCTCGCCTATCCCTGAAAAATGTCTCCGCTTACCGAAACCGTGCTTTTTGTCTTCAGCCTCGTGGCGCTCGGCTATCTCGCCGGGCTCACGGGCTATCTCAGACCGGCGAGCGGCGAGGGGATAGCCGATTTCGCGGTCTCGGTGGCGATGCCGCTGCTTTTGTTCCAGACGATGGTGAACGCCGATTTCCACGGCGTGGCGCCATGGCCGCTGTGGGGCGCCTACTTCACCGCCGTGGCGATCACCTGGGCGGCGGGCCATATCGTTACCACCCGGGTTTTCGGGCGCGATGCGCGCGCGGGCGTCGTCGGGGGCGTATCGTCGGCCTATTCCAATGTGGTGCTGCTTGGCGCGCCCTTCATTCTCGGCATATTCGGCCCGAGCGGCTTCGAAGTGCTGTCGCTGCTGGTTTCCGTTCATTTGCCTGTTATGATGATGGCGTCGATCGTGCTGTTCGAGATGTTCGGCCGCGGCGGTGGCGAGCACGTGCATCCGCTGCGGGTGCTGCGCAGTTTCCTGCGGCGGTTGTTCATCAACCCGCTGATCATCGGCATTCTCCTGGGGCTGGCATGGCGGCTGAGCGGCGTGCCGCTGCCCGACCTCGTCATGCGGCTGGTCGATGCGCTGGCCGACACGGCAGGGCCGGTGGCGCTGTTTGCCATGGGGCTCAGCCTGCGCCGCTTCGGCATATCCGGCAATGTCCGCCCGGCGCTGGCGCTTTCGGTGCTGAAGCTGTTCCTGATGCCGGCTCTGGTGCTTGCTTTCGTCTGGTTGCTCGGGCTGCCGCCGTTGACGGCCAAGGTCGCCGTCGTGGTTGCCGCCTTGCCGTCCGGCATCAATTCCTATCTCATCGCCGTTCAGTTCAACACCGGCCAGGCGCTGGCGTCGAACCAGATGACCATCGCCACGGCCTGCGCCGCTGTCACCACGGCTTTCTGGCTGACGGTTGTCTTGCACGTTTTCGGGTAGCTCTCGTCTCGCGCTGGCCCAAGCCCTATATGCCATCTTGCGATTGCTTGCGGGCCTTGCCCTAGGTAAAGAGCAGTGGCTCCGGCGTGCCGGCTTTTCCAGAGGCGTGGCGCCCGCTCACCGAAGAATTCACAGGCCGGCCCGTCAGTGCGCCGAACGGAGGATAGACCATGCTTCAGAAAACCAGCCATTTCATGCGGCAGGCCAATCTCATCAACGGCGACTGGGTGCAGGCCGACAGCGGCCAGACGGTCGACGTCAACAACCCGGCCACCGGCCTGAAGATCGGCACCGTGCCGAAGTCGGGCAAGGCCGAGACCCGCCGCGCCATCGAAGCCGCCAGCGAAGCTTTCAGGAGCTGGCGCAAGACCACCGCGCTCGAGCGCTCGAAGCTGCTGCGCAAGCTGCATGACGCGATGATGGACAACCAGGATGTGCTGGCCGAATTGCTCACCATCGAGCAGGGCAAGTCGCTGTTCGAATCGAAGGGCGAGATCGGTTCGGCTGCGGCATACATATTGTGGTTCGCCGAGGAAGGCCGCCGCACCTATGGCGACGTCGTGCCGTCGCCGTGGGCGGACCGCCGCATCCTGGTGACCAAGGAACCGGTCGGCGTCATTGCCGCCATCACGCCGTGGAATTTCCCGTCCTCGATGCTGGCCCGCAAGCTTGGCCCGGCCCTTGCCGCCGGCTGCACCGCGGTCGTCAAGCCGGCCTCGCAGACGCCGTATTCGGGTCTGGCCTGGGGTGCGCTGGCCGAGGAAGTCGGCTTCCCCAAGGGCGTCGTCAACATCCTGACCGGTTCGGCCAGCGAGATCGGCGACGAGATCTGCGCCAACCCGCTGGTATCGAAGATCACCTTCACCGGCTCGACCGAGGTCGGCAAGCTTCTCATCCAGAAGTCGTCGGTGACCGTCAAGAAGGTGTCGATGGAACTGGGCGGCAACGCGCCGTTCATCGTCTTCGATGATGCCGACATCGAGCGTGCGGTCGCCGGCGCGATCACCGCCAAGTACCGCAACTCCGGCCAGACCTGCGTCTGCACCAACCGCTTCCTGGTTCAGGCCGGCGTCTACGACAAGTTCGTCGAGAAGCTTGCCGCCGCCAGCAACGGGCTGAAGGTCGGTTCCGGCCTCGAAGAGGGTGTGCAGCAGGGCCCGCTGATCGACGAGAAGGCGGTCGAGAAGGTCGAGGAACTGATCGCCGACGCCACGTCGAAGGGCGGCAAGGTCGTCGCCGGCGGCAAGCGCCATGCGCTGGGCGGCTCGTTCTTCCAGCCGACCGTCATCGCCAACGCCACGCCCAAGATGCGCTTCATGAAGGAAGAGATCTTCGGGCCGGTAGCACCCGTGTTCAAGTTCGAGACCGAGGAAGAGGCTGTCGCGCTCGCCAATGACACCGAATTCGGCCTTGCCTGCTACTTCTACACCGGCGATCTCGGCCGTGCCTTCCGGGTCATGGAAGGACTGAAATACGGCATGGTCGGCGTCAATGAGGGCCTGATCACCACGCCGGAAGCGCCGTTCGGCGGCGTCAAGGAATCGGGTCTCGGCAAGGAAGGCGGGCATCAGGGCATCGAGGATTACCTCGATACCAAATATGTCTGCATCGGCGGCCTCGGCCTCTGATAGACTGCTCTGAGACGGGCAGGTCGGTGACCTGCCCACCTGGGCTTAAGAAAACCAGCCGAAGCCCTCTGGATCAATTTGGCATTTGCGGGCATGGCGATGAAAGACGGCGAGGTTTTCGGTACGACGCGGGCGGGCGAGCCGGTGCGCCGCTTCACGATCAGGGGCGGCGGTCTCACCGCCAACATCATCGGACTCGGTGCCGTCATCCAGGATCTGCGGCTGACCGGGCATGATGCACCGCTGGTGCTCGGCTACAACACCCTGGAAGCCTATGAGGCCGACAACGCCTTTTTCGGCGCGGTTGTCGGCCGCTATGCCAACCGCATCCGCGACGGCCGCTTCACCATCGGCGGTAACCGCTACCAGACCGAGCAGAATTTCCTCGACAAGCACACGCTGCATGGCGGCTCGCAAGGTTATGCGCGCCGCTCGTGGGCGGTTTCGCTGCATGGCAGGGATTTCGTCACGCTGACGCTGCATGATCCCGACGGCGCGATGGGCTTTCCCGGCGCGCTCGATGTTACCTGCACCTACCGGCTGAAGATCCCCGGCACGCTCAGCGTCGAACTGACGGCGACCTGCGAGGAGCCGACATTGTGCAATCTCACCCAGCATTCCTACTTCAACCTGGATGATGGCGGTGCCGGCGACGTTCTCGACCACAGGATGATGCTGAATGCCGGCGCCTATCTGCCTGTCGACAGCGACATGATCCCAACCGGCGTGGTCAAGCCGGTCGACGGCACGCCCTTCGACTTCCGCCAGGCACGACCGCTGCGCATGGAGACCGAGGGCGAACAGCTTCCTTATGACCAGAATTTCTGCCTCGGCGCGACGCGCGGGCCGCTGCGGCAGGCGTCATGGACGCAAGGGGCGAGTTCCGGCGTCGAAATGGAAGTCTGGACCACGGAACCAGGCGTCCAGCTTTATACCGGCCAGTATGTGACGCCGCGCACGGGCCTGGAAGGGCGGGACTACAAGGCCTTTTCCGGATTCTGCCTCGAGCCGCAGATATGGCCGGATGCGCCGAACCGGCCGTATTTCCCGCAAGCGACGCTGTGGCCGGGCGCGATCTACCATCATGTGACGGAATACCGGTTCAGACTGCCTTAATCGGGCCAATCTTCCGGAATTCGCAGCCATGACAGGCCTAAAGCAGGATGAATTGAAGTCGAATTGGTCACCCTGCTAGACCTGCATGATCGCGAACAGCCACGCCAAGATGTCCAGCAACAACAGAAACAGGGCAAGCTGCAGTGTGACGCGCAGGCGTTGGATGATCCGCCAATTGCTGGCCATGTCGGCTTTGATGCGAAGTGCGAGCGCCCGGTACATGCCGTCAATGGTCTCGGGCGGATCCCGGTCGACGAACTCCTGCAGCAATTGCTCCGGGTCGAAGCGGAACGTGTAATTGTAGTATGGCCACACCATGATCACGGTCAGCAGACCGATAAGAAAAAGCAATGCCAGCGCCAGCCAGTCCCAGAGCCCCAGTCCATTCGCCAGTGCTCTGCCGCCAAGAAGCGAATTCACGAACGCGGTCGCGAAGATCAGATTTCCCGCTCGAGCGTTGAGACTTTCCACCACACCCTGCTGGTGTTCGAGGCCACGAACAGCCTCCGCATAGATAAATGCCAGGCGAGGATCGCTGCTACGTGTCTCGGCGGGCTGGGAATTGCGCTCTTCCGCTGGTGAACGCTGCTCGACCATAATTGCCGTCCTGCGCCAATCGGATCATCCATGGCCCAATGATCATCCATAGCATTGGACGCGAGCCCGAGAGAAGATGCGGGCCAAGTCGCTCGCGGTGTGCGGCGATACGATAGCATTCCTACGACGACAGCAGGTCTCAACCTGGCATTTCGAATGCCGCCCTCAACGTCTCGAACGGCGCCAACGCGCCGCGCACCTGCACCACGGCGGCGGCGACGCGGTGGCCGCGGCGCGCGGCTTCCACCGGCTCATGGCCGGCAAGGCGCGCCGCAAGATAGCCGCCGTTGAAGGAATCGCCGGCTCCGGTCGTGTCGACAGGGGCCGCGACATGAATCGCCGGCACGTCGTGGATTGTCCCTTTACTGGCAACCAGCGCCGGCGCTTCGCCGTTCTTGACGACTACTTCGCCGACCCATTGTCCAAGCCGCTCCGCCGTCGCTCGCGGGGTTTCGTCACCGAACAGCATCTGCTCATCTGGGAAGGTCGGCAATGCGATGTCGGTGACACCTAACGCCTCGACGATCGCTGCCTGGGCGTCCTCGCGGCGACGCCAGAGCCGTGGCCGATAGTTGGGGTCGAAGGCGATCAGCGAGCCTGCCGCCCGCGCCTTGGCGATGGCCGCCAGCAATGTGGCGCGCGCGGCATCGTCCAGAATTGCCAAAGTGATTCCCGAAAAGTACACAAGAGACTGATTTTCAAGGTTTTTTGAAAGCGCTTTGGGGTCCGAAGCAAGCTGCCGGGCCGCGGCGTCGCTGCGCCAATAGGTGAAGGAGCGCTCGGCGCCGGTCAGCGTGATCGCGTAGAGGCCGGGCCGTGCACCGTGTATGACCGGGCTGGAGCCGATGCCGATGCCATTTTCAGCGAAGAAGCCGATCTGGCCTTGCGAGAAGGGATCGTCGCCGAAGGCCGAGACATAGGTTGCCGGCCGGTCGCCGCTCAGCGCATGCAGCGCCCAAAGCGTGTTGAACGTGTCGCCGGCAAAACCCATGCGCCAGTTCGGACCCGTCTGACCCGACAGTTCGAGCATGCATTCGCCGATCGAGGCGACACCGTTTCCAGCCATCCAGAATCCTCCAGTGATTTCGGTGCTGTAGCTTTTTGCCACCGGCAGCGCCATGCTTGGCAAGCAGGCTTTTTTGCGCCACAGCGTTTTCCCACAGCCGACGGGATGCGATCCGCCCGGCAAACGTTGTCTGCAGAAGAGGAACCGGTTTGGCATCGTTATGGCGTTATCTCTTAGCGGGTCTTGGTCTGGCTGCCTTGCTGGTCAGCATCCTGGCGGTCGTCTACCTGACCGCGCCGCACTCGGCGCGGCCCGCCGGCCCGGATGTGTCGCGCACCAGGAACAGCGACAACGGGCTGTTCACGGCGAGTTTTTCGCCGGAGCGGGGTGTAGTGCGGCAGGGCGAGCTGGAATCCTGGCTGCTGACCCTGAAGACCAAGGCCGGCGCGCCGGTGGAAGGGGCCGCGATCGCGATCTCCGGAGGCATGCCGCTGCACAATCACGGCCTGCCGACCAGCCCGCAAGCGACCGACTATCTCGGCGACGGGCGCTACCGGATCGAAGGGGTCAAGTTCACCATGAGCGGCTGGTGGCAGTTGCATTTCGCCATATCGGCCACCGCCGGTTCCGACACGGTGCTGTTCAACGTGGTGCTGTGAGCGATCGATGAGGCGCCTTTCTTATTTTCTGGCGCTGATGGTGGCCGTTGTCCTCGCGGGCTGCGGCAAACCGGATTTTTCTGACGCTGAGAAGAAGAAGATCGCTTCGCTGGCGCTGAACACATTGCCGCCACTGAAGCCCGACACGACGAACCGGTTTGCCGATGTGCCGGCGGCAGCCGCGCTCGGCTCGACGCTGTTCTTCGATCTCGGCATGAGCCGCGACGGCACGGTCTCCTGCTCGACCTGCCACAAGATCGACCGCCAGTTCCAGGACGACCTGCCGCAAGCCGTCGGTGTCGGCCGCACCAACCGGCGCACCATGCCGCTGGCCGGCGTGGCGCGCGATCCCTGGTTCTTCTGGGACGGCCGCCGCGACAGCCTTTGGGCGCAAGCGCTGACACCGCTTGAAAACCCGCTGGAGCAAGCGGGAAACCGCGCCGCCTACGCCCATTACATCAAGGCGCGCTTCGGCGAGCGCTATGCGCGCATCTTCGGGCCGTTGCCCGATTTTTCCGGCATTCCGGCGAATGCCAGTCCGCTTGGCACCGATGCCGAAAAGGCCGCCTGGAGCGCGATGAGCGACACGCAGCGCGACGCGATCAACCGCGTCTTTTCCAATATCGGCAAAGCGATCGCCGCCTTCGAGCGGTCGATCGAGCCGGCACAGACGCGCTTCGATCGCTTTGCACTGGACCTTGCCACAGGCGCAGAGCCGAAGGGCGATGCCGTCTTTTCCCGGGAGGAAATCCTCGGGCTAAAACTGTTCATCGGCAAGGCCAATTGCGTGACCTGCCACGACGGTCCGCGCTTCACGGACAACAGTTTTCACAACACTGGCGTGCCGCCCGTGACGGGCCTGCCGCCGGATCGCGGCCGCGTCGACGCGGTGACACAGGTCGAGGCGGATCCGTTCAATTGCTTCGGCGCCTATCGCGACGGCGGTGCCGGCGCCTGCGGCGAGCTGCGCTTCATGGTCAAGGATGCGCCGCAACTGGTTCGCGCCTACAAGACGCCCTCGCTGCGCGGCGCTGCAACGCGGCCGCCCTACATGCATGCCGGGCAATTCTCGTCGCTCGACGAAGTGGTGGCGCATTATGCCAAGGCCGCGCCCAGCGTGGAGGGGATATCCGAGATTCACCCGCTGGAGCTGTCCGACCGAGAGCGCGCGGCGCTGGTGGCGTTTTTGAAGACGCTGTCGGAATAAAGCTGGCCGACGAAAGATGATTGCGCCCGTGGATGAAAGGTGGAGGCGCTTCGGCCAATCTCGAAACTCTACCTATCCTTCACCGTCTCCATCGCCACGAAGGTCGAGGTCTGGGCGACATGGGGCAGGGCGGAGATGCGCTCGCCCAGCACGCGGCGATAGGCGGCGATGTCCTTCGTGCGGACCTTCAGCAGATAGTCGAAACTCGATGCTATCATGTGGCACTGCTCGATCTCGGCTACGCCCTGCACCGACCGGTTGAAGGCGTCGAGGGCCGCGGAGCGGGTGTCGGACAGTTTCACCTGGACGAAGGCGACATGGCCTTCACCCATGCGCTCGCGGTCGATGATTGCCTGGTAGCCCCTGATATAGCCGTCCTTCTTCAGCCGCTTCACCCGTGCCTGCACCGGCGTTTTGGACAGACCGACCTTTGCCGCCAGTTCGGACATGGAGAGCCGGCCATTGCTTGCCAGTGCCGACAGGATGTTCCTGTCGATGCGGTCCAATTGGTCTTCTGTCATCAAAAAGGCAGTCTGTTTGCCGGATTTTGACCGCAATGATAGATCAAGTGACCTGCCATGTCGATTTCTTTGGACCGGCTGAAATTCCGCGCCTGTGCTAGCTTGCGCCATTCGGTCCGGTGACCGCCGGCCCGCTCCCCGATGCTCGCTCCGCAGGACCGCCATGCCGCTCGACACCATCCGCCAGCAGATCCGCGCCAACTACCTGCCCGACGAAGACGAGGCCGTGAAGCGGCTGGCGGAGACGACAGGGCTTTCCGCGAAAGACCGCAAGGCGATTTCGGCGCGAGCCGCGGATCTGGTCAGGGCTGTGCGCGGCTCGTCCGATCCGAGGCTGATGGAGGTTTTTCTCTCCGCCTATGGCCTCTCCACCAAGGAGGGCGTGGCGCTGATGTGTCTGGCCGAGGCGCTGCTGCGCGTGCCGGACACCGAGACGATGGACGATCTCATCGCCGACAAGATCGCGCCGCACGACTGGTCGTCGCATTCGGGCGGTTCGAGCTCCATCTTCGTCAACGCCTCGACCTGGGCGCTGATGCTGACCGGCCGCGTCCTCGACGAGGGCGAGGGCGGCATCGAAGGCACGCTGCGATCGATGGTGCGGCGGCTGGGCGAGCCGGTCATCCGCAAGGCGGTGGCGGCCGCGATGCGCGAAATGGGCGAACAATTCGTGCTCGGCCGCACCATCGCCGAGGCGGTCAAGCGCGGCCGGCCGATGACGCAGAAGGGCTATCTCTATTCCTTCGACATGCTGGGCGAGGCGGCTCGCACCGAGGCCGACGCGCTGCGCTATCACAAGGCCTATGCCGACGCCATTTCCTCGCTCGACAGCGGTTCGAACGGCCCCGACATCCGCCAGAACCATGGCATCTCGGTCAAGCTGTCGGCGCTGCATCCGCGCTACGAGGTGGCGCAGAAGGAAGAGATGCTGCCGGTGATGGCCGAGCGGCTGCTGTCGCTGGCGCTGGCCGCACGGCATTCTCGCATGGGCCTCAACATCGATGCCGAGGAAGCCGACCGGCTCGACCTGTCGCTCGACGTCATCGAGCGGGTGCTGGCCGAGCCGGAGCTCGCCGGCTGGAACGGCTTTGGCGTCGTCGTCCAGGCCTATGGGCCGCGTGCGGCCTTTGCCATCGACTGGCTCTACGCGCTGGCCAAGAAATACGACCGCAACATCATGGTGCGGCTGGTCAAGGGCGCTTATTGGGACACCGAGATCAAGCGGGCGCAGACGCTCGGACTATCGGGCTATCCCGTCTTCACCCGCAAGGCCAACACCGACGTCTCCTACATAGCCTGCGCAAAAAAGCTGCTTGGCATGACGGACCGGATCTACCCGCAATTCGCCACCCACAATGCCCACACCGTCGCCGCCATCCTGTCGATGGCCGACAACCGCGACGCCTTCGAGTTCCAGCGCCTGCACGGCATGGGCGAGGCGCTGCACGAGACGGTGCGCCGGTCCGAACGCACGCGCTGCCGCATCTATGCGCCGGTCGGCGCGCATTCGGATCTGCTTGCCTATCTGGTTCGCCGACTGCTGGAGAACGGTGCCAATTCCTCCTTCGTGCACCAACTGACCGACGAGGACGTCGAGCCGGAGGACATCGCGCGCGATCCGCTGGAAACCGTCTTGAGCCAGGGCCCGGCCGCCAATCCGGCGATTGCCCGGCCATCCCAGATTTTTGGGGCCGGCCGCCGCAACTCCAGGGGATTCGACATCACCGACACGGTGACGCTGGCGGCGATCGACGAGGCCAGGGCGGCCTTTGCCGGTCCCGACCGCTGGCATGCCAAGCCGATCACGCGCGCCGCCGGCTACGGCAAGCAGCGCCCGATCGTCAATCCGGCGAAGCCTGACGAGGTGGTCGGTACGGTTCACGAGGCCGCCGCCAAGCAAGTCGCGACCGCCGTGCGCATCGCGGTCGAGGCGCAGCCGGCCTGGGCCAAGCGGCCCGTGGCCGAGCGTGCCGCCATCCTCAACCGCGCCGCCGATCTCTATGAGGCGAATGCCGTCGAGTTTTTCGCGCTCGCCACCCGCGAGGCCGGCAAGTCGCTGGCCGACGGTGTGGCGGAAGTGCGCGAGGCCGTGGACTTCCTGCGCTACTACGCTGCCGAGGCAGCCAATGCCGAGCCGGGCACGCAGGCGCGTGGTGCCATTGTCTGCATTTCGCCGTGGAATTTCCCGCTCGCCATCTTCACCGGCCAGATCGCGGCAGCGCTGGTCACCGGCAATTCGGTGATCGCCAAGCCGGCCGAGCAGACGCCGCTGATCGCCTTCCGCGCCGTCGAACTGTTGCGCGAAGCCGGCGTGCCGGAAGACGTGATCCAGTTGCTGCCCGGCGACGGCCCATCGGTCGGCGGGCCGCTGACCGCTGATCCACGCATCGCCGGTGTCTGCTTCACCGGTTCAACCGAGGTCGCCAAGCTGATCGAGAAACAGCTCGCCGAGACCGCCGCGCCCGACGCGATGCTGATCGCCGAGACCGGCGGGCTCAACGCCATGATCGTCGATTCCACCGCGCTGCCCGAGCAGGCGGTGCGCGACATCCTGGCCTCGGCCTTCCAGAGTGCCGGCCAGCGCTGCTCGGCGCTGCGCGTGCTCTATGTGCAGAAGGACGTCGAGAAGAAGATGCTGGAGATGCTGAAGGGCGCGATGGAAGCGCTCAACATCGGCGACCCCTGGCGGATCTCGACCGATGTCGGCCCGGTCATCGACGACGAGGCGCAGGCTTCGATCCGCGATTATTGCACCACGATGGGCCTGCAGGGCCGCCTGATCGCCAAGCTCGAGGCGCCGAAAGACGGACGCTTCGTCGCGCCGCATGTCTTCCGGGTCAAAGGCATCGAGGAGATGCAGCGCGAGGTATTCGGCCCGGTGCTGCATGTCGCCAGCTTCGACGCCGACGAGATCGATACGGTGATCGCCGCCATCAACCGCAAGGGCTATGGCCTGACCTTCGGCCTGCACACCCGCATAGAAGGCCGTGTCCAACATTTCGTCGACGGCATCCATGCCGGCAACATCTACGTCAACCGCAACCAGATCGGCGCCGTCGTCGGCTCGCAGCCGTTTGGCGGCGAGGGGCTGTCGGGCACCGGGCCAAAGGCCGGCGGACCGCACTATCTCCGGCGCTTCCGCAGGGGGCCGGAAGCCGGCACCGAAGTTGGCGAGGGCCACAAGGTGACGGCGACCGAACTGGCCGACAACCTTCCCGATCCGACACTCGGCGGCTGGTCGACGCGGCCTGATCGCATCGCCATCCTGAGGAAGCATCTGCGCGGCAAGGGCGCGGCCGCCATTGGAGCCGCCGCCGGTATCGACTTCGGCCAGGTCGACCTTCCCGGGCCGACCGGCGAGGCCAACACGCTATCGTTGTCGCCGCGCGGACGCGTGCTGTGCCTCGGTCCCGACGCCGATACGCTGCTTGCCCAGACGATCCAGGCGCTTGCCGCCGGCAATGCGGTCCTGGCCGTGGCGCCGGGCGCACCGGCCGCACTCTCGGCTTTGACCGGCAAGGGATTGCCGCTGGCCGCGATCGACGGCCGGCCGGATCCAGTCGAGGCGCGCTCGCTGCGCGTCGATGTCGTCGCTTTTTCGGGCACGGCTGAAGCCGCGCGCATCGTGCGCAAGGTCATTGCCGACAGGGCTGGTCCGATCGTACCGCTGGTCAGCGAGGTGCTCAATCCGGCGGCCTATGCGCATGAGCGGGCCGTCTGCGTCGACACGACGGCGGCGGGCGGCAATGCGAGCCTGCTCGCCGCGGCTTAGGAGGAAGGCTTTCCCTTGCCATCGGCTTCGGGTCCCTTGTCATCGGCTTCGGGCCGGTGCAAAGGGCAAGAGCCCGAAAACCTGGGCGTCCATCGGGGCAAGCCACGCATGCCAAGCACGACCGTGCTATTCGAGCTTCCTCGAGTAGGCGTCATCATCACTTGTCACAATTATCGCGCCTATGTCGGGGATGCGATCCGCTCGGTATTGGCGCAGACCTATCAGAAATGGGATTGCGTCATCGTTGACGATGCCTCGACGGATGGTTCGGCCGAACATGTGCGCCAGCTTCTCGAAACGATTGGCGACCCACGCCTGCGTCTACTGGTGCGGCCGCAAAATGGCGGCCAGATCGCAGCGTTCCGTGACGGTTTTGCCGCCGGCGATCAGCCGTTCGTGGCTTTCCTCGATGCTGACGATGTCTGGCTACCGAATTTTCTCGTCGCGCATCTGTCGGCTCATCTGAACACGATGCATCCGGCATCTCTGTCCAGTTCCGATGCTTTTCTGGTTGATCGCGACCGTGTCGCCCTGAGCGGCACCTACCTTGGGCTGCGCAAGCCACGTTCCGGGGAGAACCCGATTGGCGTTGCCGTGCCGTCCGTCAATCGGATCGGTGAGGTGGCGCCGGAGATCGCCTATTCATCGGAATATCCAATTACCTATCTGGGCCCCAAAACCCCCGGCTGGATATGGGCACCGACATCATCGATGGTTTTCCGGCGTGGCGTGCTGGAACCGGTGCTGCCTTTCCCATTCAAGGTGAGGACGGGGACAGACTATCTGGCGGCGACTTGTGCGCATATGGTGGCCGGCAGCCTGCTGTTGTCGGAATCTCTAGGCCTCTATCGTCTGCACGGTGCCAATATCTCCACCAACGGCGCATATGAGGGCGGACATGTGCAGCTGTTGCCGGCGAACAAGGTCAAGCAAATCGCTTTGGGCGCCGATGTTCTCGACTATGTTGTGGCTAATGCCGAACGCCTCGACGCGATAAACGGCAAGGGTTTCGTGTCAGAAGTGCTTGCCCATCATTTAAGGCGATTTGGCAAGCTGTTTGACGATCCACGCATAGCGCCCTTTCTGAGCCCAAGAAACCGTTGGCGATGGTGGCGCAAGCGTGCCGTCAGGCATCTGCGGCGCTTGTTTGGCCAAGCCTGAAAGTTGGTGCCGTGGTCGCTGAGACCTACGCCTCTTCCGGGGCGCAGCCGAAAATGCAGCGGCGGCACTTCGCCGCCCTGATGTAAGCAGGACGAGACTTCAGGCGGCTTGCACGACGTTTCCGTCGTCAGGCACCCTCGACGACGGAAAAGCCCTCGAATTGCGGGTGGCCGAGATAGTGGACCTTCGTCGTGCCGACGTTCCTGTGTGCGGCACGGAAATTCTCGGACTTGGTCCAGGCGACGAAATCGTCGTGGCTCGCCCACACCGTGTGCGAGGCGAACAGCGTGTAGCCTTCGGTCTCGTTGACCGGGCCGCGCAGCAGATGGAATTCGCGGAAGCCTTTCATCCCGGCAAGGCTGGAATCGCGGTTCTTCCAGACGGCTTCGAAATCGGCCTCCGAGCCGGCCTGCACCTTGAAGCGGTTCATGGCGATGTACATGGGGTTCCTTTCATGCGGACGTTGATGGTTGGCGCCGCGGCAGTTCGTTCCGGGCGTATTCAAAATGGGCCGATTTCAGCCTCGAACTCCAAACTCGAGCTTGCGGCCTGCGGCGGAATTGGAGGAAAGGGCGCGGCCTTGTGCACGATGCCGAGGGCGGTCTGATCGAAGTTGGGAGATCCTGAACTTTGCAGGATGCGCAGTTCATCGATGCCGCCCCGGCTGCCGATGACGAACGTCACCACGGCGTTGTTGCGTGCGGTCAGTTGCACCGAAGGCGGGACGCTGCGGTTGACACGGCTAAGCTTTCTGACGACGTCACTGCGATAGCTGAATTCCGCGTCGCGGCCTGCTTCCTTCTGCTTTTTACCCTTGCTGGCCGGCGGTGCCAGCTCATCCCGGCCATCCGCCGTGCCGCGCTTCTCGTCCGCTGTTGTTGAAGGGGCGGCAGCCGGGGTTGGCCTGGCGCTGGGGATTGGCGGTTGGTCTGGAACGGCGACAGGCATTTCGACGGTTTCGGCCTGGACGCCCGGCTGTACCGGCGTTTCGGTCTTGGCGGTCATATTCTCAGCGGCGACGCTCTGGTTATCAAGGCGCGGCGTTGCCGCCACCAGTATGTCCGGCGTGGCCACAGACTGTTTGGCCGGTTCCGGCGAGGGCTCCGATGCCTGCTTCGCCGCGTCCCGGACAGGCTCGGGAGCATGCGTCACGGTTTCTTGCTCAGGCTGCGAAGGTTTTGTCGGGGGTACCGGCCTAGCTGCCCTTGCGGGTTCCGGTTTGGCTGGCGGCGGGCTTGGCACCAGCTTGACGCTCACTGCCGCCGGATCCTTGTCCAGTGCGCTGCCGGCTATCTTGTCTCCGACCTGATCGCTGCCTTCCGGCTGCACCGAATCCCTGGAATCGAATGATCCCGAGGATGAAATCAGAAAAGCCACGGCGGCATGGAGCAGGCCGGAGATGACGATTGCCGTCGCCCACTTGCCGGTGCCAGCGGTCGGCCCCACCAACGCAAGCGGTTCGATTGGTTTTATAGCCAGCTCGGCGCTGGCGTCGGGGAGCGGGCTGATGTCCTGCATGTCTCGCGACGAGACCTGCAGCGACCCGAGCAAAATTGTCAAATCAAGTTCGTTCGCTGACGGCGGTAGCTGGTCATGGCCGGCCAGCGGCCAGGCCGCGGTGTTTCGCGTGAATGCGGGATGCAGTCCCAACGCCGTTCTCAGACGCCGAACGCGATGCCGGTCTTGGTGCCTGTCTTCAGCTTGCGCATGCAGGCATTCGGTTCGACACCGTTGCCGGTGCATTCGGTGGCGCTGTTGATCAGCACGCGGCTGATCTTGGCGCAGTCGGTGCCGGCGAGATCGAAACGCGTCACCTTGGTCTTGCCGGCCGGCAGGTCCTTGAAGTCGAGCACGGTCAGCCGGTCGACGACATCGGCCTCGTTGAACAGCGCGATCTCGAACGCCGCCTTGGAGAGGTCGGCGCCGAGACTGTTGTTGACAAGGAAGGTCAGCCGGCAGCCCTTGTCGGAAGGTTGCGCGGCATTGAGTTCGAGGGTGAGCGCGGGGACCGGCGCGGGCTCCTCAGCCCACGCCGGAACCATCGCAAGCGACACCGCCAGCATCGAGGTCAGCAGACGAAGGGATGTCGTCAAGCTCGTCATGGTCATCAGCCTCCAAAGCGCATGGTTGCCGCCAGCTTCAACGTTACGCCGGGCTCGTAAACGGCGACTGTCGTGCTGCCGTTCAACGGGTTGACGTATTTGACATCGAACAGATTGTCGGCTCGGAAATCGACTTTGAGATTGTCGGTGGCCTGGTAGCTGGCGAAGGCATTGACCAGCGTATAGTCCTCGGCCACCGCATTGCCCTTCGGCTTGCCATTGTATTGCACTTCGCCACCGACGGTCAGCTTGTCCTCAAGGAAGCGCAGTCCGAGCTGCGCCGTGACCTGCGAGGAGGGGATGGTGGCGAGGTCCGCCCGGTCGCCTTCATACGATATGGTATGGCCGTTGGTGATCGAGGCAGAGAGACCTGCATAACCCCATGCCGCGTCGTACACGCTTTCCAGTTCGAAGCCGTTGATCTTCGCCTTGGCAAAATTCTGGTACTGGAAGCAGATCGGGATGCCCGGCCCAAACGGGCAGCCGCTGGTGGGGTCGAACGGCGATAGCGTCACGCCATCGATATAGTCGTCGACGTCGTTGTTGAAATAGGCCGCCTTGAGACGGAACGCGTCGCCGGCCTCAAGGATTTCATTCTGCTTGTAGTTGACGCCGAATTCGGTGGTCTTGCCTGTCTCGGGCCGCAGATTGGGGTTGGGCAGGAAAGGAAAGCTGACGCCGGCCGGATGATTGCCGCTGATCAGCGTCTCCGTGATCGATGGCGAGCGATAGCCTTCCGCATAGGTGCCATAGAACTGAAGGCCTGCAAGCCCGGCGGACTCAAACGGCGAGACACCGACGGTGATGCGCGGCGATACCCTGTCGCCGGAAATGTCGTGGGTATCGTCCTTCAGGCTGTAGCTGTCGTAGCGCAGGCCGCCAATCACCTCGAGCCACTCCCAGGTGAGCTTGTCCTGGACATAGGCGCCGGACACGTTGCGCTTGCCCGAAGGCGTATAGAAGCTGTCGCCGCCGGCAGCGCCGCCGGTCTTGACGTTGTCGCCGACCCAGTCGCCGCCATAGGTCAGCTCATGAGCGACACCGCCCGTTTCGAACCGGGACGTGTTCCAGATGTCGATGCCGGTCGTGCCGACGTCAAATGTCGACTGCGATCCTGCCGGAAGAACCACGGGCACGCCGGTTACCGGATCGAAGCGGTTTTGCGCAACGAGGCTGGTCAGATCGAGATTGGTCTTGTTGTAGGAGGTGTTGATGTGGAGATCGAGCCAGCTCTTGTCCTCATCCGTGATGTTGTAGCGGGCCGTGAAGGTGTTCGACTTCAGGTCGACATCGTTGACCGGAACGCCGCCGCTGGTTTCGTCCCAACTGTCGCTGGTGCCGACCCAGCCGAGCTTCAATTCACTGTTGTCGGTCGGACGGATGGTGGTCTTGAGCAGGCCGCTCAGCACGTCGAAGCCGGTGCCGTTGACGGTATCGCCGCCGCCATCCTTGTAGTTGTCGTAGTTGCGGTAGACGATATTGCCGAGCGCATCCCAGTTCTCGTTGAAACGGTAGGCGCCGGAGGCACTGGTGGTCCAACCCTTGCCATTGTTCTCATAGCGTCCGGTCACCGAAGCGCCCCATGTTTCCTCCGGCTTGAGGAAGTCCACCGCATCCTTGGTGTCGAAGAAGACGACGCCGCCGATGGCGCCCGAGCCGTAGGTGTTGGCGACAGGACCACGGATCACGTCGACGGATTTGACGAGCTCCGGGTCGATGTAGAAGGTCGACTGGGTGCCGTGGTCCGAACGCTGGAAATCCTGCCGCGCGCCGTCGACGATGACCGCGACGCGGCCGAAATCCTGCAGGCCGCGTATGTTGATGCTGGTGCTGACGCGCCTGGCGTCGGCCTGTGTCGCAACACCGGGAACACCGAGCAGCATCTCGTTCGGCGTCGTCGCCATGCGACGGTCGAGTTGCTCCTGGTCGACATGGCTGGCCGAGGCCAGCGATTCGATTGCCGTTTCACCGGTGCGGCTGATGACCAGCACCTTGTCGAGCAGCGTCGCGCCCGCTTGTCCCGCTTTTTCCTGGTCGGCCTTCTTCGTCTCATCCGTCTGCTGCATTGCCTGCTGGGCGTTGGCAAGCTGCGCCGACAAGGCGATCGCCGCCACGCTTGTCAGCAAAGCCGCCGCACCGTTCGCCGCAGACCGGCCGCGCCGTTCCCAATTCATCAACCCCATGCCCCAACTCCAAATTCCAGGTTCGATGCTGGCTCGCCCGGGGCTGGCTGGCATTTTTGATCGTGTCCGGCGTCTTAAATCTTGACTCGTTTGCTCCGGTATTGCACTGACTAATAAACATGATTATTCTAGTCAAGAAATGAATCGGTAATTATGCAACGCCCAGCCAGATGCCCGGCACAGGAGAGGGATCGACACAGATGAACACGCACAATCCCAACGATTTTCGCCATCGCGTCCGCCGTTCCGACGACACCGCAGTCCGTTTCGACCGGGTTCCGCTGGCGGTGCGGACCCTGTCCAGCAACACCCTTTTCCAGGGCGAGCACGAGATCGGCATCGAGCACCATGGTGCTCTCTACAGGCTGAAGATCACCCGCCAGGGCAAGCTCATTCTCAACAAGTAAGGCAAGGCAATAGGGGTAAGACATGGACCAGCGCGTAAAACCCGCCCCGCATGAAATCCGGCGGGCACGGACGGAAAATCCGAAAACGCGCGAGCGTGACCTGGCCGCCCAACTCGGCATTTCGGAGGCCGAGTTGGTCGCTGCGCATTGTGGCGACGCCTTCGTCCGCATCGAGCCGCGCGTCAACGACCTTCTGACCGGGCTCGAGGCCGTCGGGGAGGTGATGGCGTTGACCCGCAACGGAAGCGCCGTGCATGAAAAGATCGGCGTCTACGACAAGGTCGTCACCGGTAACCACAATGCGATGGTGCTCGGCGAGAATATCGATCTGCGCATCTTTCCGAAAGTCTGGGCGCACGGCTTTGCCGTGGAGAAACGCGATGGCGACGAGATCCGCCGCAGCCTGCAGTTCTTCGACGCGGCGGGCGAGGCGGTGCACAAGGTGCATTTGCGGCCAGCCTCCAGCCTCTACGCCTACCAGAAGCTGGTTGCCTCCCTGGAATCATCGAACCAGGATCCGACGATCGACATTTCAGGACCAATCTCCGAAGAGAACGAGGCCTCGGCGGCCACCGCCAATCTCGACGATCTGCGCGACCGCTGGAGCCGGCTGACGGACGTCCACCAGTTCTTCGGCATGCTGAAGACGCTGAAGCTCAGCCGCCGCCAGGCGGTGCGCATGGTCGGCCAGGATTATGCCTGGCTGCTCGACAATAACGCGGTCCAGGCCATGTTCCATCACGCCGCCCAAGGCGAGATGCCGATCATGTGCTTCGTCGGAAACCGCGGCTGCATCCAGATCCATTCGGGGCCAGTCAAGTCGATCAAGCCGATGGGGCCGTGGCTCAACGTGCTGGACGAGACCTTCCACCTGCACCTGCGGACCGACCACATCCATGAAGTCTGGGCGGTACGCAAGCCGACCAAGGACGGCCATGTCACGTCGCTGGAGGTCTACGCGGCCGACGGCAGCATGATCATCCAGTTCTTCGGCAAGCGCCACGAAGGCGAAAGCGAGCGCGACGATTGGCGGTTCCTGGCCGAGAACCTGCCGCGCGTTCCAAACCCGACGGCAGCCTGAGGACAAGTGTGATGCGCTCTTTCCTGAACATGCCGGCCCTGAATCGGCCGGCCATGAACCTGCCGGCAGTACGCCGATCAATCCTTGCGCCGATGATCGGCCTCTCCCTTGCTTTTGCCGCGCTGCAGCCGGCCGGCGCCACCGAAGGCGTCTCCGTCTTTTCCGATCCGTCGAAGATCGCCGCCATAGGCGGTTCGATCACCGAAATCGTCTATGCGCTCGGCGAGGAGAAACGTCTGGTGGCCCGCGATTCCACCAGTCGCTATCCAAAGGCCGCGCTCGACCTGCCCGATGTCGGCTATATGCGCGCGCTCTCGCCCGAGGGCGTGCTGTCGGTCAATCCGACAGGCATCCTGGCGCTGCAGGGCAGCGGCCCCAGGGAAGCCGTCGATGTGCTGAAGAAGACCAGCATTCCGTTCATCGAAGTGCCTGAGCATTACAGTCACGAAGGCATTGTCGAGAAGGTCCTCATTGTCGGCAAGGCACTCGGCGTCGACGCCAAGGCCGAGGTGCTGGCCAGGGAGCTCGATGCCAAGCTCAAGGCCGCCGAAAGGCAGACGGCCTCGATCAAGGAGCGCAAGCGCGTCCTCTTCGTGCTCTCCATTCAGGGCGGCAAGATCCTGGCGGCCGGCAGCGACACTGCGGCCGACGGCATGGTCAGGTTGGCTGGCGGGGTCAATGCCATCGAGGGCTTCTCCGGCTACAAGCAACTGTCCGACGAAGCGATCATCACGGCCAGGCCGGACGTGATCCTGATGATGAGCAATGCCGGGCCGCCGGTGTCGGACGACGAATTGTTCGGCAATCCGTCCATCGCCTCGACGCCGGCGGGTGTCGCGCGCAAGCTGGTCCGCATCGATGGCGGCTACCTGCTCGGCTTCGGGCCGCGCACGGCGGATGCCATCCACGATCTCGCCGTCTCATTCTATGGCGCGCAGGTCACGGACTGAGCATCATGGTCGATCAGTCGATCGCCGGCCCGGTGAAGGTGATGGCGAATGCATCCGAAGGCGACCGCTCGGGTCGCGCCCGCATTGTTATCCTGCTGCTGTGCGCGGGGCTCTCGGCCGCCGTGTTCCTGTCGCTGACATCGGGCGCGTCGGACGCATCCGCCGTCAACGTCATCAGGGACTGGTTGTCTGGAGCCATTCCAGGCGATGCGGCGCTGAGCGCGCGCGACAGCCTGATCGTCTACGACATCCGCCTGCCGCGCGTCATTCTCGGCATGCTGGTCGGTGCAGCGCTTGCGGTATCCGGCGCTGCCATGCAGGGCCTGTTTCGCAATCCGCTGGCCGACCCCGGCCTGATCGGCGTTTCGGCCGGCTCCAGTCTCGGCGCGGTGGCCATCATCGTGCTCGGCGGGACAATGTTAGCTCCAGTGACGGCCTTGCTCGGCACGCTTGCGCTGCCGTTGGCGGCGTTCTTCGGCGGTCTTGCCACGACGCTGGTGCTTTATCAGGTTGCGACGCGGCGCGGGCAAACCTCGGTCGCCACCATGCTTTTGGCCGGCATCGCGCTGGCAGCCCTTGCCATGGCGCTGACCGGCATCCTGATCTTCATGGCTGACGACCGCCAGTTGCGCGACCTGACCTTTTGGTCGCTCGGATCGCTCGGTGGCGCGACCTGGGGCAAGATCGCTTCCGTCGGGCCGATCATCGTGCTGGCATTGGCGGCGATGCCGTTCCTGGCGCGTGGCCTCAACGCGCTGGCGCTGGGCGAGGCGACCGCCGGCCATCTCGGCATCCCGGTGCAGCGGTTGAAATACACGGCCATCGTCGGCGTTTCGGCGGCGGTCGGCGCGTCGGTCGCCGTCAGCGGCGGCATCGGCTTCGTCGGCATCGTGGTGCCGCACCTGCTGCGCCTGCTGATAGGCCCGGACAATCGTTACCTGCTGCCGGCTTCGGCACTGCTCGGCGCCTCGCTGCTGCTGCTCGCCGACGCTGTCGCCCGCACCATCGTGGCGCCGGCCGAATTGCCGATCGGCATCGTCACCGCTGTGGCAGGCGCGCCGTTCTTCCTGTGGGTTCTGCTGCGCAAGCGCGGCGTGATTGATTTGTAGATTTTGGATTTGTGAGGCTGGGATGATCGAGGCGAGGGATGTTTCGGTTGATATCGCCGGCAAGCGCATCGTCGGCGGTGTCGATTTCGATGCACGGCCAGGCGAGGTGGCGGCGATCGTCGGCCCCAATGGGTCGGGCAAGACGACCTTCCTCAAGGCGCTGTCGGGCGAACTTGCCTTTACCGGACGCGTCGTTCTCAACGGCTGCGATCTCTCGGCCATGAAGCCGGTCGAGATCGCCGTCCAGCGGGCGGTGCTGCCACAGGCGACGACGCTGTCGTTTCCGTTCACCGTGCGCGAGGTGGTCAAGCTTGGCCTTGTCGGTGGCCGCTCGGGCGCCTTGCCCGGCGAGGATCTGCGGCTGCCGGAGCGGGCGCTGGCGCGTGTCGATCTCGACGGCTTTGCCGGGCGCTTCTACCAGGAGCTTTCAGGTGGCGAGCAACAGCGCGTCCAGCTTGCACGCGTGCTCTGCCAGGTCTGGGCGCCGGTGCTCGACGGCAGACCGCGCTATTTGTTCCTCGATGAGCCGGTTTCCAGCCTCGACATCAAGCACCAGCTGATCATCATGAACATCGCCCGCGATTTCGCCAGACGGGGCGGCGGCGTGGTCGCCATCCTGCATGACCTCAATCTGACGGCCATGTACGCCGACCGCATCTTCGTCATGCATCGCGGCCGGCTGGCCGCGACCGGTTCGCCACGGGATGTGCTGAGCGATGATCTGATCGAGAAGGTTTTCGACTGCCGGCTCCGGGTCGGTGTGCTGCCGACCGGCAACATGCCATTCGTGCTGCCGCAATCCTCGGTCGGTTGATATTTCAGGTAAGGCCGGCCTGGCCAGGTCAGGCGGCCGGGGCGCGGCGCTCCAGCATGTCGATGCCGAGCAGGCTGCGGACGTTCGGGCGCGCCGCCACCATATCGGCGATCGTGTATCGCTCCAGCACCGCGAAGAATGCGTTCAGCGCTTCACGCAGCGCCGAATTCAGCGCGCAGCTATCGACCAAGGGGCATTCGGCGGCATCATTCTCGAAGCATTCGGCCATGGCGAAGCTTTCTTCCGTCACCCGAACGACGTCGAACAGGCTGATCGCTTCGGCCGCGCGGCCAAGCCTGACGCCGCCATTGCGGCCACGCACGGTCTCGACAAGGCCATGCTCGACCAGCGGCTGCAGGATCTTGAACAGAAACAGTTCCGACACCGAATAGGCGGCCGCGATCTCCGGAATACGGCTCAGCCGGTCGTTGTTGGCGGCACAATACATCAGGATGCGCATGGCATAGTTGGTCTGGCGTGTAAGCCGCATTTCGTCCTCACTCAGCGCTGGTGCGGTGCAACGCGCCAGATTCCAGAACTTGCCGGCGCGGCTCTCACCCGGAATTTGGGATTCGCCACGCTGGCCTCGGCCGAATATGGCCTATACCTTGGAATAATTCCAGACTAGCCGGGCATTATAGATGAATATTCCCGTCAACTTTATGTGCGGAGCCGGGCAAAACGCGGGGCGATGTGGCTGTCACGGGCATTTCGGCGGCCGCAACACTAGATAGGCTCGGGATCGCCCTGCGAGTTCGATGAGGAGCAGTTCATCCATGGCACAATCGGCTTCGTCCCTGGCGCCGGTCCGTTTCGATGCCGACGCTGCCGCCAAGCTCTCCGCTTTGCGGCGGACGAAGTTCGTCGCCACGGCCGCGCTGGCGCTTTGCGTGCTGGTGTTCGCGTTGGCCAAATCGTTCGAACACTCGTATCCGTGGCTGGGATTCGTCGCGGCCTTCGCCGAGGCGGCGACCATCGGCGGTCTGGCCGACTGGTACGCGGTGGTGGCGCTGTTCAAGCGGCCGCTTGGGTTGCCGATCCCGCATACCGCCATCATTCCTGAGAACCAGCACCGTATCGCCGACAATCTCGGCCGCTTCATCGAGGTGAACTTCCTCGCCCCGGAACCGGTGCGTGAAAAGCTTGCCGAGGTCGATTTTTCGGCGCTGGTCGCCGACTGGCTGGCCGACGGCGAACGCGCGGCCGGGCTGTCGCGCTTCGTCGTGCGGCTGGTGCCGCAGACGCTGGCTGCCGTAGAACAATCCGGCCTGCGTGGCTTCGTCACCAGCCGCATGCTGGAGCAGATCGAAAAGGTGCCGCTGGCGCCGCTCGCGGCCGAACTCTTGTCCGCGCTCACCGACGACCGCCGCCACCAGAAACTGTTCGACGAATTCACCAAGGTGGTCGGGCGGTTCCTCAATGACGAACAGGCATTGGCGACGATGCGCGAAAAAATCCGCGAGGAGTTGCCGTCGCTGTTCAACCTGTTCCGGGCCGACGCCTATCTCTTGAAGAAGATCGTCGCCTCGGCCGGCTCCCTGCTCGACGAGGTGCGGGCCGATCCCGACCATCCGATGCGCGCCGAATTCGACCGTTTCGCCCAAGGCTTCATCGAAAAACTCAGAACATCGAAGCAATACGCCAAACGCGCCGAGCAGATGAAGCGGGATTTTCTGGCCCGGCCGGAGGTCAAGGGATTGGCCGGCGACATGTGGGCAAGCCTCAGCCTGTTCATCGAGCAGGACGCCAAGGCGCCGAATTCGATGATCCGCGCGCATCTCGCCAACATATTCGTCGAGGTCGGGCGCCATCTCGCCGGCGACGCGCAGATCCGGGCCGACATGAACCAAGGGTTCGTCGTGGCGCTCGCCTCCTTCGTCGAGAGCCAGAAGAGCGGCGTGTCGAAATTCATCGCCGACCAGGTCAAGCGCTGGGACCTTGCCCAACTGACGCGGCTGATCGAGATGAACATCGGCAGGGACCTGCAATACATCCGCTTCAACGGCATGATCATCGGCGGGCTGGCGGGTATCGCGCTCTACACGATCGAACTGCTGCTCCCTGTCAATTGATGCGCATCGGTCGCCTGCCCGTGTTCGAAATGGACACGCGGCAGCCGAGTGCTATGCTCCCGACGAGGCACCCGCATCCGCGGCACAGGGGAGAAGACATCATGGCCAAACAACCGGAATCCGATTCCTTCATGGACATGTTCGGCAGGTTCGGCCGCGACCTGAAGGTGCCCAATGTCGATGTCGAGGCGATCCTTGCCCATCATCGCAAGAACCTCGAAGCCTTGGAGAAATCGGCGCGAGCCGGCGCCACGGGCGCGACCTCGCTGTTGTCGAGGCAACGCGAGATGTTGCAGGACACGCTGCGTGACGTTGCCGACATGGCGCAGGGCTACCGGGCGCCGGGCAATCCGCAGGAAATCATGGCCAAGCAGACGGAGTTCGCCAGGAAATCCTTCGAGGCCGCGCTGAAAAATGCTGGGGAAGTGGCTGAATTGGCCCGGAAATCCGGCACCGAATCGATCGATATCCTGCGCGCGCGCATCAAGGAGGCGATGGAGGAAATCCGCGCCGGTTATGGGCAGAAATAGGCTCCCGAGGCCTGTCGCTCCGCCTTCATCCGGGCACACCGGCTCGCAGTTCCGCAACCTTGCGCGTAGTTGCATCCACGCCATGGAATAAGCACCAGCAGGGCCGGGAGGCCCGAAAATCCGGATTCGACCCTGCCATTGAATCGCAAGGCATGGCACGATTCCGCTGGAATTCGGCGGAACGGATTCGTGCAGGGCGAATTGACAGAGGCCGTCAGTTCGTGGTCCGGAGGCGCTGAAAGCGATCGGGAAAGCAGGAATGACAGAAATACGGCCTAAAACGCCGCCGACCTACGAGCAGTTGAGGACGATGTCCGGGCAGGAGCTCGGCGTCTCGGAATGGACCACTGTCGACCAGGACCGTATCGACCAGTTCGCCGAATGCACCGGCGACCATCAATGGATCCACGTCGATCCGGAACGGGCGCGGCGGCAAAGCCCATTTCGCACCACGATCGCGCATGGCTACCTGACGCTGTCGATCATCGGCGCGCTGGCGCTCGGCATGGGCATCGTGCCGGAGAATACGCAGGCTGCGTTCAACTACGGCTTCGACAAGGTGCGCTTCCTGGCGCCGGTCAAGGTCGGCGCGCGCATCAGGCTGCGTACGGTGCTGCTGTCCATGGAAGACAGGGGGCCCGGCCAGTATCTGATGAAGGCCGCCAACACGGTCGAGATCGAAGGCGAGGAGAAGCCGGCGCTGACGGCTGAAACATTGGTCTTGCTCTACGAGCGCCGCAAACGGGCAGGGGCCTGATATCCATATTTAGGTGAGGCCGGCCTGCAAACGCTGGCCTCCTGCGCTTCTCCGTTCTACTGCGTCGCAGTAGAACTGTGGTCACGTACTTCAGTACGCTCCGCTCCGGCTCCCGGAAACCACCACTATTGTGAGGCCAACGTGCTAGGTATCCGGCTGGCAAAACGGGCCGAAAGAACTGCCAGGACCAGCGCAGCTAGCACCATGCCGGTTGCCGCTCCGAAAGTGGTCTGCATTCCCTGCGCGGCCGCGGCCGGCGACAGGATCGCCGTGTCCGCAGCGCCTTGCGCGAATATCGCTCCCATCAAGGATGCGCCTGTGATCAGGCCGAGGTTGCGCGACAGGTTGAGCAGGCCTGATATGACCCCGCGTTCGCCGGCGTCGACACCGCTCATGACGGCTGCATTGTTGGAGGTCTGGAACAGGGCGTAGCCGAAGCAGGTGACGGTGATGGGAACGACATAGCTGGCAATGCCGAGCTTCGTCATCGCGAGCGACAGCAGTAAGGTGCCCATGGCGAGGCCGAGCAGGCCGGCGACCATCATCCTGTGGGCTCCGAAACGATCGGCAAGTCGTCCGGCCAGCAGCGCCGACAGGGCCGAGACCAGCGGCCCGGTGGAAAGCACCAGACCAACCATCGCGGCATCCAGCTCCAGTCCGCGCGACAGGTAGAATGGCGCTACCACCAGGGTCGCCATCATCACCGTGGCGACGACGAGGCTCATGACCAGGCTGGCGCTGAGCTGGAGGTCGCGGAAGCTGGCGAGCTGAACCAGCGGTGTCTTCACTCTCGCCTGCGCAATGGCGAACAGGACGACGCCGATGCCGGCGGCAGCCAGCAGGCCGATGTTGAGCGCGCCGAAACTACCCCGGCCAAGCGTCATCGCCATCGCATAGGCGCCCAGGGTCAGGGCGAGCAGCGCCGTGCCTGTCGCGTCGAACTTGCCTCGGGCGGCATGCGTTCCATTGCTGCGAGCAGGCAGGGCACGCCAGGCGAGCGCAAAGGTCAGGAGGCCCAGCGGGACATTGACCAGGAAGATCGCCCGCCAGCCGAGGCCGGCGATCAGCAAGCCGCCGAGCGAAGGGCCGAGTGTCGTGCCGATCGCGGACATAGCGCCGAGCAGGCCCATGGCGCTGCCAGTCCGGTCCTTGCTCACCGTTTCGGCGACAAAGGCAAGCGTCAGCGCCATCATCAGCGCTGCCCCCAGCCCTTGCACGGCCCGCGCGGCGATCAGCAGCCACAGTGTCGGCGCCAGGCCGCAGAGCACGGACGCCGCTGTGAACAGTGCGATGCCGCCAAGCAGCAACGGCTGGCGCCCGACCATGTCGGCCAGCCGCCCGGCGCTGACGATCAGCGTGGTGATGGCAAGGAGATAGGCCAGGACCACCCATTGCACGGCCTGGAACGAGGCCCCGAACGTCTGCATCAGCGAGGGCAGCCCGACGCTGGCAATGCTGGTTCCGAGTGACGACAAAAGCGTGGCGAGCGACAGGCTGGCCAGCGCCCAGCCGGCGGATTCTTTCTGTTGCGGCGCTGATATCGGTCCATTTTGCTCGGCGACTGCCATGACGATCTCCTTTTGTCGGCTCCGGTACCGGAGCTGTCGGAGATCTAGTCCTGCGGCTGATATGGCGAAAGGCGCAGCATTTGCATCATATTCGTGCACCGAACGCCATATCATATGCTATGATCGGCCGATGACGTCACCCGATCTCAATCTGCTCTTTGCGCTAGACGTTCTGCTCGCGGAAGGCAGCGTGGCACGCGCCGCGCGCCGTTTGCGTCTCAGCCCTTCGGCCATGAGCCGGACACTGGCACGGCTGCGCGAGGCAACAGGCGATCCCCTGCTGGTTCGCGCCGGACGCGGCTTGGTGGCGACGCCGCGCGCGGAAGAATTGCGGCGGCAGGTCGGCCCTGTCGTCCAGGAAGCGGAGGCGCTGCTGCTCCCCGCCGAACTGCTTGATCTCTCAAGCCTGGACAGCGTCTTCACATTGCGCACCAACGAAGGCTTCGTCGAAGAATTCGGGCCTCGTCTCGTCGCCCGCATCGAGGCCGATGCGCCAGGGGTGCGGCTGCGTTTCGCGCCGAAGTCCGACAAGGATGCGATGTCGCTGCGTGAAGCGGCGATCGACTTGGAAATCGGCGTCGCCGGTGAAACCGGTCCCGAAGTGCGTATCCAGGCGCTGTTTCGCGACCGCTTCATCGGTGTTGTTCGAGCCGGCCATCCCTTTGGCGAAGGCCCGGTGACGCCCGAGCGCTATGCGGCGGGCCGGCACATCAGCGTCTCGCGGCGTGGCCGCGAGAGAGGGCCGATCGACGAGGCCCTGAGCGCGCTTGGTTTGCAGCGGACGGTCGTATGCATGGTGTCGGGTTTCTCGGCCGCGCTCGCCATGGCACGCGGCTCGGACCTGATCGCCAGCGTGCCCGAGCGGCATACGGTTGGTGCGCGCGCCGGCATGCATAGTTTTCCGCTGCCGGTCGCCATCGTGGATGTCACCATATCGATGCTCTGGCATCCGCGCCTCGATGCCGACCCGGCGCAGCGCTGGTTGCGCGACTGCGTGCGGGAGGTTTGCGTGAGCCGCTGAGATCAGCGCGCCATCGCCGCCTCGAGCACCTTGAAAATCCGCTTGTCTTCGCACTGGGCAACATTGAAGCGGAGGAAACGGCTGGCGGTCTGGGACAGGCTGAACGCGTTGCCGGGCGCCAGCACGACATTGTCGGCCAGGGCACGGCGTGCGATTTCGGCCGCGTCCACGCCATCGGGCAGGCTGCACCACAGGAACAGGCCGGCCGGCTGGTCGATCCAGGGCGCGATGCCGATCGCCTTCAGGCGGGTGCTGGTCTCGCTCATGGCGCGCGCAAGCTTGGCGCGCAGCAAGTCCATGTGCTTGCGGTAGCTGCCGTCCTTCAGCAGCGTCAGCACCAGTTCGGCCGCCAGCCGTCCGCCACCGAAAGTCGTGGCGATCTTGAGATCGGTCAGGCCCTCAATCCAGTCGCGAGGCGCGGCGACGAAGCCGCAACGGACCGAGGCCGACAGCGTCTTGGAGAAGCTGCCGATCTGGACAACGCGGCTGAGACCATCGAAGGCTGCCAGCCTGGGGGCGGGGGCATGTTCGAAATCGGCGAAGATATCGTCCTCGACAATGGTCAGGTCCGACTGATCGGCGAGTTTCAGCAGCCGGTGTGCGGTGACCGGCGACAGGATCGCGCTGGTCGGGTTGTGGATGGCGGAATTGGTGATGTAGAGCCGCGGCCGGTGTTCGGCGAGCGCCTGCGCGAACAGTTCGATATCCGGTCCCGACGGCGTGTAGGGAACGCTGACCACCTTGGCGCGGTGGGCGCGCAGCAAAGCGTGGAAATTGAAATAGCAGGGATCGTCGACCAGCACCGTATCGCCGGGCTCGATCAGGAACCGGCACAACAGGTCGATGGCCTGCGTGCCCGATTCCGTCAGCATGATCTGTTCGGGCGAGACTTCGATGCCATACCCGGCCATGCGCCGCGCCAGCAATTGCCGCAATGGCGGCAAGCCGAGCGGCGTGCCGTAATCGGCGAGCGCAACATCATCGGCACGCGCCACCGTGCGCAGTGCGCGACGCAATGCGGACTGGGGCATCCAGGAGGCCGGCAGCCAGCCGCAGCCGGGTTTCAGGATCTCGTCGCCGGCTTCCAACGACTGGCGCGAGACCCAGAGCGGATCGACGGCACGATCGAGCCGCGGGCCGATCTCGGCCAGTGACAGCGGCGCCAGCGAGCCGGCGGCATAGAAGCCCGAGCCCGGCCGGGAGCGGATCGCGCCTTCGGCTGCGAGCCGCTCATAGGCCTCGACCACGGTGGATTTCGACACCTGCATGGATTTGGCGAAGGCGCGGATCGAGGGCAGTCGCGCTCCCGGTGTCAGGCTGCGCGCGGCGATACGCTGGCGAATGGTCGCCATGACAGTCTCGACGAGGGTGGTCGCGACAGGGATGGTCGCGACAAGGGCGTGTGCACCGTCCGGTTCCAAAGCGGGTTCAGCCATCTGTACTGCTCGATCGTTCATTACAGTTTCGTGAAATTGTACCCCATTGTCTCTGGCTGCACCATGGGTGTCTGCCCGATAGAGGGCGAAAGACATGGAGCCTGGAATGGACAAGATCGCGAGCGGCTGGCTGAACGGATTTATCGGCGTGCTGATCTTCAGCGGCTCGCTGCCGGCGACGCGTGTGGCGGTGGTGGATTTCGATCCGACATTCCTGACATCGGCCCGGGCCGCGATTGCCGGGCTGCTTGGCCTGGCCATGCTGATCCTGTTCCGGCAAAAGCGCCCGGAGCGTGGGGATTTGCTGTCGCTGGTGATCGTCGCACTCGGCGTGGTGGTCGGCTTTCCGCTGCTGACCGCGTTGGCGCTGAAGCACGTCACCTCCGCCCACTCGATCATCTTCGTCGGCCTGCTGCCGCTGGCGACCGCGATCTTCGGCGTGCTGCGCGGCGGTGAGCGTCCACGAGCGGCGTTCTGGCTGTTTTCCTGCGTGGGCAGCGCGCTGGTCGCGGGTTTCGCGCTGATGCAGGGCGTGACGGCCTCGCCGGTCGGCGACGGTTTGATGCTCGCCGCCATCGTGGTCTGCGGCCTGGGCTATGCCGAGGGTGCCGCGCTGTCGCGCAAGCTCGGTGGCTGGCAGGTGATCTGCTGGGCGCTGACGCTGTCGCTGCCGATCATGCTGGTGCTGACTTTGGCGACCCTGCCGCCGTCGTTTGCCGCCGTCGGCTCCCACGCCTGGATCGGGCTCGCCTATGTCTCGCTGTTCAGCATGCTGATCGGCTTCGTCTTCTGGTATCGGGGTCTGGCGCAAGGCGGCATCGCCGCCGTCGGGCAGTTGCAGTTGCTGCAGCCCTTCTTCGGCCTTGCGCTGGCGGCGACGCTGCTGCACGAACAGGTCAGCCCGCTAATGGTGGCCGTCACGCTAGGCGTGGTGGCCTGCGTGTTCGGGGCGAAGAAGTTTGCGCGGTAGTTCGGAAAGCGACGGCCGCACTTAGAACTTCGTCACCACCCCGATGCCGATGCCCTCGAAGCCACCCATTGCCATCAGGGCGGCGGGCGCTTCGTCGAGGCTGATCTTTTTGCCGACCAGCAGTTCAGGCTTGAGCTTGCCGTGGCGGATCATCTCCATCATCGCCGGGTACCGATAGGCCTGCATGCCGTGGCTGCCGAGGATTTCGAGTTCGAAGGCGATCACCTTGTCCATCGGCACCTGCGGGCGGGCGTGATCGCCAAGCATCAGCCCGACCTGCACGTGGCGGCCGCGGCGGCGCAGATTGGCGATCGAGTTGAACGAGGTGGTCGGGTGGCCGAGCGCGTCCATCGACATATGCGCGCCGCCATTGGTGATCTGCTTGACCGCCTTGACCACGTTCGGCGTCGTGGATGCGTTGATGGTCGCCACCGCACCGATCTTCTTTGCGAAATCCAGCTTCTCGTCGGTGAGGTCGATGGCGATGACATTGGCGCCCATCGAACTGGCGATCATGATCGCCGACAGGCCCACGCCGCCGCAGCCATGCACCGCCACCCATTCGCCCGGCGTCACCCGGCCCTGGTCGACGATGGCGCGGAATGAGGTGACGAAGCGGCAGCCGAGGCTGGCGGCGGTGGCGAATTCCATCTCGTCGGGCAGGCGCACGAGGTTGGTGTCGGCGTGCTCGATGGCGACATATTCGGCGAAGGAGCCCCAGGCGTTGAAGCCGGGCTGCGATTGATGTTCGCAGACCTGGTGATTGCCCGAATTGCATTCGAAGCAATGGCCGCAGCCGACGGCGAACGGCACCGTGACGCGCTCGCCGGCCTTCCAGCGGGTCACATGCTTGCCTGCCGCGACGACGATGCCGGCCAGTTCGTGGCCCGGCACATGCGGCAGGCGGATATCGGCGTCATGGCCCATCCAGCCATGCCAGTCGCTGCGGCAGAGCCCGGTCGCCTCGACCTTGATGACGACGCCATCGGCGGCCGGTTTCGGATCGGGAACGGTCTGGATAGTCGGCGCTTCGCCGAATTTCTCGAAGACGACGGCTTTCATTGGTCACTCCACCCTAAGACGGCATGCATTGCGGGAAACGATAGCCGATTCCTTGTCCGGTCAAGCGGAAATCGATTCCGTCGGACGTGATAGAGGATTGCCTACTCGGCATCGATCTGGTTCTCAGGCGCGGCCTTCTGGAAGGCCGGCAGTGCCATGCAGTCGGCGTTGATGCGCGCGATTGTCGGGTAGGGCGCCAAGTCCACGCCGAAACGGGCGTTGCTGGCGATTTGTGCAACCAGGCAGATATCGGCGAGCCCCGGCGTCTCGCCGTGGCAGAATGTTCCGGTCTCCGGCGACGACGCCAGGAGCTTTTCAAGCGGCTGGAAACCTTCATTCACCCAGTGGCGGAACCAGTTGGTGATGTCCTGGTCGCCGGCGCCGAACAGGGTGCGCAGCGAGGTCAGCACGCGCAGATTGTTCACCGGGTGGATGTCGCAGGCGATCATCTGCGCCAGCATTCTCACGCGCGCCCGGCCAAGTGCGTCCCCAGGCAGCAGCGGCGGTTCGGGCTGGATCTCGTCGAGATATTCGATGATCGCCAGCGACTGCGTCAAAAGCGTCCCGTCGCCCAGCACCAGCGCCGGCACCAGCCCCTGCGGATTGACCGCGAGATAGGCGGGCTCCAGATGGTCGCCATGGCGCAAATGGTGCGGGACATAGTCATAGCTCAGCCCCTTCATCTCCAGCGCGATCCGCGCCCGATAGGAGGTGGAGGACCGATAGTAATTGTGCAGGACGAACTCGCTCATGGCTATATCGCTCACAATTGGGGCTGGCCAAAGGTGACTTCGATCGTGCCGATGCCGTCGACGCCGCCGGTCATCGTCTCGCCTGGCTTGACCGCGCCGACACCAGCGGGCGTGCCGGTAAAGATCAGGTCCCCGGCTTCGAGCCCCATCGCCTCGCTACAGATCGAGACGATGTCGGCGATCGGCCAGATCAGCTCGGCGAGGTCGGCGTCCTGCCTGACCTTGCCGTCGACCGCGAGCCAGATGCGGCCCTTTTGCGGGTGGCCGGATTTCTGGGCCGGCACTAGCGGGCCGCAGGGCGCCGAGCGGTCGAATGCCTTCGACCAGTCCCAGGGCCGCGCCGCCTTCTTGGCCTCGTCTTGCAAATCGCGGCGGGTTAGGTCGATGCCGACGCCATAACCCCAGACATGATCCAGCGCCCGCTCACGCGGGATGCGGAAGCCTGGTCTGCCGATCGCGGCGACCAGCTCGATCTCATGGTGCAGGTTGGCGGTGAGCGGCGGGTAGGGAATGGTCACACCGGAATCGACCACCGCGTCGGCCGGCTTGGTGAAGAAGAAGGGCGGATCGCGCTCATCATTGCCGAATTCACGCGCGTGCGCCGCGTAGTTGCGGCCGACGCAGAAGATGCGGCGCACGGCGAACCGCTCGGTTGACCCGCTGACGGCGACAGAAGGCGTTGGCGGGACGGGGAGAACGAAAGCGGTCATGGTGGTCTCTGTCTTGGACGTCGGATGCCGGGTACCTTCGGCCGAATTCAGGGGCCGGGCAAGGCGTCGCATTTCACAGGGCACGCGCGCCGCGGTGCCTGTATGAGAATCCGCCTATCAACGGTAGACTATTTGGCAATAATCCGGTCATGCTCGTGGGATTAGCTTGTGCTGGAAACTGAATAGGGGGCTTCGGAACGAATGTGATGACCGCAGTCAATGATCGCGCCCGGTTCCTCATCATCGACGACCACCCGCTGTTTCGCGAGGCGCTGCACAGCGCCGTTCAGATGGCTTATCCGGAAGTCGATACGGTCGAGGCGCGCTCGATCACCGAGGCGCTCGATCTCCTGGCCGACGCCAAGCCTTTCGACCTCGCGCTCCTCGATCTCTCAATGCCCGACGTGCACGGCTTCGACGGCCTGCTGCAGCTCAGGACCCGCTATCCGCGCCTGCCGGTGGTGATCGTGTCGGGATATGAGGAGCCGAGGATCATCTCCGAGGCCTTGTCCTATGGTGCGGCAGGCTTCATTCCGAAATCGGCGCGCAAGAGCGACCTGGCGGCTGCCATCCGCTCGGTGATGGACGGCGCCATCTATGTGCCGCAAACCTATGAGGGCCAGCCGGCGGACGCCGACAGCAGCGACCGCGCCGACATGGTCCAGCGCCTGTCCAAGCTGACGCCGCAGCAGTTGCGGGTGCTGCAGATGCTGCGCCAGGGTCTGCTCAACAAGCAGATCGCCTACGAGCTGCAGGTCGGCGAGACTACGGTCAAGGCGCATGTCTCCGAGATCCTGCGCAAGCTCAATGTCTATAGCCGCACGCAAGCGGTGATCGAGGTTTCGAAGCTGGACAATGCGGAGCTGTTTCGCGACCAGGCCGGGTTTTGATCTTTTACCCTCCCTTGTGGGCAGGGTCGATCCGCGAAGCGGAGCGGGATGGGGAGCTTGGCGCCGCACCCTGGGGCTCCGCGCCGACGGCATTCAGCGCACTTTGGCCGTCAAGAGATCAGGAGCGGCGGGCGTGAGGGCAATTACCACCAGCCCGTCGCGTGGAAGGTAGCAGCCTAGTTATTATCGTCAGCATCCGGATTGTCGACCTGACAGCCAATGCCATGACATCCGATATAATTGCCTTGGGTGTCGAAGTTCGGATTGCCGTCTTTGTCGTACTGAGGCCTGTTATCGATGACACTAGGACTCGCGGTGGATTGGAGATCATTCCTGCGCTTGCGATCTCTTCGGTCCTGCCGTTCCAGATCGTTCATTGTACGGCGCTGGTCGTCGGCGCGTTGCTCGTCCTGATCCCTCATGCAATCGGCAAAACTGTTAGATCCCGGTCGATAGCCGTATGAAGCGCATTTTTCCTGGTCTGCTGCTCGCTGGTCTTCAGTGCTGACGCAGCCGGCAACCGCCAGCGGCACAAGCGCGATCAGCAGATATCTCATCTTGAAGGTCGGCATTTTGTTTCTCCCGGCTATTCTGCTGGCACCGGGCAAGCCAGGTCGCCCTCCTGGCAGTTCAAGTAGGCCTTCAACTGCTTGTTGCGATCCTTGGTAAGTTCAGCCTGGCACGCAGCGGCAACCATCGGTGCGGCGGATCCGCCGTCATCCCCACTGGATTGGAAAGTGCATTCGGCATTGCGGAACGCGATCCAAGTTCTCTGCGCTTTCACAAGCCGCGCTTTGCCGCCGGAATCGTCTGCAAGCCGTTTCTGAATTTGCTTGAAGGTCTGGTTCAATCCTTGGTCTGCTCTTTTGAAGTCCGAAGCAGGATCAGCCAGAGCCGCAGTGGTGGCAAACGACAGCGTGGCAATGGCAGCAAGTAGAAAACGCATGGTTGTATCCCTCAAATTGCATCAACCAAGGGAAGCACGCATGGGGGATGGCCGGCAAGCATTGGCGAATTCGTATAGTAACCAAATGGTTGGATCGGGCGTTGCGAACGCGGAAAGCTATTCCAGCGCCGCGGACTGCGCAGCCTATGCCGTCAAGGAGTCCTTCGCTTCCTCGCTAGCCATCCGCAGCTGAGGCTGCGTTGCGGCGCGCTACCCGCCATCTGGACGCCAGCTATCGCGGCCGGTTTCCAGGCCAGCGGGTGAAAGGGCGTTCTCAAGGTTTGAAGTGGCCCAGGTCCGACGCTTACGACCCAAGGTTAACGAGTTCGCCAGCGATGAAATTCCGCATGAGATCATCGATGCACGCTGCGACCTCGCCATCATCGAACTGGCCGATCCGGGCAATCTGGCGCTGACAGCGACGCCGGGGGCAGGTCAAGGTCGAGGGCATCGAGGTCGAGTATGCCGCTGTTTCGGCTGTCCGGGTCGTTTGGATCAGCCTCACCGCACGTTATGGAGCTCAGGCCAGCAAATGTGCCAGCAGCGCCCTTAGTTGTGCCGGTTTCAGCGGCTTGCGCATAAGCTCGATGCCGCCCGCGCGGGCGGCCTTGGCAATTTCCTCGGAATTGTCGGCGGTGACGATCAGCGCGGGCACGGCGCGGCCGAGATAGTTGCGGACCTCAGATATGGTGGCGGTGCCGAGATCGCCGCCGTCGAGATGCTGGTCGGCGATGACGATGTCTGGCACCCAGTCGGTGTCGCCAAGCATGTTCAGCGCATCGTCGGTCGACGTCGCGGCCCGCACCAGGCATTGCCAGCGTTCGAGCAGGAAGGTCATCGCCTCCAGCACCTCGATGTCGTTTTCGACCAGCAGCACCTTGGTGCCGAACAGGCCGTAGCCGCGCGGCCGCTCCAGACTGGCGGCGCTGGCGATGGCGTCGGCAGGGGCGCCGATGCCGACAGGAACATCGATGTGGAAGATCGTGCCGCGGCCTACCTTCGACGAGAATGTCACGGGGTGCCCGAGCGCGCCGGCCATGCGACGCACGATGGCAAGCCCGAGCCCGAGACCGCCGCCGTTGAGCTCGGCATTGGCAGGCAAGGTGCCGCGATGGAACTCCTCGAACACCGCCTCGCGCTGGTCCTCGGGAATGCCGCAGCCGGTATCGGCGACATCGATGCGGATGGTGTCGCCGCGATGCCTGGTGCCGACAAGGACGCCACCCGAACGGGTATAGCCCAGCGCATTGGAAAGGATGTTCTGCAGGATGCGACGCAGCAATGTGCGGTCGGAGCGGACCACGGCGTTGACCGGCCGGAATTTCAGCGACAGCTGCTTGAGTGCCGCCACCGGCTGGAAGTCCGAGCGCAGCGAGGAGAACAACGCCTCCAGGCTGACGTCGCCGATGTCGGGCTGCACCACGCCGGCATCGAGCTTGGAGATGTCGAGCAGGGTGCGCAGCAGATCTTCCATCGTTTCCAGCGAGCGCTCGACCTGGCGCACCAGCTTCCTGCCTTCGTCGCTGGTCTGCACTTCGGCCAGCGCCGAGACGGAGAGGTGGGCCGCGTTCAGCGGCTGCAGCACGTCGTGGCTGGCGGCGGCGAGGAACCTCGTCTTGGACAGGTTCGCCAGCTCGGCATTTTCCTTGGCGGCGCTGAGGTCGATGTTGGATTGCTCCAGTCGGCGCAGCGTCGAATGCAGCTCTTCGGTGCGCGTGCGCACGCGATTTTCCAGCGAAATCGCGGTCTGGAACAGCGAGAAGGCGTTGCCTTGCTGGTCCATCGACCGCTCGACGCGGCTGACCAGGGCGGCGTTGATCTTCTTCAGCTTTTCAAGGTCGTTTATGCTCCTGAGCGGCATTTTGTCCGGCTGCCTTATTCTGCCGCCTGGCGGTCGCCGAAAGCGATTCCAGTGAAGGTCTGGTTCAGATGCATCGACCGGTACTGCTCGCCATAGGTGCCGAAGCCGACGACATTGTTGATCCGATAAAGCTCCGAAATGTCACGAAAGACCTGCCGGTTGCGCGCATCCAACCGGCGCAGCACGCAGTCGAAGCCGAGGATCAGGTCGATGCCACCCAGCCGCTCCTCGACCTCGCGCAGGGCGGCACGTGTCGATTCCACCATGTCCTTGGGCTGGGCGATCGACAGCACGACGCCGTCGTCGATGGCGCAGAAGAACGACAGCGAGCCGTCCGCATGCATTCTCTGGATCGAGCGGCAGTAATATTCGCCGCCCACCTTCACCACCACCGGATGCGAGGCGAAGCTCAACGGCGTCAGGGCCTGCGGGAGAATACCCACGGAAGCGGCATATTCCTCGGCCGCATTGGTGGCGTTGAACTCGCGCACGACGCGATGATCGGCATCGGACGCCGTCACCACCAGCTTTTCGTCGGTCGGAACGAAATTGTCGGTCTTGAAGACGTGGAAAGGGATTTCCGTGGCGATCAGCACGATGATGGCGCTGTCCGAGCTGACCCTGCCGTTCGAGATCAGGCGTGTCGTCTCGAACTTCAGATCGTCGCCGGCCGAGCCGCCGAGCAGGGGGATGTCGTCAAGGCCCCAGTGGATGGCGGAGCTGACCGCCTCCTCGGCATAGGATAGCCCGTCGATGAAGCAGAGCGCGAACGTGTTCCTGGTGTGCTCGCCGCCGACCCGGCCGCGCAGGTTGCGCCTCAAGGCTTCAACCTCGCTGGTGATCCTGTCCATGCCCGACGAGGACAGATCGTCGACCATGGTGCTGACGGCGGTGAACGCCGCCGAGGGCAGCAGCATGGCGAGCACATGGCCGTCCTCGAGGCCCTGCGGCGTGATCTCGCCGGCGGTCGAGCAGCCGGCATGGTGGAGCCCCGGTGCGTGGGTCAGAAGTGCCCGTGACAGGGCGTCGGCCTCGACGAGGCTCTGGGAGAAGAACAGCAGGGCAAAACCAGCGTCGATGGCGGCAGCCTCGGCGGCCACCGCGCATGCAAATGCGTCCATGTTGGGCTCGTCCGTCGTCAGCGCCGACAAGCCGCATGCGTAGCGCGTCCGTGAACTCGTCAGCGGCGTTCTCCCGCATTTCCTCCGACGCTGTTTTTATGCGCTGCTGTTTTTACAAGCTTCCGGCGCGCGGGCGTCGAAGGACATTGTTGCTTCCAACCGGCGTTTTGGCAATGGGGTGAGGGGAATGCATCCTTGGCCCTGGCCATGACCGAAAGTACAATGATCCGGCTTTTCCGTCGCGCTGTTTTTTGTGCATTGTGCGGTGTACGAATGACGCATGGCCGAAGTGCCACAGCGCGTCGGCAGCGTGATGACCAAGGTTGATACCCAGGGAGGGACCATGTCGGACGTTTCGTTGATGGTGAACGGCAAGCGGGTCAGCGGCGCTGCCGAGGATCGAACGCTGCTGGTTCACTTCCTGCGCGAGAATCTCGGCCTGACCGGCACGCATGTCGGCTGCGACACGTCGCAATGCGGCGCCTGCGTCGTGCATGTCGACGGCAAGGCGGTCAAGTCCTGCACCATGCTCGCGGTCCAGGCGTCCGGCTCCAGCGTGGTGACGATCGAAGGTCTTGCCAATGGCGCCGACCTGCATCCCGTCCAGGCGGCGTTCAAGGAACATCACGGCCTGCAATGCGGCTTCTGCACGCCAGGCATGATCATGACGGCAACCGACATGATCAAGCGCCATCCCGAAGGCCTCGACGAGGCGACGGTGCGGGCCGAACTGGAGGGCAATATCTGCCGATGCACCGGCTACCACAACATCGTCAAGGCGATCCTTGCCGCATCGAAGACGATGTCGAAGGGTGCCAAGGGCAAGGCGAAGCAAGCTGCGTGAACGAGGCAGTAGGGCAGTAAGGCAGTAGGGCAGTAGGGAACCGGAGCCAATTTTCCCTACTGCCGTACTGCCCTACTCACCTACTCCCCTACAATCTCGGGAGGGAATTTCTGATGGGCATTGAAGGTGTTGGCGCTCGCGTGGCGCGCAAGGAAGACAAGCGCTTCATCACCGGCGCGGGCCGCTATGTCGATGACATGGTGGTTCCCGGTATGAAGCATGCGGCGTTCGTGCGCAGCCCGCATGCGCATGCGCAGATCAAGAAGATCGACGTCAAGAAGGCGCAGGACATGCCGGGCGTCATCGGGGTGCTAACCGGCAACGAACTCAAGGCCGACGGCATCGGCAACCTCATCTGCGGCTGGATGATCCATTCCAAGGACGGCTCGCCGATGAAGATGGGCGCATGGTCGCCGCTGGCCGTCGACAAGGTCCGCTATGTCGGCGACGCCGTCGTCATCGTCGTGGCCGAGACCAAGGGCCAGGCGCGTGACGCGGCCGAGGCGGTCGAGATCACCTACAAGGAACTGAAGGCCGTCGTCGACGCCACCAAGGCGCTCGAAAAGGGTGCGCCGCAGGTCCACGCCGAGGCTGAGAACAATTTGATCTTCGACTGGGAGATCGGCGATGCCAAGGCGACCGACGCCGCCATCAAGGCGGCGGCGCATGTCACCCGCATGAAGATCGTCAACAACCGGCTGGTGCCGAATGCCATGGAGCCGCGCGCGGCTCTCGGCCATTACGACAAGGCGGAGGATCACTACACTTGCTGGACGACATCGCAGAACCCGCATGTCGCGCGGCTGGTGATGAGCGCCTTCTACAATGTCGCGCCGGAAAACAAGCTGCGGGTGATCGCGCCCGATGTCGGCGGCGGCTTCGGCTCCAAGATCTACATCTATCCCGAAGAGATCGTCTGCCTGTGGGCGTCGAAGAAGACCGGCGTGCCGGTCAAATGGGTCGCAGACCGCACCGAAAGCTTCCTCACCGACGCGCATGGCCGCGACCATGTCTCGACCGTCGAGATGGCGTTCGACAAGAACAACCGGATCACCGGCTTCAAGGTCGACACGATCGCCAATCTCGGCGCCTACATGTCGCTGTTTTCGTCCTGCGTGCCGACCTATCTCTACGCGACGCTTTTGTCGGGTCAGTACGATATCCCGGCCATCCATGCCAATGTGCGCACCGTCTACACCAACACGGCACCCGTCGATGCTTATCGCGGGGCAGGGCGGCCGGAGGCTACCTATCTCCTGGAACGCACCATGGAAGCAGCAGCGCGCGAACTCGGCGTCTCTCCGGCCGAGCTGCGGCGCAAGAACTTCATCACCGTCTTTCCGCACCAGACCCCGGTGATCATGAACTATGACGCCGGCGACTATGGCGCGTCGCTCGATGCGGCCATGAAGACCTCCGACTATGCCGGCTTTGCCAAGCGCAAGGCCGCAGCGGCAAAGCAGGGCAAGCTGCGCGGCATCGGCATGAGCTGCTACATCGAGGCGTGCGGCATCGCGCCGTCCGCGGCGGTCGGCTCGCTCGGCGCCGGGGTCGGCCTTTGGGAGTCGGCGGAAGTGCGGGTCAACGCGGTCGGCACGATCGAGGTGCTGACCGGCTCGCACAGCCATGGCCAGGGCCATGAGACGACGTTCGCGCAATTGGTCAACGAGCGTTTCGGCGTGCCGATCGATTCGGTTTCGATCGTCCATGGCGATACCGACAAGGTGCAGATGGGCATGGGCACCTACGGGTCGCGCTCGGGTGCGGTCGGCATGTCGGCGATCGCCAAGGCGCTCGACAAGGTGGAGGCCAAGGCCAAGAAGATCGCCGCGCATCTGCTCGAGGCCGACGAAGGCGACATCGTCATCGAGAACGGGGCGCTGAAGGTCGCCGGCACCGACAAGAACGTGCCGTGGTTCCAGGTGGCGCTTGCCGCCTACACCGCGCACAATCTGCCGGCTGGAATGGAACCCGGGCTGAAGGAAACGGCCTTCTACGATCCGTCGAATTTCACCTTCCCGGCGGGCTGCTACATCTGCGAGGTCGAGATCGATCCGGAAACCGGTACGACCGAGATCGTCCAGTTCGTCGCCGCCGACGATTTCGGCAACATCATCAACCCGATGATCGTCGAGGGCCAGGTGCATGGCGGCATCGCCCAGGGCGTCGGCCAGGCGCTGCTGGAAGGCGCTCATTATGATGCCAGCGGGCAGCTGCTGACGGCGAGCTACATGGACTACACCATGCCGCGCGCGGACGACCTGCCGTCCTTCAAGGTCTCGACGTCGAACACCCCGTGTCCGGGCAATCCGCTCGGCATCAAGGGCTGCGGCGAGGCCGGCGCCATAGGCTCGCCGCCGGCGGTGATCAACGCCATCACCGATGCCATCGGTATCCCCGACATTGCCATGCCGGCTTCGCCGTCCACCGTGTGGGCAGCGATCCGTGCCGCGACGAAGCACTGAAAGGAGTGAGTGTGGAGTAGTGAGTAGCGAATAGGGAAGCGCTTCATCAACAACGGCAGCTGATCATTCACTACCGACTACCCACTACTGACTAAGCACTCTCAAGGAGGATCCCATGTACGCAGTCAACTACCACCGTGCCGCCTCGGTCACTGAAGCCGCCAAGCTGATCAAGACGGACGACGCCAAGCTGCTCTCGGGCGGCATGACCTTGATCCCGGCCATGAAGACGCGGCTGGCGGCGCCTTCCGATCTCGTCGATCTGTCGCGCATCACGGAGCTGCAAGGCGTCAAGGTGTCGGGCAAGACGGTCACCATCGGCGCTGCCACGACGCATTTCGACGTCGCCAATGACGAGAAGCTGAAGAAGGCGTGCCCGGCGCTTGCCCATCTGGCGTCGCTGATCGGCGACCCGGCGGTACGCCACAGGGGCACGATCGGCGGCTCGATCGCCAACAACGATCCGGCGGCCGACTATCCCGCGGCGCTGCTGGCGCTGGGGGCCACCATCGTCACCAACAAGCGCGAGATAGCCGCCGACAAGTTCTTCAAGGGACTGTTCGAGACCGCATTGAAGGATGGCGAGATCATCACCGCGGTCACCTTCACCGCACCGGCGAAGGCCGCCTATGAAAAATTCCGCAACCCGGCCTCGCGCTACGCGATCGTCGGCGTGTTCGTGGCCAAGGGCAAGGATGGCGTCAGTGTCGCCGTCACCGGCGCCGGCGACGACGGCGTCTTCCGCTCGAAGGAGATCGAGGCGGCGCTGGCGAAGAGCTTCGACGCCGCGTCGCTCAATGGTGTGAAGGTGTCTGCCAAGAACCTGATGACCGACATCCACGCTTCCGCCGACTATCGCGCCAATCTGATCTCGGTGATGGCCAAACGCGCGGTGGCGGCAGCCAACGCCTGACACCATCGGTTTTGGACAAGGGAGGGGCCGCGACGGCCCCTTTTTCGTATGCGGCGACCCTTAGCGGTCCAATTCCCCTAGGGAATCGACTCCTGCGCAGTGCCTTTGCTTGAAGCAATGACGGCCAGCTAGTTCTCCTGGTACTGCCCGGGCTGCAATCTCGCACTTGCACAAATTTATCTTGCACTGCAATATGACCTGGGCGGGAATGCGAGCCGGGTTCGGAGCATGCACCGCCGTGCCTTTCGCATGTCCAACGCGAAGGGATCGGCATGTCCGAAATTTCCGCCACCCATCTGGCTCCGCCGCTATCGGTCGCCGACAGATCGACCAGAACCAGGCTGGCCTATCTCGACGGCTGGCGCGGACTGTCGATCGCCCTGGTGCTGATCGGGCATTTCTTTCCGGTTCCCGGAATCAATCTCGGGGTGCTGGGCGTCGAATTTTTCTTCGTGCTCAGCGGCCGGCTGATGGGCGAGATCCTGTTCATCGAACGCTACCCTCTGAAGAAGTTCTTCAAGCGCCGCTTCTCGCGCATCTATCCAGCACTTCTGGTGTTCGTTGCCGTTGCCATGGTCGCGCTGTCGGGAACGTTCATCGCCTTCAAATGGAAGGCGGCGCTGACGGCGCTGACATTCACCTACAATTACGCCGGAATTCTCGTCACACGCGCCGGTGCGCTGGACCATATCTGGTCGCTCTGCGTCGAGGAGCATGCCTATGTGATCCTGGCCCTGATCAGCGCCACCGTTGCCAGGCGCGACCGCGTCATACCGTTGCTGCTGGCGCTGGCCTTGCTCGCAATGGCGAACGGGGCGGTGTCTTACTGGGTGTTCAGACTGGACTACGAGAGCACCTACTGGCGCACCGATGTGCACATCGCATCGATCCTGCTGTCGGCATCGATCTGCCTGCTCAAGGCCGATGGCAGGCTGCCGGCCATGTTGAAGGGGCCCTATGTCGCCCTGGCGGCTGCGGCCGGCGCGGTTTTGCTGTTCATGGATCCCGTGCCGACGCCGATCCATTACCTGGTCGCCGTGCCGCTGCTGGCGATTGCCGTCAACGCGCTCGATTTCAGCGCCCAATTCTTTTCCGGATTGCTGTCGTCCTGGCCGATGGCGACGTTGGGCCTGTGGTCGTATTCGCTCTATCTGTGGCAGCAGCCATTCTACAAATTCGTCTACGAACAAGGCAGCGACCCGTGGCTGATGCTGGCCGGGGTTTTTGCCTGCGCGCTCTGCAGCTACTACGTCATCGAGCGGCCGGCGCGCGAATGGCTCAACCGCAACTGGTGAATGCTATCGTCATCGCTGCCAATGCCGTTCAGGCCACGCTGCTCACCTGAGCAGATGATCAATTGATAGTCTCTAATGTACCCAATTTTGCGCGGTGGTCTGATTGCCGACGCATCCATGTCTTCTTAGACATTGGTCTTATGGGCATGCACTCCTTATTGCCCCGCCTTCTTGCCCGCCTAGTTTGTTCACGGGAATACCATCTGGGAGGATGGTTCGGGGGCTATCTGGGAGGATGGAATGGCGACGACGACCGCAGAAGGCGCCGCAGGCTGGCTTGATCGCTCACACACGATCGCCGAGCCGGGTTTCAGCCGATGGATGGTGCCGCCGGCCGCACTCTGCATCCACCTTTGCATCGGCCAGGCCTATGCGTTCAGCGTCTTCAATCTGCCGATGTCGAAGCTGATCGGCATCACCGATTCGGCGCCCGACGACTGGAAGCTGACCGGGCTCGGCTGGATTTTCTCGATCGCGATCCTGTTCCTAGGCATCGCGGCCGCGTTCGGCGGCGGCTGGCTGGACCGCGTCGGGCCACGCAAGGCCATGGTCGCGGCAGCCTGCTGCTTCGGTGGCGGCTTCATCGTCTCGGCGCTCGGTGTCTACCTGCACCAATTGTGGATCATCTATCTCGGCTACGGCGTGCTCGGCGGCATTGGCCTCGGCCTTGGCTACATCTCGCCGGTCAAGACGCTGATCACCTGGTTTCCCGACCGGCCGGGCATGGCGACCGGCATGGCGATCATGGGTTTCGGCGGCGGCGCCTTCATCGCCTCGCCGCTGTCGGTCTATCTGATGAAGCTGTTTTCGACGCCCGAACACATCGGCGTCGCCGAAACCTTCGTCGTGCTGGGCGTCGTCTATTTCATCTTCATGCTGATCGGCGCCGTCATCGTCAGGGTGCCGCCGGAAGGCTGGCGGCCCGCCGGCTGGGTGCCGCCGGCAACGCAAAATTCGATGGTGACGAGTGCCAATGTCCATCTCGACGATGCGCTGAAGACGCCGCAATTCTGGCTGCTGTGGGGCGTTCTCTGCCTCAACGTGACGGCAGGCATCGGTGTCCTCGGCCAAGCCTCGGCCATGAGCCAGGAGATGTTCCCAGGACGCATCTCGGCTGCCGCCGCAGCCGGTTTTGTCGGGCTGCTGTCGATCTTCAACATGCTCGGCCGCTTCTTCTGGGCCACGACCAGCGACTATATCGGCCGCAAGATGACCTATGCGGTGTTCTTCGCGCTGGGCGTCGTCCTCTACGCGGCGGTGCCGTGGACCGGCCAGTCGGGCAGCGTGTTCCTGTTCGTGCTGTTCTACGGCGTCATCCTCAGCATGTATGGCGGCGGCTTTGCCGCCATTCCCGCCTATCTGCGCGATGTCTTCGGCGTGCGCTACGTCGGCGCCATCCACGGTCGTCTTTTGACGGCATGGTCGGTGGCGGGCGTGCTGGGGCCGGTGCTGGTGAATTACATCAGGCAATACCAGATCGACAGCGGGGTGGCGAAGGCCGATGCCTATACGGTCACCATGTACATCATGGCCGGCCTGCTCGTTGTCGGCTTCCTGCTCAACCTCATGATGCGGCCGGTCAATCAGCGCTTCCACATGAAGGCCGAACGGGCTGCTGCGTAAAGAGAGTGATGACGATGCACTCGATCAAACTGACGCTCGCCTGGCTGCTGGTCGGCATACCGCTGGTGTGGGGTTTCTGGATGACCTTGATGAGCGCGGCGGCGTTGTTCCAATAGCCGCGCCTGCCACTGCAACTCTGCTTGGCCGGATGACCGCGTATCCGGCACGCCAGCAGGTAGCCACCTCAAGGTTGCCTTTCTTTTGGCAATATACTTATCATAACTGCTGGCTACGAGACCGCGCTTGAAATGCTTGAGCGGTTGCGGCCGGGGTTCGGCGTCATGCGGATTTGGCGCTTTGGGTGGGGCGGTTGGATGCATAGGGTTGTAACGGCTCTCGGGCTGATGCTGTGGTGCATCCTGTTTGCCTTGCCGTCATTGGCCGCCGACAAGGTGGCCCTGGTCATCGGCAATTCGAATTATGACCATGTTGGCCTGCTCCCCAATCCGAAGAACGATGCCGACGACGTCGCCGCGGCCCTTGAGGGCGTCGGGTTTTCGGTGCGAAAAGCGACCGATGTCACCTTCGATCAGATGAGGCAGGCGCTTGGTGCGTTTTCGCACGACGCCGCTCAGGCCGATATGGCCGTGGTGTTCTTCGCAGGGCACGGCATCGAAGTCGACAAGCACAATTTCCTGCTTCCGACCGATGCCAAGCTGGAAAGCGACCTGGACGTCAATTTTCAGACCGTGCCGCTCGATATGGTGGTGGACGCGGTAAGCCGGGCGCACTCCCTGAGACTGGTCTTTCTCGACGCTTGCCGAAACAACCCTTTCGCCAACCGCATGCGCCTGTCGGACGCGACGCGTTCGATCGGACGGGGGTTGTCGCCCATCGAACCCAAGGGCAGCACGATCGTTTTCTATTCAGCGCGCGACGGAACCGTCGCCAGCGACGGATCGGGCCGCAACAGCCCTTACAGTCAGGCGTTGCTCAAATATCTCCCGCAGGCCGATCTCGATGTCGACAAGATGCTGAGGAAGATCAGGGATGATGTGCTGAAGGCCACCAACAACGTCCAGGAGCCCACCACCTATGGGTTGCTGCCCAGCGAAGATATTTTCCTGGTTCAGTCGCGGTCGGCCGTTTCCCTCGTCGAAAAGCCAAAGGGGGACGATCCGCCGGTGACGGTCCCGGCTGCAATTCCGGTCGACCCGGCAGCGACGGAATGGGCGGCGATCGAAAACCTTGAAAGTCCGGCAATTCTGCGGACCTTTATCCAGGCGCACGGCGATACCGTGTATGGGAAATACGCCGAGGCAAGGCTCGCCGAACTGCAAGAGCGCGAAAGGCAACGCCAGCAGACAGGGGAACAGCAATCCAGCCAGCCGCCACCGGCGAGCCAGGCTTCGCTTCAGTCGCCGCAATACAACATTCCTTCGACAACGCCGGCACCGCCCCGGCACTGGTATCTGGCGACATATTCGAACGTGGATTTTTATGGTGGAGACCTGTACTCGAAAGGTCTTGAATCGGCGTCGCTGGATCAGTGCGCGCAGACTTGTGCCGCCAACCTTTCCTGCAAACTCTTCACCTACAACAGTGCAAAGAACCGTTGTTTTCCCAAGTCGGAATTTTCCTACGCCCAGATAATGTCGGGTGCTCAGGCAGGCTATTTCTTTGAAAGCGAAAGACGGGACCAGGCTCCGACATTCAGGGCCGAATGGGAAATCTTCGTGAAGGCCGACCTTTTGGGCGGCGACAATTACTCCGCCAGGGCATCCTCGTATGACGACTGCCTGCTGATGTGCAAATCGGATCAATCCTGTCGCGCCTTCTCCTATGTGCCGTTCGGCAAAAGCAAAAGCTGTTGGATCAAGACGTTCGCTGCGACGTTGCCCACATACAGTCAAAAGACGGAGCGGGGCATCGTGTCGGGCAGGCGGGCCGATATGGTCGTCAGGGCCGACGGCGTCTACGACACGGCCGCACGGTACTGACCTTGCGGTTTCGGTCGCGGCAGCTGTCATGGTTAACCGTCGGTTAGCGACCTCGACGTATTGATTGCGGGGAAACCGTCAAACGGGAGATTCACGGGTGTTCTCCATCAAGCTGGTAACCGGGTTTTTTTCGGCGCTGCTGATGACTTCGGTGGCCGTCGCGGGTCCGCAGGCGGCTCAGGTGAAAGCCGATGCCAAGACGTCCGACTCCAAGACGGCCGCTTCGCGAAGGGTCGACGATTCGAGTCTCCGCGTGATGATTGGCCAGATGATCCTGGTCGGCTTCAATGGAGTCTCGGCCGACGCGGCGTCGGTGGTCGCGGTCAGGCAAGAGATCGCCGACGGCAGCATCGGGGGGATCATGTATCTTTCTGACAACGTCAGCGACAGAACGCACGTGGCGGCGATGAACGCGGCGTTTCTGGCCGCCAATCGGAAGTTGCCGCCCTTCATTTCCGTCGATGAGGAGGGAGGGGCAATTGCAAGATTGACGGCTGGCAACGGATTTCACGAGGTTCCGGCCGCCGTCGATGTCGCCAGCAAGTTCTCGCCTCGCGGCGCGTACGAACTCTACTCCAGGCTCGCGACGGATTTGCACGAATGGGGCTTCAACCTCAATTTCGGTCCGGTGGCGGACCTGAATGTGAATCCCGCCAATCCCATTATCGGGAAGTTGGGCAGGAGCTTTTCCGCGAACCCGGAAATCGTCGCCCAATATGGCGCGGCCTTCGTAAGGGCACATCGTGATGCGGGTGTCGTAACCACGCTCAAGCATTTTCCCGGGCACGGCTCGAGCTCGACCGATAGCCACAAGGGGCTGGCGGACGTATCCGGCACCTGGTCGAGCCAGGAACTGATTCCGTTTCGCAAACTGATCAATGCGGGCTACGCGGACTCGGTCATGGTGGGCCATCTCTACGACCGCGCCCTGCAAAAGGGGGAAGCCGTGGGGCCAGCCTCGCTCTCATCGGCGATCGTTACTGGCCTGCTGCGCAAAGACCTTGGCTTCGAAGGCGTCGTCTTTTCGGACGACCTGCAAATGAACGCCGTGGAAAAGAGCTATTCGTTCGGTGGCGCGGTTGTGCGCGCCGTCGAGGCGGGAGATGATATTCTGATCTTCTCGAACCATAAGAACCCGGATGCCGACCTACCCGAAAAGGTCATCGACATCCTCATGGCTGAAGCCCGCAGGAACCCGGTGGTCGCGGCCAACATCGTGAAGTCGTTTGCCAAGATATCGGCTCTCAAGGCAAGCCTCGCACAGCGGGGTGGTCCAAAGATCGATCTGCTTTCGACCAAATCCATCACGCCCGATCCGGGAAACGAGGTCATGCCGGCCGACGTGGAGATGGTTCGGCGCGACATGGCCTTGAAGGTCGTTGGGCTGCCGGGCTGACCCGTCCTGGCCTGACCCGCTAGGCCGCCGCGGCCAATTTCCGCGCGTAATAGCGCACTGCCTTCTTGCCGCCATGGATCACCGCGTCGCCGACTTCGGCGAAGCCGAGCGCGGCGTGGAAGGCGTCAGAGGCGGGGTTGGGCGGGTCGCTGTTGACCTCGCAGGTGACCAGCGTGTGGCCGGCGCGCCGGGCGTGGTCGAACAGATCCTGATAAAGCAGGCGCGCGTGGCCACGGCCCCTCGCATGCGCGGCCACCACGACACGGTCGACATAGACGAAGCGTTCGTAGCGTTCGCGGAACCAGACAAAATTCGGGCTGTCGTAGCTGGCGTCCTGGTCGAAGGTCATGATGAAGGCTTCGAGATCGCCGATGCGCCTGGTGTAAAACGCTTCGCCGAGCAGGAAGGACAGCCGCTCGGCTTCGAGCCACGACAGTTCGGCGGCATGCTCGTTGTTGAGGGCGAGGATAGAGGCTTCGTCGCCTTGTGATATGCGGCTGATCGCGGAGGTCATGCCTTGGCCGCCGCGATCGTTGCCGCCACCAGCGGTGTGTCGGTCAAAATGTTGCGATACTCACGGTCGAGATCGGAGCCGCCCATGCCAACCCTTGGATTGCGGTAGCGCATGGCGCTCGGCACGTCCTTGAGGGCGGCGAAATGCATTTCCGCCAGCCCGGTCTTTGCGCGCACCTCGGCGATGTTGCCGAGATCGAGCCCGCCGCAACCAAGGATGATGATCCGGTCACCGGCCTGTCGCACCAGATCCGCCAGCAACGGCAGGCCTTCGATGGCGGTGTCGCGCTGGCCGCTGGTCAGCACGCGGCCGACCTTGCAGCGTATCAGCGCATCCAGCGCCTCGCTGGGATCGCGCGTCATGTCGAAGGCGCGGTGACAAGTGACGTTCAGCGGACCTGCTGCCTCGGTCAATTCGCCCATGCGCCGTTCATCGATGGTGCCATCGGCGTTCAGGCAGCCATACACGACGCCGGGCACGCCGAGGTCGCGGAGTGCTGCTACATCGGCGAGCATCGAGCGGTATTCGGTCTCGCTGTAGAGAAAATCGCCGCCGCGCGGCCGCACCATGACGTGAAACGGCACGGTGGCCTGGTCCAGCGCCGCGCGCACCGTGCCGAGACTCGGCGTGATGCCGCCTTCGACAAGGCTGGCGCACAGTTCGACCCGGTCGGCCCCGGCCGCCTGCGCGGCAAGCAGGCCATCGATGCCTTCGACACAGATTTCGATCAGCGGTGGGCGAGTTTCAGCGGTCAAGGGATGATCCAGTCCATGATGTCGCGAAAAGCCCTAGCACCCGGGCGGCCGGCGCGAAAGCGTGAACGGCAGGCCGTCATTTGGACCAGGCGGGCATTTGCCGGCTTGACAGTTGTATAACTGCGAGGTTATGGGTTAATTCATAGCTGGTGAGTTATTGATTTTGCCTGAGCAGCGCGAACACGGCAAGGAGGAACGAGGCATGACACAAACCAAATCGATCGTCGTCGAGCGGCTGATTCCGCATTCGGCGGAGAAGATATGGCGCGCACTGACCGTGCCTGAACTCGTTGCCGAGTGGCTCATGCAGAACGATTTCGCGGCGCAGGAGGGGCATCGCTTCACCTTCCGGGCAGCACCGGTGCCGGGCTGGTCTGGGGTGACGAACTGCGTGGTGTTGAAAGTCGAGGCGCCGCGCCTGCTTGCCTATAGCTGGGGCGACGGAAGCGAATCCGACAGCGGGCTGAAGACCGTGGTGACCTGGTCGCTCACGCCCGAGGGTGCTGCGACCCGGGTGCGGATGGAGCATTCGGGGTTCCGGCCCGCCGACGGGCGCGGATATGTCGGCATGGGAAGCGGCTGGCCGCGTATTCTGGAACGGCTGGAGCAGGTGGCCGCGAAGCAAGGCTGACGGCCGAGCTTTCATCGACCAGACCGGTCGGCACTGCTGCCGATCGCAACAGTTCGCGCCGGAGGCTCCGCTCCCGGGCTCGGCAAAACACGCCCTGCCAAAACATGTTTTCAAAGGAGAAGACCATGCAAGCGAGAATCAAGAACCCGGTGATGCTTATCCCAGGCGCCCTGCAGGCGTTGCTGGCGCTGGACAAGTCGACCGAGGCGGCCGACGTGCCCTATGTGACGCGCAAGCTGATCCATCTGCGCGCCAGCCAGATCAATGCCTGCAGCCTATGCGTCGACATGCATGCGCGCGAACTGAAGAAGGCCGGCGAGAAGGACGAGCGCATCTTTGCGCTGGCGGCATGGCGGGAGACGCCATACTTCACCGATGCCGAACGCGCGGCCCTCGCGCTGGCGGAGGCCGGCACAAGGCTCGCCGATCGCCCGGACGCCGTGCCGGACGATGTCTGGGACGAAGCCGCCCGCCACTATGACGAAAAGGCGCTTGCCGCGCTCGTTGTCCAGATCGCCCTGATCAACGCTTTCAACCGGCTGAACGCGACGACACGACAGATGGTCGGCTCCTGGGGCTGAGCGCTGGGTCAAGCGCTTGGGGCAAGCCGACTGTCGGCGACCGCGCGGAAAGGCGGGCGGCGCTCGCGTTCCCGCCTTCAGGGCACAGGCATCGCCTTGGCTACTGGCGCAATTCCGTATTCTTGGCGCCTTCCTCGACCTGATCGATCACCAGCAGCTTGACCGGGCCATCGCCGATGTTGGTGGCCTGATGCCATTGGCCGATCATTTCGATGATGAAATCGCCCGTCTTGTAGGTGTTGCTGTTGCCGGTCTCGACATTGGTGACCTTCAGCGTCCCGGCCTCGACATAGGCGTAGCGCGGGAAGGGGTGCCGGTGCACCGGCAAGGTCGCGCCCGGCGCGATGTCATAGGTCGACACCAGCACCTGCACGCTCTTCTGCGGCAGCGTGATCGGCTGCCCGGATGCGGTGGTGGTGCGCGAAGCCAGCGGCGTGACCACGACAGGCGTGCCGCTGCTGTCGAGTGCCAGGGCATTCGTTGCAAACGATGCAGCTGTGAGTAGCAGTGCCGATGCCAGGATCTTGCGCATGATTCCTCCCTGAATCGCCACATCTATCACCCGGCGGCGGGGTGCGTACAAGCATTGTACTTGAGTTGAGGGTGATGCGATCGAGTAACGGCGGGCCGGCCCATGATCCACGCACTCGCAACGTCACGCATGGAGTCGCTAGGATTACGACACAGTTCTCATAGCAGCGGTCTCGTACCGCCAGGGAAGGATCGTTGGTGCTGTTCCGAAAAAATTTTCGCAACGACCTCTTGAAGGGAAAAAACGCGATTCCCAGATCGTTTTCCGTCGAGGCTACGGCTCGACAAAATGGCGTCGCGGCGACGCTGCGGCGGCCTCATAACCCCATGTTGCTTCACGGAGGATATGGCTATGAGAAGCTTTGATTATGCCCCCCTTTACCGCACGACGGTCGGTTTCGACCGACTCTTCGACATGCTCGAAAACAGCGTGCGTTCGGACTGGCCCCCTTACAACATCGAGAAGAATGGCGACAATGACTATCGCATTACGATGGCTGTCGCCGGCTTCGGTCTCGACGAAGTAGAGCTTGTGCAGAACGGACCCGAATTGTCCGTGACCGGACAGAGGAAACCTGATCAGGAAAATCGGGAAATCCTCCATCGCGGTCTGGCGATAGGCAACTTCAAGCAGGTTTTCAAACTTGCAGACCACGTCAAGGTCAAGGCAGCCAATCTCCAGAATGGCCTGCTGTCGGTGGACCTGGTCCGCGAAGTGCCCGAAGAACTCAAGCCCCGGCGCATCGAGATCAGCTCCGAAGCCAAAGGGCTTCCCCTCAAGAAATCCGACAAGAAGGAAGCCATCAAGCTGAACGCAGAACCGGAGCGCGAAGTAGCTTGACCCTGCAATCCAGTTTGTTGTCTGCCTCCCGGCTCTGCCGGGAGGCACAGATTGCGGAGAATGGAGATGAAATCCGAAGCTTACGATTATCATGAACCGAAAAACCTCGCCGCTGAATACGCTGCGCTGCAGACACCTGATGACGTGCTGAAAGAGGAGATGACGATCGGCGCAAAACGGGCTTTGCTCGCTTACTGGGCTTCCGATGTCCATGCGGTTCCGGGCAGGCCTGCCTTACGTCAATTGGAAAACGGCGTCATCGTGAAGGTCGGCGATATCCTTCGTGCTCTCAACCAGTTGGACGAAATTGAAGGCAAGCCGCCGGTTTCCAGGGCGCGGGAGAGCGGCGGCCGATCCTCAGATCGGCGTCGCGACAAAGCCAGGCGCAGCTGGCTGCGGTATCCCTGGCGAGATGACGATGATGATCCGCCGCCGGTTCCCGCGTATGTCGCGGTCCCGCCCAGACGCGGAGATGGTGGCGTGTTCGCGGCGCCTGAGCACGCAGCCGCGTGACGAGCCGATTCAGCAAACTGGTTCGCTCAACCGAAAGGAGGTCTAGATGGGCGATAGGATGTTCGATCAACCGGTATTGGTAATCAATGGCCAGTTCATTCAAGAACTGGGATGTCTCGAAGACGCTTTCGATTTCTTGCATGATTGGCCACGGGAGCGGCGGGGCCCGATTTTCGAAACCGCCTTCCGGGCCTGCCAGCGTGCTTACGACGGCCAGGTTTCACTGTCGGTCGCGCGCGATGCTGTTGCTGGGTTCGCAAGATCCGTCAAAATCCTGCAAGAGCCGCTTGCTCCGCTCCCCTGGATGGGCGGCATGAATTCCGGCCGCGGCGGGATCGCGGCTTGATTTCGACAATGATGGCGGCGCCACGAAGGTGGCGTCGCTGCCGCTATGCTGCTCTTCCGGATGTCTGCGCCGCCGTGCAACTTTCCGGGGGTCGGCGGGCCGAGGTCCGATAGCTTCGTCATCCCCATCGAACTTTCAGTTCGTCTAAAATGTTCCGGAACCCTCCGTTCCGTCAAAGTCTAATGATCAGGAACGCACACTGGAAAGCTCGTGCGGTAACGGTTGATTCAACCATCGATGGTAATTTGGTGTGCAGTGGCGGCTCCGACATGGGGGCGGGCGCTTGAGTGCCGGAGCCGCCTGCGCAGCCCGGTTGGGGTTTGACCGCGCCGTCCTAGAATGGGACAGCGCGGTCAACGATTCGTTAAAATTTTCCGGAACTAATTAAGCGCATCCTAATTGGGTCGCGATTCGCGAGTCAGTTTCATGCGTTTGAAGTTTATCCATCCGATGGAGCCCGAACTGGTCGATACGCCACCGCAGGGCGATGACTGGCTCCACGAGATCAAGTTTGATGGCTACCGCACCCAGGTCATCAAGGACAAAGACGGCATCCGGCTGATCACCAAGAACGGCTACGACTGGACGGGCCGCTACATCCAGCTCGCAGGCGAAGCGGCGGCGATCGAGGCGGAAGACTTCATCATCGATGGCGAGGCGATCACCATCAATGAGGCGGGCCTGGCCAAGGCAGACAAGCGGCAGCGCCTTTGGGACCACGTCCAAGGCAAGATAGGCGGACCGGCGTCTGCAAGGCTCAAGAGCGACAAGGCCGAATGGCTGAAACCTGGTCTAGTCGGCCGGGTGCGGTTCCTGAAGGGCGAGGAGAAGCTGCGCCATGCCAAGCTGCTGGATTTCAGGGATAGGCAATAGACCAGACCGCTCCACCTCACTTGAGGATGAAGTAGAGCGGGACAAGCATTGAAAATGCTGCGACGCCAGTGAGGAAAAGGTCTGTGATCATGAGCCCCCGCTCGGAAATTCATGAACCACTTCCATAGCCAATTTAGCTAAAATGCAAGGAGCGCTCCGCTTTGGTCATTCTTTTGCGCGGATGGGTCCAAATTCACACCCTTGGACTCTATCGCGCAACCTCAAGGTAGTGCTAGGCGAGGCTGAAGCAGGAATATAATCCTCCCGTTGCGGCGAACCCTTCAACGGAGATCGCCTTGCCTCAGAAGACCCTCGCCGACACCCTGGCCGCCCGCGAAACAGTCTATGTCACCTGTGAGCACCCTATGTGCTGCAGGTCGACCCGCCTCGACATCCAAGTGCCGATTGACCGGCTCGGACCGGATCACGGGTCAATGCATCAGGATCTTGCCGGATTGTTCATCTGCTCGGCATGCGAAGCTGATGGCCGTGATCGCCGGCCGGTGTTCTTCACATCTGTTCCTGACTACGAAAGCCACACGCGAAGCTCAACAGCGACTGGAAGCCGACGTTCAAACGATAAGATGGCCACCGGCAGGGCGGGCTGGCAAGATCTGGCAAGATCGTACGCGTCCACCGAATGTGACATTGGGGCAACCTGATCGCGCGAACGAACATGCGAACGGAACAGTCGCTTGACGCTCGAAGCAGACTGCGAGAGCGTTGTGCTGTCCGGGGGTAAAGCGGCGCACGGCTCGTCGAGAGCTGTTAAAGGCGGGGGCCTTTCTCGACGAGCCTGCCTTCGGACATAGGCGCTCGCTAACGGAGATCGGCGACAAGGTGCGGGTCGAGGAGGCACCCAAATGGACAAGCGGCAAAACAGGATCGTTGAGGCGTATTGTCTCATCGCCGTTCCGGCATCAATGCTTCTCACGATTGTACTAGCTCAAATGATCCTTGGCTGAGAGCGCTAGGCGTCATGGCGAAAGGCTGGACGTGCCATAAGCCCGTGAAGCCCTATGCCGAAGAGAGCATCGGCCGACGTGAAGTGATAGAAAATGGTCATGTCGTCCGCAGCCTAGCTCCGGTGCCTTCGCCATTCGTGATGTCAACATTGTGCGTAGCGTACGCCGCGACGATCTTTGCCTTCGTGGTCTCGCTCGCATTTCCGGTCTGTTCGTAGCGATGAACCGTCGTGAATGCGATACCAGCTTTCTCGGCAAGGTCGCGAACTGACCACCTCAGGACAGCGCGGGCGGCTCTGTTTGCTTCAGGTGTTAGTGGAGCATTTTGCATACAGTTGTAACTATTACCGTTGATGACTTTGCGTACAGGCTTTAGGCCCGCTGCCAATGGTGGCGGGCTTTTTCATGCTGCTGACATGGCGCTGCACACGAACCATTTCGAGGAGACGCCGGGCGCCCGCTCGGGCCTAGGGCAGGGGGCGGCTTCTTGCGAAGTGTCTTATATTAGCAATACACGATATATTAACGGCTTCTGATGCAGCCTTCCGCACGGAGGACTGGTATACGACGTACCAACGCGCGCCTGTAGCGCCGGGGACGCTCGACCAATGCGGAGCAAGCGCATGAGTGTCGGAACAGCTCTCGAACAATTGCTGCGGTTGATTCATCGCCGAGCCATGAAATTAGCGGCGTTGCCAGAGGATGAAAGGGATTTACACTACGATCTCATCCGGCTGTCATGTTGCAAAGCCGCCGAGCACATTGGGCAAAGTCCCGACGAGGCAGCCATCACGGCAAACGATATGGCTGGGTTTGTTCGCGCACTGGTCGGAATCGTTGAGGTGGGCTGTCGATCAGATCAAGGGCGAAGCGACGATCGGCCGCCGCCGATACGACATTTTGGTGGTGGGGAGAATGGCACTACGCGCATCTAGAGATGGCCCGCTGGCTCACGGTGGTGGGCTCAGAGTGGAGCGGCGGCTTCCACATGTCGATGTAGGCCGGAATCTTAAGCACTGCGACTTCGGCCGGCACCACTGTTATCGACGCTGGGGATCTCGCTGCCAGATCCTTGAATGACTGACTCACATTCCAGACCTTGGCGTCATCGACGATAATAAGTCGATCATGCAGCAGTCGGGCGCCCGTGGTTCGCGCCTTGATCGGGCGCTTGGCGTCATATTGGGCTGACCATCGTCTAACAGCCGGCGCCAGTGTGGCCTTCACAGAGGCGCCGTCGCATAAAAGATCGATCTTCACGCCTTCGGCGCCCATTGGAGCGAAGTCGGTCAGAATCGTCTCATCCAGATAAGGGTCGACGATGAGCAGCCTGGATCGAGCTTCCTTGAGAATCTTGCCGATGGCGGACATGGCGTCCATGGCATTCCCTACCGGCAGAAACGCCCCAGAGGTCGCGGCCGGCGCCGCGAGTTTGTAGCCCAGATGGAGTTTTGGCTGAAGGAACCGAAGGGCAGTCTATAAGCTAAGTGCTTGGAATTGTTGGCTCCCCGGGCCGGATTCGAACCAGCGACCAACCGGTTAACAGCCGGTTGCTCTACCACTGAGCTACCGGGGAACAGAGGCTCTTCAGCAAGTGGCGCAGCCTATAGCAAACCCTTTTCCGCTTTGCAAAGAAGCATTTCGTATTTTTCCGAGACTTTTTCGCTCAGGCGTTTCTCGCAATCGGCGGCGGCCGCCCTCATATTAGCCGTCTTGGCGATCGGCGCGGAACCGAAATGGTGGTCGCGGCTTTCGTAAACAGGTATTGTCGAGGCACAGACGGGACAGCCATTCGCGATGACGGCAGCAGACGAAAACCGGATACCGGCACGAAAGATCTCGGTGTTCGGGCGCGAGTTCACCATGCCGCAATCGCGCGGGCTCAGAATCACGATCGGCGTGCTTTTGACGATTGGCGGCATTCTCGGCTTCCTGCCGATTCTCGGCTTCTGGATGGTGCCGCTCGGATTGCTGGTGCTCTCCTATGAATTTGCCATGGTGCGCCGCCACCGTCGCCGCTTCGTCATCTGGTGGGAGCGGCGGCGACGGCCGGATTGAGCGGCCGGGCGTCAGCCGCGCCCTCGATCGCCTGTCAGCTATGCTTTTGTTCGGGTTCCGGATTTTCGTGGATCCGGTTTGCTCTCCGCGCTTCTTTCCAGGTCCTCGCGGATTTCCTTGAGAACAGCGGCGGCCGATGCGAGGCGCGCGCGATCACGCGGCGAAAGCCGGCTGGTGCCTTCTATTGCGATGCACTCGATGGCGTAACGCAGCAGCTCCTCGCATGCTGATCGCGACAAGCCGTCCCAGGCGCTCGTTCCATTGTTCCGGATTGCCGGCCGCATGGCGCAGTCCTCCTCGTTCCTCAACGGCGGCGGGGGCGTGGAGTTTCTCGCAATCTGCTGATATACCTAACGCGTTGCTAATGTGCGTCGCGACCATTGTGGCCGCGATGCTCGATATGGAGAGGCAAATTCATGCAGAGGAAACCGCGCGGAATGCGTGGTGGCCGCTTGACGCCATTTTCGCCGCAACCTATTGGAACCGGGTGGAACGCCGGGAGCAATGAGGCCTCGTGGCGGAGTGGTTACGCAGAGGACTGCAAATCCTTGCACCCCGGTTCGATTCCGGGCGAGGCCTCCAATGCCCCAGGCTCCCGCGCGCCAGCGCCGGGGCCTGAAGTTCCGATCGTAATGAACCGCGGTTTGGCGCGGCAAGCGGATTGGTTGGGACATGAACGCTGATTTTTCCGAACTCCGCGTCAAGATGGTCGATGGTCAGGTTCGCACCACCGACGTGACCAGCGCGCCGCTGCTCGACGCGATGCTTTCGGTCCCACGCGAGGATTTTGTCGGCGCCGCCCAGCGTGAGCTTGCCTATATCGACGAAGACATCCGTATCGCCACCGGGGCCGGTGGCGCACGCTACCTGATGGAAGCCTCGCCGCTGGCCAAGCTGATGCAGCTGGCTGAAATCAGCGCTGCCGATTCGGCGCTCGATGTCGGCTGCGGCACCGGCTATGCCTCGGCCCTCCTGTCTCGGCTGGCGAAGTCGGTGGTGGCGCTCGAAAGCGACCCGGCGCTGGCCGAAACCGCCAGGTCGACGCTTTCCTCGCTGGGCTGCGGCAATGTGACCGTGGTCCAAGGGGCGCTGGCGCAGGGCCATGCGGCCAAGGCACCCTACAACGTCATCTTCATCGGCGGCAGCATCGAGAAAGTGCCGGAATCGCTGCTCGACCAGCTCGCCGAAGGTGGACGCCTGGTCGCCGTCGAAGGGCAGGGCAATTCCGGCGTGGCGCGACTCTTTTTCAAGGCCGGGGGGGTTGTAACCGGGAGAAGGGCATTTAATGCGGCAATTAAGCCACTACCCGGGTTCGAACGTGAGCATGCTTTTGAATTCTGAATGATTTGGCCTTGCAGCAGAGGCTTTGTCATGGTCGCTTGCATTTGAACAATCGTTGCAAATCCCAAACTGGGGGCACTTTGGGCTGAGCGACGGGGAACATGAAACACGCCACGCCGGTTGCTCCAGGGAGAAACCGGCGTGGCGCGGTTCCCGTGGAAAACGAATGAGGGATATACCGTGCCGTCTGTATCCAAGACCCTTTTTGCCGCTGTCCTTGCCTCCGCGACAGCGCTTTCTTCGCTGACCGCCTCGGCGGAAACCATCTCCGGCGCGCTCGCCAAGGCCTATCAGTACAACTCCACGCTGAATGCATCCCGCGCCGGCGTGCGAGTCACCGACGAAGGCGTGGCCATCGCCAAGTCGGGCTGGCGCCCGACGGTTACGGGCTCGGCCAACATCGATTATACGAACACGCGCCGGGCAAATGGCGGCAGCAACTCGAAGCTGACGTCCGGCAGCTACGGCATTCAGATCAACCAGTCGCTGTTCGACGGCTTCCAGACCAGGAACAACGTGGCCGCGGCCGAATCCCAGGTCAAGGCATCGGTCGAAAGCCTGCGCAACACCGAGGAGAACACCCTGTTCAGCGCGGCCACGGCCTATATGGACGTGATTCGCGACCGGCAGATCGCGGTGCTGACCGAACAGAACCTGCAGTTCCTGACCGAGCAGGCGCGTGCGGCGCGCTCGCGCTTCGAGGTTGGCGAGGGCACGCGCACCGACGTTGCCCAGGCCGACGCGTCGCGTGCCTCGGCGGTGGCCTCGCTCAGCGCCGCCCGTGCGCAGGCGTTGGCCAGTGCCGCGACCTATCACCAGGTGGTCGGCGACGAGCCGGGCAAGTTGAAGCCGGCTTCGCCATTGGGCAGGCTGCTGCCGTCGAGCCTCGACGCGGCGATTGCCATCGGGTCGAATGAACATCCGGCCATTCTCGCCACCCAGCATCTTGTCGACGCTGCCGCGTTCTCGGTGAAATCGTCCGAGGGCGCGCTGTTGCCGCAGCTGTCGGCTTCGGCCGGCATTTCGCAAGATTATCGCAAATCCATTCCCGACGTCACCGGCTCCAACGGCAATTCGACCTCGGCCAATATCGGCGCGACGCTGACCATTCCGATCTATTCGGGAGGCCGGACCTCTGCGCTCGTGCGGCAGAGCAAGGAATCGCTCGGCCAAGCCCGTATCCAGGTCGACGTCAGCCGCGACCAGGTGCGTCAGGCCGTCGCCACGGCATGGTCGCAATACACCGCCGCCCAGCAGAGCGTCTCCGCCAACAAGCAGGTGATCGACGCCGCGCAACTGGCGCTGAATGGCGTCATTGAAGAGCGCAATGTCGGCCAGCGCACGACACTCGACGTGCTGAACGCGCAGGCTGCGGTCATCACCGCCAAGATCAACCAGGCCAATTCCGAGCACGACGTGGTGGTGGCGAGCTATGCCATCCTGTCGGCCATGGGGCGCCTGTCGATCGACCGGCTCGCCTTGCAGGTGGCGAAGTACAAGCCCGAGGAGCACTACAACGCCGTCAAGGACAAGTGGATCGGCCTGCGCACCCCGGACGGCCGCTAGAGAATTTCACCGTTTCACGGAAACGGCGAACCGCTCTATCTCTTTGTTTTTACGCAATTCCCAAGGGAAAAGCGCTAGGCGCTTTTCCCTTGGGAATTGCTCTAGGCTCCGCCGGGTCGCATTGCGACCCTCTTGGTTGAGCGGGATATTTCGAAAAACTGTCCCGCTTTTTCGGCTTCACGCTCTATCTCCCTGTTTGGCGCAATTCCCACGGGAAAGCGCTATGCGCTTTTCCCGGGAAAGCCGTTTCACGCTTTTCGCGGAATTGCTCTAATCTGTTGAAATCCCACATGTCCCCAGATTGGGGATTCTCGTGCGGCGATCCGTCGGTTACGCTGTGGCCATGATTCGAATCCGGCTTTTTGCCGGAGCGGAAGACTACTGAGGTCACAAGGGCGGCGGATGTGACGATGGCGACGGCAAGCAGCGCACAGCGCGAACCTTCCATGGAAGAGATACTGGCTTCCATCAGGAGGATCATCGAGGATAGCGACAACGGCCGCAAGCCGGGCGAGGCCGATGAGCTGCGCCAGGACCTGGAGCCGGCATCGGGCGCGGCGGTAACCAACGACGTCGACGCGTTTCGCGCCGAGTTGCAGGCCGCCCCCGAAGTCAGGAAGCCGGCCGCGCTGGCGGAAGTACCGGTCACGCTTGGCGAAGTGCGGGCGCCATCGCCCGAGCCGGTGATCGCACGCATGGAATCGGTGTCGCGTACCGATGCAGCCCCGGTCAAGCCGTCGATGACGCTTGCCGAGGTCAGCGCCAGGATCGCTGCGGAGCCGGTGCCTGCCGTCAGGACGGATGCGCCAATGGTCCCGCAGGTTGAGGTCCCCGAGGCCAGTGCGACGAGCGATGCCATCGTCGCCGATTGGCGGCGCGAGATCGCCTCGGTTGGCGAGCAGGCGAAGGCGATGCCGGACAGGAGCGTCCGCAAGCCGGTTGGCCAACCCGAGGCGCCAGCGGATGAACCGGTGGCGGAGCCTGCTTTCGAGCGGCCTTCTTCAAGCGGTGCTCCGGCAGGCACCTCCGAGGTGCGTGCGGCAAGTGAAGCGCCCGCGGTCCGCGCCGCAATCCTTTCCGAGCACACGGGCCGGCAGGTGGCCGCTGCCTTCGGTGAGCTGTCCGACGCGTTTGCCAGTCGCAGCAAGAAGACATTCGACGAGATGGCCGAAGAGATGCTGCGGCCGATGCTGCAGGACTGGCTGGACAACAATCTGCCGACGCTGGTCGAAAGACTGGTGCGCGAGGAGATCGAGCGCGTCGCGCGCGGGGCGCAGTAAGGATCACAGCCCATTCCGGAATCAAAGCGCCGCCCTCGATCGGCGCTTTCCTGAAGCCGATGCGATCTCCAGCAGCGCCGGCACGGTATTGCCGTGATGCCGGTGGTCAAGGCGCGAGCGGCGCTCACACGACCTTCCGTTGAAAAGGACAAGGCCGCGCCTATCTGCTTGTGGTGAACCGGGTCCGCCCTTGCGGTTGACTTGGCCGAGGCCTTCCGATTTACACCGAACCAGCAAATCCCGACAGCGCGGACCGTTTCCCCATGCTTGAAAAGACCTACGACGCAAAGACCGTCGAGCCGAAGATCGCCAAGGTGTGGGAAGAGGCCGACGCGTTTCGCGCCGGCGCCGGCGCCGAGGAGGGCGCCGAGGCCTTCACCATCGTCATCCCGCCGCCCAACGTCACCGGCTCGCTGCATATGGGCCACGCGCTCAACAACACGCTGCAGGACATTTTGGTGCGCTTCGAGCGCATGCGCGGCAAGAACGTGCTGTGGCAGCCGGGCATGGACCATGCCGGCATCGCCACGCAGATGGTGGTCGAGCGCCAGCTGATGGAAAAGCAGATCCACCGCCGCGACCTGACGCGCGAACAGTTCATCGAGAAAGTGTGGGAGTGGAAGGCCGAATCCGGCGGCGCCATCTTCAACCAGCTGAAGCGGCTCGGAGCCTCGGCCGACTGGTCGCGCGAACGCTTCACCATGGACGAGGGCCTGTCCAAGGCCGTGCTCGAAGTGTTCGTCACGCTCTACAAGGAGGGCCTGATCTACAAGGACAAGCGCCTTGTGAACTGGGACCCGAAACTGCTGACCGCGATTTCCGATCTCGAGGTGGAGCAGCAGGAGGTCAACGGCAATCTCTGGCACTTCCGTTATCCGATCGAGGGCGTGGCGTTCGACCCGGAGAACCCGAAAACCTTCATCATCGTGGCGACGACGCGCCCCGAGACGATGCTGGGCGACACCGCGGTCGCCGTGCATCCGGATGATGAACGCTTCCAGCATCTGGTCGGCAAGAACGTGGTGCTGCCGATCGTCGGCAGAAAGATCCCTGTCGTGGCGGACGAGTATTCCGACCCTGAAAAGGGTTCGGGCGCGGTCAAGATCACGCCGGCGCATGATTTCAACGATTTCGAGGTCGGCAGGCGCCACAAGCTGCCGGCGATCAACATCCTGACCGTCGAAGCCGCCATCAAGCTCAAGGATAATGAGGATTTTCTCGCCGGCCTCGATATGACGCCCGAACGCCTGGCGGTCTGGGACGAACTCGACGGGCTCGACCGTTTCGCCGCGCGCAAGAAGATCGTCGAACTGATGGAGGCCGGCGGCTTCCTCGACAAGGTCGAGCCGCATCGCCACGCCGTGCCGCATGGCGATCGCGGCGGCGTGCCGATCGAGCCGTTCCTGACCGAGCAGTGGTATGCAAACGCTGCCGAACTCGCCAAGCCGGCGATCGCCTCGGTGCGCGAAGGCCGCACCAAGATCATACCGGGCAACTGGGAGAAGACGTACTTTCAGTGGATGGAAAATATCGAACCTTGGTGCATCTCGCGCCAGCTTTGGTGGGGTCATCAGATACCCGCATGGTACGGGCCGGACGGGCGCGTCTTCGTCGAGAAGACCGAAGAGGAGGCTTTGAGCGCGGCGATAGAATATTATCTGGCGCTGGAAGGGCCGTGGAAGGCCTGGGTCGAGGACAAGCTCGAGAACTACAAGCCGGGTGAGATCCTGACCCGGGACGAGGACGTGCTCGACACCTGGTTCTCGTCGGCGCTGTGGCCATTCTCGACGCTGGGCTGGCCGGACCAGACGCCGGAGCTGAAGACCTACTACCAGACCGACGTACTGGTGACCGGCTTCGACCTGATCTTCTTCTGGGTCGCCCGCATGATGATGATGGGCCTGCACTTCATGGATGAGGAGCCGTTCCACACGGTCTATATGCACGCGCTGGTGCGCGACAAGAACGGGCAGAAGATGTCGAAGTCGAAAGGCAACGTCGTCGATCCGCTCGACCTCATCGACGAATATGGCGCCGATGCGCTGCGCTTCACGCTGGCCGTGATGGCGGCGCAGGGGCGCGACGTGAAGCTCGATCCGGCGCGCATCGCCGGCTACCGCAATTTCGGCACCAAGCTGTGGAACGCGACCCGCTTCGCCGAGATGAACGAAGTCGCCCGCAACGACGATTTCTGGCTGAACGACGCCAAGCTGGCGGTCAACCGATGGATCCTGACCGAGCTGACGCGCGCGGCGCGCGAGGTCACCGACGGCATCACCTCATACCGCTTCAACGAGGCGGCGGGCGCTGCCTATCGCTTCGTCTGGAACCTGTTCTGCGATTGGTACCTGGAACTGCTGAAGCCGGTGTTCATGGGCACGGACGAGGCGGCCAAGGCCGAAAGCCGCGCCTGCGTCGCCTTCGTGCTCGACGAGATCTACAAGCTCTTGCACCCGATGATGCCGTTCATGACGGAAGAGCTGTGGGCGCAGACGGCGGGCGAGGGCAAGGAGCGTGAGTCGCTGCTATGCCATGCGGCGTGGCCTTCGCCGGACTTCGAGGACGCGGCCGCGGCCGCCGACATCAACTGGCTGGTCGATCTCGTCTCCGGCATCCGCTCGGTACGCTCGGAGATGAACGTGCCGCCGGGCGCAATAGCGCCGCTGGTCGTCGTCGGCGCCAACGCCGTGACGCGTGAACGGCTGGCGCGCGAAGAGTCTGCGATCAAGCGCCTGGCGCGTGTCGGCGACATCTCGCTCGCCGATGCCGCACCCAAGGGCTCGGCGCAGATCGTGCTCAACGAGGCGACGATCTGCCTGCCGCTCGGCAGCCTGATCGATCTCGCCGCCGAGGCCTCACGACTGCAGAAGGAACTGGCCAAGGTCACCGAAGAGATCGCACGCCTGCACAAGAAGCTGTCCAACGAAAGATTCGTCGCCAGCGCGCCGGCCGAGATCGTCGAGGCCGAACGCGAGAAGCTCGCCGAATACCGCGATGCGCAGGACAAGCTTTCGGTGGCGCTGACCAGGGTCCGCGACGCCGGTTGAAAGGCAAGATTCGCCGTGACGCCGGAGGGGATTCCCATGCGTCACCTGCCTCGAAGACGGGCATTCCCTTGCGTTAATATTGACGTAAACGGAAACTTTTAGCCCCATTGTTGCCATAATGTAACAATGGGGCGGTAGCCCCTCAAAAACGGCTATTTTTTGAGCCATTTTAGTCGTTTTCTCTCGCTTTTCGGGCCGCCACAAGCTTCGCTAGGCGATTTTAAGCGTTCTGGCGCTGCGTCGCATTTTGTCAAAAATGCGTTTGGCGAACATGTACATGTACGCCTCTGAATTCGTTGTTGCACCGTTAACCCGAATTGGTTCTAGCTTGATGCACTGGTTATTCGGGGGAGGACATCCATGAACACTTTGCGTTTGAAAGCACTGCTGGGGGCGGGGTGCTTTTCGCTGGCTTTGATCGGGACGGCGCATGCCGGCGGCTTCTCGCGCGGCTCGGCTGACACCGATATTCTTTTCGAGGATGGCAATTTCAATATGCGCGCTGGCGTGACGTATGTTTCGCCGCATCGTGAATTCACCAAGAATCCAAACCCGGCACTTGTCGGCACCGAATACACGGACGACTACGTCATCCCGTCGGCGGCTGTGAAGTTCAACCTGACTGACAATTTCCGTTGCGCGGGGACGATGGTCGACAACAATGGCGGTTCGACCACTTACGACTTCCCGAAGGTCAGCGGCAAGCTTGCCGAGGACTTCACTACCAATGAAAAGGCGCTGACATGCGGCGTTAAATTCGATCTAGGGCGAGGCAATCTTTGGCTCCTCGGCGGCGGATTCGCGGAAACTCTTGACTACAACCGCGTCAACGCGCTGGGGACGCTTCCTCCGTTCAATGTTGCGCTCCCAAATGCAAATCTTGAGTTGTCGGGGCAGGACTTTGGTTACCGTATTGGGGTGGCGTACGAGATTCCAGAAATAGCTCTTCGCGCCCAAGTGATGTACCGATCTGGAACCAGCTACGGCGCCGATGGCAGCCTTTCGGTGCCGACCGCGGCGTTGCTGGGAGCGCAGGCAAAGCAACTCCAGGCTGCAGCTATTGCCGCGTTCGGAAGTGGCAATCCCGTGCTTGGCGCCGCACTGGCCCAGCAAGCGGCAGCGGCGCTAACACAAGCCAATTTCGCTGCCGCCAACAACCTGGAAACCGCCGCCCCTGCTACTGGTACTGGTAATCTGCCCCAGAGCGTTGAATTTAAACTCCAGTCGGGTATCGCGCCTGGCTGGTTGGCTTTCGGTTCCGCCAAATGGATGGATTGGAGTGTTCAGAAGGCGCTGATCGTCAATTCTCCGATAACCAACACGATCGATACGTATAATTGGAAAGACGGGTGGACGATAACCGGCGGCGTTGGCCACGCGTTCACGGATCGTCTCTCCGGAATTGTGAGCCTGACTTGGGACCAAGGTGTTGGAACTGGTTGGGATCTCACCAGCGACACTTATACGCTCGGCGTCGGCGGCTCGTACAAGGACGGGATGGGCGGCGAGTTGCGGGGCGGTGTCGGCTTCAGCTATCTGACCTCGGCGGCCGAAACCCAGTATGCCGAAATCCCGGGAGTGTCAGGCAACCAGGCTGTCAAAGCTGGCTACGCCGTCGCGGTTAATCTCGGTTACGCTATCAAGTGGTAAAACCATTTTTATCTGCGATGGAAAGGCCGGGCATTGCTCGGCCTTTTCTTTTTCGGTTGCGCCGTCGTTCCAAAAGCAGTTGCTTAACTAGAGTGATCTTGACGTAAACGGAAGTTTTTGCCGCATTGTTGCCGTAATGTAACAGTGGGCGCATTTGGCCATCAGAGACTGCGTTCCCGAGGTATTTTGGCCGTTTTTCGGGGTTTCGCGGATGCCTTGAGCGCAGACGGGTATCTCAAGCCTAACCGCATGGACGTTCAGCGCGTCGGAACGTAACTCTAAAAAAATACGTACATGTACGCCTCTTGAAATCGTTGTTGCGGAACCCATGCAAATTGGTTCTTGCTTGGGTTGTGCTCGATTTCGGGGAGAGATTCATGGACAATTTGCGTCTGAAAGCGCTGCTGGGGGCAGGGTGCTTTTCACTGGCTTTGCTCGGGACGGCGCTCAACTCAGCGCATGCCGGTGGCATCGAGCGCGGCGGCTACGACATCGATCTGCTGTTCGATCCGGCGCCGTTTGCCGTGGACACCGACGCGACCTATGTCTCACCGCACCGCAAACTAAAGAACGCGGTCGACACATCGGGAAACCCGGCTCCGCTCAGCGGCAACAGCTCGACCCGCAACACCGAGGACTATTGGGTCCCCTACTTCGGCGTCAAGGCTTCACTCGGTCATGGGGTGGACTGCCTGCTTGACTACTCGCAGCCATGGGGCGCGAGTTCGAATCCGGGCATTTGGAACGGCTCATATTCCAATATCGAAACCAGCATCAAGAGCAACAATTACTCCGGCACCTGCTCCTACAAGATGGACGTCGGCAAGGGCCAACTGCGCTTTATCGGCGGCGCTTTTTATCAAGAAGTCTATGGCTTTAAGACAAGCTATATCGGCGGTGTTCCTGACCTGTCGGGCGCCTTCCCCGTTCCCGCCAATTTCGTCGGGCGCGTCGATCTGAAGGCAGACGGTTGGGGATGGCGAGCCGGTATTGCCTACGAAATTCCCGATATCGCTTTGCGTGCCAGTCTGGTTTACAATTCCCAGGTCAAGCTCGACAATATTTCGGGTACGCTCGATACGACGTCCCTGGCTCCGATCGCGGCTTTTCTGCCCCCCGGCTCTTCTGCGGTGACCGACATTTACGGTTCGGCGAAGATGCCGGATTCGGTGGAGTTGAAGCTTCAGTCCGGCATCGCTCCTGGTTGGCTCGCTTTTGGTTCGATCAAGTGGGTCAACTGGAGCGTGCTGCAAAGTGTTCCGATCTGCTCGACGGCAAGCAAGGGTGTCGCACCCTGTACATCGGTTTCCCCAAGCCCTGTTAGGCTAACCTCGCTCGATCTGATGTATCGCGACGGCTGGACAATTAGTGGCGGTATCGGTCACCAGTTCAACGAGCAGTGGAGCGGTGCGGTCCAGATCGCATGGGATCGGGGCACCTCGCGTGGCTATGGTGACCAGACGGACACTTGGACTTTCGGCGGCGGTGTTGCCTATACGCCGAAGCCGAATATCGAATTCAAGCTCGGCGGGGCTCTCGGTGTGCTGACCAGCGGTCACTCTGGAGAAGTCTCCGATAGTAATGGCTACGTCGCTGGTACGGACGTCCGCTACGACTTCGGCAACGATTTGGTTGCAGCGCTTACCGGCGGCGTCAAGATCAAATTCTAAGTCGTCGGAAATACGGCATAAAGGCCGGGCATTGCCCGGCCTTTTCCGTTTGAGCCGGCATCGCCGGTGCGCCTGGTATCCAAGCTACGTTGCATATAGGCGACACCGTTGCCGCCTCGTGCGATTGTGACGTTTTGGCAACACGTTCTGAACAACCCCTGAGCTAGAAGCCGGGCCGAGGAAATTGCCCATTTCCCGCCATAAACCCGGCGCACCTCGATCTTGTCTCGGGACACGCGCCAAAAGGCTCGGCGATGGGAGAGGCCGCACCGCCCCATTTGCAGGGAAGATGGGGCAAGGAAGAGAATGGACGCCAAAGTCATTTCCAAGGCCAAGCTCCCTAGCCGTTATGTGACCGTCGGTCCGGCGCGTGCGCCGCATCGCTCCTATCTCTATGCCATGGGGCTGTCCGCGGCCGAGATCGCGCAGCCGCTGGTCGGCGTCGCGTCCTGCTGGAACGAGGCGGCCCCTTGCAACATCTCGCTGATGCGCCAAGCGCAAGTGGTCAAGAAGGGCGTCGCCGCCGCAAACGGCACGCCGCGCGAATTCTGCACCATCACCGTCACCGACGGCATCGCCATGGGCCACCAGGGCATGAAATCGTCGCTGGTGTCGCGCGAGGTCATCGCAGATTCGGTCGAACTCACCATGCGCGGCCATTGCTACGACGCGCTGGTCGGCTTGGCCGGCTGCGACAAGTCGTTGCCCGGCATGATGATGGCCATGGTGCGCCTCAACGTGCCGTCGATCTTCATCTATGGCGGCTCGATCCTGCCCGGCAGCTATCGCGGCCGGCAGATCACCGTGCAGGACGTGTTCGAGGCTGTCGGCCAGCACTCGGTCGGTACGATCGATGATGCCGAACTGCTCGAGATCGAACAGGTCGCGTGTCCCTCGGCCGGCTCCTGCGGCGCCCAGTTCACCGCTAACACCATGGCGACCGTCGCCGAGGCGATCGGCCTGGCGCTGCCCTATTCCTGCGGAGCGCCCGCGCCTTATGAAATGCGCGACCGCTTCAATTTCGCGTCCGGCGAAAAAATCATGGAACTGATCGCGAAAAACATCCGGCCGCGCGACATCGTCACGTTGAAGGCGCTGGAGAATGCCGCGACCGTGGTCTCGGCCACCGGCGGCTCGACCAATGCGGCCCTGCATCTGCCGGCGATCGCGCATGAAGCGGGGATAAAGTTCGACCTGTTCGACGTGGCCAGGATTTTCGAGAAGACGCCTTACATCGCCGATCTCAAGCCTGGCGGCAAATATGTCGCCAAGGACATGTTCGAGGCCGGCGGCATTCCGCTGTTGATGAAGACGCTGCTCGACCATGGCTATCTGCACGGCGATTGCCTGACGGTCACTGGCCGCACTTTGGCCGAAAATATGGAGCATGTTTCCTGGAATGAACACCAGGATGTGGTCCGCCCGGCCAACAGACCCATTACCCAAACCGGCGGTGTCGTGGGGTTGAAGGGAAACCTTGCCCCCGAAGGCGCGATCGTGAAGGTCGCGGGCATGACGGAGTTGAAATTCTCCGGCCCGGCGCGCTGCTTCGATTCGGAAGAGGAATGTTTCGAGGCGGTGACGCATCGCAATTACCGGGAAGGCGAGGTTCTCGTCATCCGCTACGAAGGGCCGCGCGGTGGGCCGGGCATGCGCGAGATGCTGTCGACGACGGCAGCACTCTATGGCCAGGGCATGGGCGGCAAGGTGGCGCTGATCACCGACGGCCGCTTCTCGGGCGCGACACGCGGCTTCTGCATCGGCCATGTCGGCCCCGAAGCGGCGGTTGGCGGCCCGATCGGTCTCATCCGGGATGGCGACGTGATCTCGATCGACGCGGTGAATGGCACGATCGAAGTGGCGCTGACCGAGGCCGAACTGGCGGCGCGGGCAAAGACATGGAAGGCGCGCACGACCGACTATCAGTCGGGCGCGATTTGGAAATACGCACAGACGGTAGGTTCCGCCCGCGACGGCGCGGTCACCCATCCGGGCGGTGCGAAAGAAACACACTGCTATGCGGATATCTGAGTTGTTGAAGTCAACACCAGAGTTGTTGAGGTCATCTGTCCTTCCGGCACTGGTCGCGTTTGCGATCTTTGGCGCCGTGGGCCAGGCTTTGGCCTTCGACGACAAGGTGTTCGACGACAAGACCGGCGTGAAGCCGCAATCTAGCCCCTGGGCGGTGTTCCAGTTCGGCTTCTCCGCCTACAAGAACGGCCACAAGGAACAGGCCGCGGAGGCCTATAAATACGCCGCCGAAAACGGCCAGATCGGCGCCACCTGGAAGCTTGCCCGCATGTATGCCGAGGGCGACGGCGTGGCGCGCGACGACTATGAAGCGTTCAAGTTCTTCTCGGAGATCGTCGACCAGGACGTCGAGCCCGGTTCGCCCGAGGAAAGCTACGTCTCCGACGCGCTGGTCGCGCTCGGCGATTACCTGCGCAAAGGCATTCCTGGCAGCCCGGTCACCGAGAACGAGGTGGCGGCACAGGAATATTACATGCGCGCCGCCGCCAACTACCGCAATCCGAACGCCCAGTTCGAGATGGGGCAGATGTTCCTGAAGGGCGAGGGCGGGGTGAAGGCCAGCGTCAAGCAGGCCGGGCGCTGGTTCCAGCTTGCCGCCGAGAAGGGCCATGCCGGTGCGCAGGCGACGCTTGGCCACCTGCTGTTCCAGAGCGGCAAGATCGTTCGCGGCCTGGCGATGATGACGGCGGCGCTCGAACGCGCCTCGCCGGCCGATCAGCCCTGGATCCGCGGCATGCAGGAAGAGGCCTTCGCCGCCGCCGGCGAAGCCGACCGGCGCACCGCGATCTCGCTCGCCGACGACATCCTGACCAAGGGCACCACCAACGCGGAACAGTAAGGGTGATCTCCCCAAAGGGGGATCAGACAACGGGAAAATCAGTTCTCGGTGGGTTCAGTCGGCACCATGCTTGGCGCGGGCGTCGAGATCGGGGTGACGTGCAGGTGTGGCGCCATGGTGTTTTCGGGGCAGTTGTCGCCGACCTTCGTCCAGGATGTGTTGTTGAGCACCATCTCACAGCGAGCCAGATGGCTCTGGTCGGCAACGGTCAGGCAGGCGACCTGACCGACCGGATAGGATTTGCCATTGGCAAGACATTCCGGTGCGGCGAAAGCCGGCACCATAGCGGCGGTGGCAAATGCCAAGCCGATCGGACAAACAAGAAATCGAATGCTCATGGGAACCCCAGCCGCCATGATGATCTCCCATCATGCGCCTGAATGTGGCGACATGAGGTCCAGCTCGGCTGTGTCCCGGCATCTGGCCCGGGGGCGCTTCTCCGTCAGGCCGGCAACAAGGCGAGGTCGATCGCCACCGGCACATGGTCGGACGGCTTTTCCCAGGCGCGCACATGTTTTTCGATCGAGGCCGACGAGAATCGGTTGGCGGCTTCCGGCGACAGCAGCAGATGGTCGATGCGGATGCCGTTGTTCTTCTGCCAGGCGCCGGCCTGGTAATCCCAGAACGTATAGGTGTCCGGCGCATCGGTAACCGCGCGCACGGCCTCGGTGAAGCCGAGGTTGAGCAGCCGCCGGAACGCTTGCCGCGTCTGCGGCTGGAACAGCGCGTCGCCCAGCCAGTTCTCCGGAAACCGCGCGTCGATCGGCTCGGGAATGACGTTGTAATCGCCAGCCAGCACCAGCGCCTCTTCCAGCCTCAGGCGCTCTTCGGCCCAGCGCTCCAGCCGCGCCATCCAGGACAGCTTGTAGGGAAATTTCTTCTCGTCATCGATCGGATTGCCGTTCGGCAGATAGAGCGAGGCCACCCGAAGGGCGCCCTTGTCGGTCGAGAACACGCCCTCGATGAAGCGCGCCTGTTCGTCGGCATCGTCGCCGGGCAGGCCCTTGGTGACCTCGTCGAAGCGCAGCTTCGACAGCAGCGCCACGCCATTGAAGCCTTTCTGGCCATGGGTTTCGACATTGTAGCCCAGCGCCTCGATCTCGGCGCGCGGGAATTGGTCGTCGACCGTCTTGATCTCCTGCAGGCAAACGATATCGGGCGCGCTCTCGGTCAGCCAATGGGTGAGGTTGCCGATGCGGGCGCGAACGCCGTTGATATTCCAGGTGACGATTTTCATGACGGTCTTATTCTTCCTGCGGCGGATGGCGTTCGACGAGGCCGATCGTATTGCCAGCAGGATCTTTTATAAAGGCCATCCACTCGCTTTCTCCCGCTGGACCGAACTGGCCTTCGGTATCGTGATGCACCAGCGTCGGCGGTGCGGTGAAGGGAACGCCCGCGGCCTTCGCCTGGGCATGGAAAGGTTCGAGGCCGGCAATGTCGAGATAGACGGTGCCGGCCGGAACGCCGTCGGTGAACAGCAGGCGCACATCGCCCGCCATGATGAAGGCGATACCCGGGGGATCGTAGCGGGCGTGAACGCCCATACCAAGCACATCGCGCCAGAAGGCCAGCGTCGAATCAAGGTCGCGTCCGGCCGACAGCGCGACCTGACGGACCGCGCCGATGGCAGGCATCGCAATGCCGCTAGATGGAGAAACTGGTGCCGCAGCCGCAGGAGGCGACCGCGTTCGGGTTCTTGATCTGGAAGGATTGGCCCATCAGATCGTCGACGAAGTCGATCACCGAGCCGCCCATATAGACCAGCGACAAATCGTCGATCAGCACGGTGGCGCCGTCCCGCTCGATGGCGACATCGTCGTCATTGCGCGTGTCGACCAGGTCGAACTTGTAGGAAAAACCCGAGCAGCCGCCGCCTTCGACGGAAACGCGCAGCGCCGTCTTGCCGGTTTCGCCAGAAACGATCTTGGCGATCCGCCTGGCGGCGGCCTCGGTCATGTCGACTTTCATGGCAGTCTTGGCATCAGCGCCCATGGGCGTCACCTTGCTTTCGGTTTCACATGATAGGTATGAAGCGAGAGGGGCCAAGTCAACTAGATCAAGTCAACCGCGGCAGCATCAGCCATGACCAACGAGTTGGGCGACATCGGATTCGGCTATCGGCCGCGCGCGGCCTATGCCACGGATCCGGCGCGCTCGCGCGGCCGGCTGTTCGACGAGGTCGAGAGCCCGACCCGCACGCCGTTCCAGCGCGACCGCGACCGCATCATCCATTCGACGGCGTTCCGGCGGCTGAAGCACAAGACGCAGGTCTTCATCGCCCATGAAGGCGACCACTACCGCACGAGGCTGACCCATTCGATCGAGGTGGCGCAGATCGCGCGTGCCCTGGCGCGGGCGCTGCGCGGCGACGAGGATCTGGCCGAGGCGGTGGCGCTGGTGCATGATTTCGGCCACACGCCCTTCGGCCACACCGGCGAGGACGCGCTGAACGAGAAGATGGCCCAATGGGGCGGCTTCGACCACAACGCGCAATCGCTGCGCATCGTGACCAGGCTTGAGGCGCGATACGCTGAATTCGACGGGCTGAACCTGACCTGGGAAACGCTGGAAGGGCTGGTCAAGCACAATGGCCCGCTGACCGACGGCAGCGGCAAGGGCCTGAAAGGAGCCGTGCCGCAGGCAATCCGCGATTACTCGCAGTTGCAGGACCTCGAACTTGACCGGTTCGCCGGCATCGAGGCGCAGTGTGCCGCGATCGCCGACGACATCGCCTACAACAACCACGATATCGACGACGGGTTGAGGTCAGGGCTGCTGACGCTGGACATGCTGAAGACTGTCTCGCTGCCGGGAACGATCCTGAAGAGTGTACGCGAGCGCTATCCAAGGCTCGATGACGTTCGCACCGGCCATGAGCTGATGCGGCGGCAGATCACCGCCATGGTCGAGGACGTGATCATGTCGACGACAGCCAATCTGGAGCGCGTCAGGCCGCAGAGCGCCGATGCGGTGAGGGCGGCGGGCGAGACGATGGTGACCTTTTCCGCCGAGATGGCAGCGGTCGAGAAGGAACTGAAGGCTTTCCTCTACAAGCACCTCTACCGCCACAAGGAAGTCATGCGGGTGCGCGGCGATGCCGAGCAGATCGTCAGGGACCTGTTCGACGTCTATTTCGCCGACCCGCGCGCCATGCCGGATGGCTGGCGCGAGGGGTTGGACCGGGCTGAAGATCGCATCAAGGCCCGCAGCGTGGCCGACTTTCTGGCCGGGATGACCGACACTTACGCGCTGAAGGAACACCGGCGTTTGTTTGACCGCACCCCGGATTTGAGCTAGGGCGGGCTCGATTTTGCCGGCCAACGAGCCGGATTCGCCATAAAGCCGCCAGAGCAATACCCATGAACATCTTCGCCGATTTCACCGCGCGAGTCATAAAGGCTGTCGAAGCGCTTGATCTGAAAGACAAAGACGGCGTTTCGCCCGATCTGTCGCGCATCGCAGTCGAGCCGCCGCGCGACGCCAGCCATGGCGACCTTGCGACCAATGCTGCAATGGTGCTGGCCAAACCTACGGGGCAGAACCCGCGCGTGCTGGCCGACAGGCTGGCGCTGGTGCTGCGGGATGACGTGGATGTCGCCGCCGCCGAGGTCGCCGGTCCGGGCTTCGTCAACCTCCGGCTCAAGGACGGCTTCTGGCAGGCCCACCTGTCGGCACTTCTGGGCGAGGGGCGCAACTATGGCCGCTCGACGATCGGCGCCGGCCGGAAAACCAATGTCGAATATGTCTCGGCCAACCCGACCGGGCCGATGCATGTCGGCCATTGCCGGGGCGCGGTTGTCGGTGACGCGCTCGCCAATATCATGGCCTTCGCCGGTTACGACGTGACCAAGGAATATGTCATCAACGATGCGGGCTCGCAGATCGACGTGCTCGGACGCTCGGCCTTCCTGCGCTATAGCGAGGCGCTCGGCGAGGACATCGGCGAGATTCCGCCAGGGCTCTACCCCGGAGACTACCTCGTCCCCGTCGGCGAGGCCCTGGTCAAGGAATTTGGACGCTCCTTGCTGCAGATGCCGGATGACGAGGCGCTGGCCATCGTCAAGGACCGGACCATCGATGCGATGATGGCGATGATCCGCGAGGATCTGGCGTTGCTCAACGTGCATCACGACGTGTTCTTCTCCGAGCGCACGCTGCATGCCGACAATGCCAGGAAGATCCGGTCGGCGATCAACGACCTGACGCTGAAGGGCCATATCTACAAGGGCAAGCTGCCGCCGCCCAAGGGCGAGAAGCCGGACGACTGGGAAGACCGTGAGCAGACGCTGTTCCGCTCGACCGCGGTCGGCGACGACATGGATCGGGCTCTGGTCAAGTCCGACGGCTCATTCACCTATTTCGCCGCCGACGTCGCCTACCTGAAGGACAAGGTCGATCGCGGGTTCGTCGACCTGATCTATGTGCTCGGCGCCGACCATGGCGGCTACGTCAAGCGGCTGGAGGCACTGGCGCGGGCAATTGCCGGCGACGACGTCAAGCTCACCGTGCTGCTGTGCAACCTGGTCAAGCTGTTTCGCGATGGCGAGCCGGTTCGCATGTCGAAGCGCTCCGGCGATTTCGTGACGTTGCGCGAAGTGGTGGAGGAAGTCGGGCGCGACCCGATCCGCTTCATGATGCTCTACCGCAAGAACGATGCGCCGCTCGATTTCGACTTCGCCAAGGTGACCGAGCAGTCCAAGGACAATCCGGTGTTTTATGTGCAGTACGCCTCGGCACGCTGCCATTCGGTGTTCCGGCAGGCGAGCGAGCAGTTGGGGGAGGCGAATTTCGACCGCAACAGCCTTGTGGCGGCGGTGACGTCGCTGACCGATGAGGGCGAGATCGGCCTGATCCGCAAGCTCGCCGAATATCCGCGTCTCATCGAGTCCGCCGCGCTTGCGCTGGAGCCGCATAGGCTGGCATTCTACCTCTACGATCTCGCTTCCAATTTCCACGGACACTGGAACCGTGGCACAGATAATCCGGACTTACGTTTTGTTAAGGTTAACGACCGAGAATTGACGCATGCCAGACTAGGGCTGGTGCAGGCTGTTTCGGACGTTCTGACGTCCGGCCTGACGCTGATCGGAGCCGCCGCGCCTACCGAAATGCGTTAGGTTTGACTAAAAAACCTGTCACCTTTTGCCCACATTGCGCTGGTAAGGGCCAACCCTGCGCGACGTCCATGGCGTCCGACTGAGTGCGAGTTCGGGAACAATAATGGCAGACAGAACCCAGCTGAGAGTAGCCGACAACAACGACATCGCCGACGATGATCCGTTCGCGGAACTGACCAGGATCATGGGATTCGACCCGCGCCAGCCGGTCAAGCCGAAAGCCGACGTCGCCAGTCAGCCGGCGGATGAGGGCGACTTCGATATCGACCTCGAAAAGGAACTGATGGGCGAGTTCGACGCTGGCGACAGCGACGCCGCTCCGGGTGTCGAAGCTCATGAGCCGGCATTCGAAACGGCTTCCGCTCATGAAGGGACGGATGACGATCTTCGCGCGGACGATGATCTTGCGCTTTCGCTCGACGACGATTTCCACCTGGACTTCACTGCTGCCGATGAGCAGGCGTCCGTCGCCAGCCATGGGAACCCCAGCGCTGCCGAAGCCGCACCAGCCGTCGAACCTGCCTTCGACGCCGATTTCGATAATGCCGTCGCCAGTTCGCTCGAAGACGTTTCGCCCTTCGAAGACGATGTGCCGATGGAGGACGAGCTTGCCGCGTCGCTCGATCAGGATTTCCGCATCGAGGACGAAGTCGCCGGGACCCAGCACGCGGTTGCCGAAGTGCCGGTTGTCGAGGCAGCCTCCCATCCTGAGTTTGACGACGAAGCCGCGATTTCGCTCGAAGACGAATTGATGCTCGACGGCCATCCGGTGGATCAGCGTCATGCGGCTGCGACCACGGTGGAATACCCAGAGCCGGTGGCGGCCGGCCAGGACCAGGCGATTTCCGACGAGGATTTCGAGGGCCGTTTCGACGACGCCATTGCCGATGTCGATGTGGATTTTGACGTTCCAGCGGACGAGCCGGCGGCCTTCGATCAGGCGGAAGCAGACGAAGTGCGCGCCGATGCCGTGGATACTGGCGAATTTTCAAGCCCTGAAGCCGGGCCGGATGATGCATTCGATCCGAGCTTGGACGATGGCGTTGCCGAGCCTGCCGAAGAGCCCGTCGTTGCCGAGGCCGCGGCCACTCCCGCCTGGCTGGTGGCGCCCGCCGCAACCGTGACGGCCCCTGCCGCCAATGAACGAAGCCTGGAAGACGAGTTGAACGCGCTGCTGGGTGCCATGACCCAGCGCACGGCTCCGGCGGCCAAGGAAGAGCCCGTCATGGCTCAACCCTTTGTGGCCCAGGCCCAGCCTTCCGCTGCTCCCGCCCAGCCTGCTGCCGCACCAGAGACGGTTGCCGACGAGCCCGCCGACCTTGCTGGCGACCTCGACTGGGATCTCGATGAGTCGGCGTCCGAAGAGGCGCATGCCGCCCAGGCCGCCGATGTCGATCTCGACGATATGCTGTTCGATGAACTCGGGGATCACGGCTCGGATGCCGCCGAGGTCGACGTTGATTTCGACAATGATGCATTCGACGCCGCCTTGGCCAACAGCCTCGATCCACGTGAGGGGACCGCTTCCCCGCAGGATCGGGATGATTCTCTCGATTGGCTGGCGGAACGTTCCACGCCGACGGAGCCAGCCCGCTCGTGGAGCCGCGTGACGCCGGTTCCCCAGCCGCCGGCGTTTGCCGCGCAGCCGTCCGCTTCGATGGCGGCCAGGACCGCCACACCGGAAGCGGCCCCAGCGGTGGCATCTGTGCCGTCCTACCGTGCGGCCGAACCGGCTGCGGCTGCTGCCTACACAACCCCAGTCTCGGCACCGCCGGCGCCGCAGTCCCCGCGCTACGACGAGATGCCCGATGTCGAAACGGTCGATGTGCCCGAGCGCGTCGTGGCGCTGGCTGACGATCTCGACATTCCGGAGCTGCACTTCGAGGAAGATGCGCCGACGACGGCCGGCTATGACGATCTCGATGCTGAGTTCGCCAGCCTTTTGACCGAGATGAATTCGGTCGAGGTGGCGCCGGCCTCCGCTGGCAGCGCTTCGTATGCCGATGAATCCTACAACGCCGGTTTCAACCCTGGTGGCCTCAATCCGGCCTATGAAGAGCCCAAACCGGCCTATCAGCCGGAAGCGCGGACCTATGCGGCGCGACCGGCGGAAATGCCGGCCCGTGCGGCGACGACCGCAAGCTATGCCGATGCCGCTGACGGCTTCGACCTCGACAGCCTGCCAGGCAGCCAGCCGGTTTCGCAGGCGGACGATTTCACCGTCGACGAACTCGACTACGATCCGGAACTCGACGAGGCGATGTCCGTTCCGGGTCTGGGCGAACGCGAGGCGGCCAAGTCGTCGGGGCGTCGCGGCCTGTTCATCGCGGCGATTGTCGGTGCGGTGGCGGTTGCAGGCGGCCTTGGAGCCTTTGCGCTGTCTTTGGGTGGCAAGGGCGGGAGCGAAGCTCCGGTGATCGTCAAGGCCGACAATTCGCCGATCAAGGTCAAGCCTGAGAATCCGGGCGGCACCGTGGTGCCGAACCAGGACAACAAGGTCTATGACGCGGTGGTCAAGGGCGCGAAACCGGCCGAGCCGGTTCAGCAGAAGCTTGTCACCGACGTCGAGGAACCGGTGGATGTGCAGGCGAAGGACCCGGCACGCGCCGTCGATCTTTCCCCCGACCAGAACGCTGCGGCTGACCAGAACGCTGCCGCCGGCGAAACGGGCGACAACAACGCCGCGCAGACGACCGCCAATGCCGCGCCGGCGACCGCCAATGCGGCGCTGGCGACTGCCAATGCAGCGCCGACCGGCGATGCGGCGCCAGCCGACAACGTAGCGCCGGCACCCAAGTCCGAGGATCGCATCGCGCAGGTGCTGCAGGATGCCGAGAAGGGCACCAACGCCGATGTCGTCGCCGTTGCGCCGCGCAAGGTGAGGACCATGGTCGTCAAGTCGGACGGCTCGCTGGTGCCGCGCGAGGACCCGGCACCGGCCGCACCGCAGGTGGCCGTCACCGAACCGGCCGATCCGGCGCCGCAGCATGTCGCCCCTGCGGCCCAGTCCGATGCCGACCAGACCGGCACCGTGGCGCCCGTCGCCGCACAGTCGGACGACGCGCCGGCCCTCAAGCCGGCAGCCAAACCGGAAAAGGCCCAGTCAGCCAATACTCCGGCCAAGGTTGCGATCGCGCCACAGCGTCCGTCAGACCAGCCGGTCGACGTCGTCGGCGAGGTCAAGCCCGATCAGGTCGCCTCCATCGATCCGGCAACGACGGCAACCGGTGGCGGTTCGTGGTCGATGCAGGTTGCTTCGCAGCCGACGGTGGAAAGCGCCCAGTCGAGTTACCAGGATCTGCAGCGTCGTTACGCCAGCGTGCTTTCCGGCCGCAAAGCCAACATCGTCAAGGCCGAGATCGCCGGCAAGGGTACGTTCTACCGCGTTCGCGTCGTGGCTCAGTCGCGCAACGATGCCATCAACCTGTGCACCAACTACAAGGCTGCCGGCGGCAACTGCTTCGTGTCGCGCTAGAGCAATTCCAGGAAAAGCGTGAAGCGATTTTCCGTTCGGAATTGCGTCAAAACCAAGAGTTAGAGCGGTTTGCCGTTTCCGTGAAACGGTGACCCGCTCTAGTCACCGGTCAACCAATCAAGCCGGCGCGGTCTTATACCGCGCCGGCTTTTTCATGTGGAAGCCGTTCTGGCGCCGGGCGGCGGTGATCCCGGGACGATTCCCTTTCGTCGCGCGAAGTCCTAGACTCCAGGCATGACCGAATCAAAATCCATGATCCTCGGCTGTGCCGGGAAATCGCTCACCCGCGAAGAAATCAATTTCTATCGCAATGAATGCCCGTGGGCCTTCATCCTGTTTGCCCGCAACATCGGCGAGACCGAGCAGATCCGCGACCTGGTCGCCGAGATGCGCGACTGCATCGGGCGTCCCGATGCGCTGGTGTTCATCGACCAGGAGGGTGGCCGGGTGCAGCGCCTGCGGCCGCCGCTGGCGCCGAACTATCCAGCGGGCGGCGCGCTTGGCGCGTTGTGGCGCGACGATCATGACGCCGGTGCCCGCGCGGCCTGGCTGTTGGCGCGCCTGCACGCCTTCGACTTGCTGCGCTACGGCATCACGGCGGATTGCCTGCCGGTGCTGGACGTGCCGATCGAGGGCGCCAGCGACGTCATCGGCGCGCGCGCCTACGGCAAGGAGCCGCGTCCGGTCATCGAACTCGGCCGCGCCGCTGCCGAAGGCTTGATGTCGGGCGGCGTGCTGCCGGTCATGAAACATATTCCGGGCCATGGCAGGGCCTTCGCCGACACCCATTTCGAGCTGCCCGTCGTCAACGCCTCGCTCGGTGATCTGCAGCGGCACGACTTTGCTCCGTTCCGGGAGCTCAACCATCTGCCGATGGCGATGACGGCGCATGTCGTCTACAGCGCCATCGATCCCAACAACCCGGCGACGACGTCCGGCAAGGTCATCGACGAGATCATCCGCCGCGAGATCGGCTTTGATGGGCTCCTGATGAGCGACGACACCTCGATGAAGGCACTTTCTGGGGATTTCCCGACAAAGGCGGCCTCGATCCTTGCGGCGGGCTGCGATCTGGTCCTTCACTGCAACGGCGTTTTCGAGGAGATGGCGGGCATCGCGTCGCGGACCAAGGGGCTTGAGGGCAAGTCGCTTGAGCGTGCAAAGCGCGCGATGACCTATATAGAGAAACGCGACGCGGCCGAAGAAACCGAGATACGCGCCGAATTCGCCACCTATTTCGATGCGGTGGCCTAGCTGAAAGGAAGTGACGGGGCAGTGGCGGAAACATTGGAAGGCAAGGCCGCGAAGGCCGCACCGATGGACCGCCTGTGGGCCGAGAACGACGATTCACGGCTGACGGGCGACCCGTCGCTGGTCGTCGACGTGGCCGGCTTCGAAGGTCCGCTCGACCTTCTCCTGCACCTTGCCCGCACCCAGAAGGTCGATCTGGCGCGCATCTCGATCCTGGCGCTGGTCGAGCAGTATCTGGCCTTTGTCGAGACGGCGAGGACGCTGCGGCTGGAGCTTGCCGCCGACTATCTGGTGATGGCGGCATGGCTCGCCTTCCTCAAGTCGAAGCTGTTGATCCCTAAGCAACCGGGCGAAGAGGGCGAAAGCGGCGAAGAGCTGGCAGCGGTGCTGCAGTTCCGGCTGAAGCGCCTGGAAGCCATGCGCGACGCTGCGGCGCGCCTGGTCAACCGCAACCGGCTCGGCCGCGACGTGTTCGCGCGCGGCATGCCCGAAATGGTCATCATCGAGAAGCGCAACGCCTATTCGGCGTCGCTCTACGATCTCTTGACCGCCTATGCCCAGCAGCGGCAGAAGCAGGCAATCAACAATGTGACGATCGCCAGGCGTGGCGTCTGGTCGCTCAAGGACGCGCGCGACGTCCTGACCCGCCTGGTCGGGGCTGTTAGCGACTGGACGACGCTGGAAAGTTTCCTGATCGTGTACATGACCAGCCCCGAGGAAAGGCGCACGGCGATCGCCAGTTCCTTTGCGGCAACATTGGAACTGGTGCGTGACGGCACGATGGACGTTCGTCAGGATCAGACGTTCGCACCGATCTATCTGCGCGGCCGGGTGCAACCGATCAAGGCAGTCGAGGTGGCAACATGAGCGAACGCGCCAATGCTTCCGTGATCCCGTTCAAGGTCGAAGATGAGCCGGAGCAGGAGCTTGTTGCCGAAGAGGGCGCCGAGCAGGTCCAGAATCCGGCCGAGCGGCTGCATATGGCGGAGGCCGTGCGTATGGCCGAGGCGATCGTGTTCGCCAGCGCCGAACCCGTCAGCGAAAAGCAGCTTGCCGCGCGCCTTCCCGACGGCATCAATGTCGCCCTCGCGATGACCGAGCTGCAGCAGATCTACGCCCGGCGCGGCGTCAATCTGGTGCGCGTCGGCGATGGCTGGGCGTTCCGCACCGCCGGCGACCTGGCCTTCCTGATGAGCCGCGATACGGTGCAGCAGCGCAAACTGTCGCGGGCGGCGCTCGAAGTGCTGGCGATCATCGCTTATCACCAGCCGGTGACGCGCGCCGAGATCGAGGACATCCGCGGTGTCGAGACCTCGAAAGGCACGCTCGACACGCTGCTCGAGACGGAATGGGTGCGCATGCGCGGCCGCCGCAAGACGCCCGGCCGTCCGGTCACCTACGGCACCACCGAAACCTTCCTCGACCATTTCGCGCTCGAGGAAATCCGTGATCTTCCCGGCATGGAAGAATTGAAGGGCGCCGGCCTGCTTTCGGGCCGCATGCCGTCTAATTTCTCCATTCCGCAGCCGCCGGCCGACCCGGATGCGCTGACCGAGGACGAGGATCCGCTGACCGACATCGATCTCGAGGAACTCGGCCTGTTGACGCCGCGCGTCACGGAAGATTGACCGCGAAACCTGTTTCAAAAGCAGCTGGCAGACTGTACATGCGCGGATTCGTAGCGGGCCATCACACTGAAAATGCGTGACAACCGCCACCCTTTCATAAACTCTGTCGCAGTTGTGTTTGAATCCCAACGCGAAAACGCATAGATCATCGCCAGGGAAACCATTCGAGAGAGATTTGCTATGGGTTCATTTTCGATTTGGCACTGGATGATCGTGCTGGTCATCGTGCTTCTGGTGTTCGGCCGCGGCAAGATCCCCGAGCTGATGGGTGACATGGCCAAAGGCATCAAGAGCTTCAAAAAGGGCATGGCGGATGACGATGTCGCCGAAGACAAGCGCACCGTCGAACACCGTGCCGACGAGACCGTTTCGGCCGTGAAGGAAAAAGCCAGCAAGAGCTGAGCCAGAAAGTTCTAGTCGGAACAGATTGCCATGTTTGAAGTCGGCTGGACCGAAATGCTGGTGATCGCGATCGTCATGATCGTGGTCGTCGGACCGAAGGATTTGCCCAACATGCTGCGTACCTTTGGCCGCACGACGGCGAAGCTGCGCGCCATGGCCGCCGATTTTCAGAAGCAGTTCAACGAAGCGCTGAAGGAAGCAGAGCTCGACGACGTCAAGAAGTCGGTCGACGAGCTCAGGGGCCTCAGCCCCGTTGCCGAGATCAAGAAGCAGCTCAATCCCTTCGAGCAGGCAGCAGCCGATGTGCGCGCCGGTGTCGACGCGGCGATGAAGCCGAAGCCGGCCCCTGATCCGGCAACGCCCGCACCCTCTACACCCGTGGCGGCCGAGCCATTGAAGAATGGCGCGACAACCATGCCTGGCGGCGCGGAGGTCGCGCCGGCGACTTTCCCGGCAATGACCGATGAATCGGTGGTAACGCCGTCATCGAGTGCGGCGCCCAAGGCGCCCGCGGCGAAGAGGGCGACCAAAGCTGCGCCGGTAAAGGCTGGGCCGGTTGCAAAAGCGTCGGCGGCAAAAGCTTCTGCGCCTGCGAAAGCGAAGACCGCGCCTGCGCCAAAGCCTGAAGCGGCGAAGCCTGCTGAGGCCAAGACGATTGCTGCCAAGACGATTGCTGCCAAGACGATTGCTGCTAAGACCGCGGCGAAGGCCGAACCGAAACCTGCGCCAGTGAAGAAGCCGGCAGCCAAAAAGACGGCGGGAGCCGCCAAGTGAGCGTTTCGGACAAGGAAAAGGACGAGATCGAAAAATCGTCCGCTCCACTGATGGAGCATCTCATCGAACTGCGCCGGCGGCTGATCTGGTCGCTCGGTGGCTTCTTTGTCGCCTTCCTGGTCTGCTTCTTCTTCGCCAAGAGGCTGTTCAACCTTCTGGTCGTCCCGTTCAAATGGGCGACGAAATGGGCGGGGCTCGATCCGCACAAGGTCGAACTGATCTACACCGCGCCGCAGGAATTCTTCTTCACGCAGGTCAAGCTCGCCATGTTCGGCGGCATGGTCATCGCCTTTCCGCTGATCGCCACGCAGATCTACAAATTCATCGCGCCCGGCCTCTACAAGAACGAGCGCAACGCGTTCCTGCCGTTCCTGATCGCGTCGCCCATTCTGTTCCTGATGGGTGCCTCGCTGGTCTATTTCTTCTTCACGCCGATGGTGATGTGGTTCTTCCTCGCCATGCAGCAGGCTGGCACCGACGATCAGGTGCAAATCTCACTCCTGCCGAAAGTGTCGGAGTATCTCAGCCTCATCATGACGCTGATTTTTTCCTTCGGCCTGGTGTTCCAGTTGCCGGTGGTGACCAGCCTGATGACGCGCGTCGGCATGCTGTCGTCCAAGGCGCTGGCGGAAAAGCGCAAATGGGCGATCGTCATTGCCTTCATCGTTGCCGCCGTGCTGACACCGCCGGATCCGATGAGCCAGATCGGCTTGGCCATTCCGACCATCCTTCTCTACGAGGTCTCGATCTGGGCCGCGCGGTGGATCGAGCGGGATCAGGAAAAGCAGCGGGTGGCGCGCGAGAAGCAGGAAGCCGGCGAGACCGTGGCGGATAAAGCGCCGGACGAGCCCCCAGCGCCGGCTGCTTCGTAAGACAACAGGCAGCGCTGGAAATAGACAGTCGCTGTCCGCTCTATCTTGCATCAATCAAGGATGCGGTTTACGCCCTCTCGCATAGCTGAGGACGGATAAACCATGCTTGACATCAAATGGATTCGCGACAACCCGAAGGCCCTTGTCGAGGCGCTGGTCAAGCGCTCGTGGTCGGCGGCTGAGGCGCAGTCCACGGTTGATGAATTGATCGCCATGGACGAGGCGCGGCGCGAGCATGTAACCGAGCTGCAGGCCAGTCAGGAGCGCCGCAACGCCGCCTCGAAGGAGATCGGCAACGCCATGCGTTCGGGCGATGCGGCCCTTGCGGAAAGGCTGAAAGCCGAAGTCGGCGAGATCAAGACCTTCATCCAGAATGGCGAGGCGCGCGAGCGCGAACTCGACAAGGCGCTGAACGACGCGCTTGCCGTGCTGCCCAATGTGCCGTTCGACGACGTGCCGGTCGGCAAGGACGAGCACGACAATGTGGTCAAGCATATCGTCGGCGAAGTGCCGACGCGCCGGAACTGGGTGAAGGAGCATTTCGAGATCGGCGAAGCGCTCGGCATGATGGATTTCGAGCGCGCGGCAAAACTGTCGGGCTCACGCTTCACCGTCCTGAAGAGCGGTCTGGCACGGATGGAGCGCGCGATCGGCCAGTTCATGCTCGACTTGCACACCAACGAGCACGGCTATGAGGAAATCATTCCGCCGCTGATGGTGCGCGACGAGGTACTGTTCGGCACCAACCAGTTGCCGAAGTTCGAGGAGGATCTGTTCTTCGCGCAGCACGGGGAGGGCCGGCTTGGCCTGATCCCCACCGCCGAAGTGCCGCTCACCAATCTGGTGCGCGAGGAAATCACCGCGCATGAAAAGCTGCCGCTGCGCTATACCGCGCTGACGCCGTGCTTCCGCTCGGAAGCAGGGTCGGCCGGGCGCGACACACGCGGCATGCTGCGCCAGCACCAGTTCTACAAGGTCGAGCTGGTCTCGATCACCGATCAGGAATCGTCGCTCGCCGAGCATGAGCGGATGACGCAATGCGCCGAGGAAGTGCTGAAGCGGCTCGGCCTGCCGTTCCGGACCATGGTGCTGTGCACCGGCGACATGGGTTTTGGCGCACGCAAGACCTATGACATCGAGGTCTGGCTGCCCGGTCAGAACGCCTATCGCGAAATCTCGTCCTGCTCTGTCTGCGGCGATTTCCAGGCGCGCCGCATGGACGCTCGCTACAAGGACAAGGACGGCAAGGGCAACCGCTTCGTCCATACGCTGAACGGTTCGGGCACCGCCGTCGGCCGCGCTCTCATAGCTGTCATCGAAAACTACCAGAATGAGGATGGCAGCGTAACCATTCCTGAAGTGCTGCGGCCTTACATGGGCGGTCTGGAAAAGATCGAATCGAAATAATGCGCATTCTTCTGACCAATGACGACGGCATCCATGCCGAGGGCCTGGCGTCGCTCGAGCGCGTTGCCCGCACGCTCTCCGACGATGTCTGGGTAGTGGCGCCGGAGCAGGACCAGTCCGGCTATGCGCATTCGCTCTCGATCTCGGAGCCGCTGCGGCTGCGCAAGATCGGCGAGAAGCATTTTGCCGTGCGCGGTACGCCGACAGACTGCGTCATCATGGGCGTGAAGAAGATCCTGCCCGGCGCACCCGACCTGATCCTGTCGGGCATCAATTCGGGCGCCAACATCGCAGACGACGTGACCTATTCAGGAACCGTCGCAGGCGCCATGGAAGGCGCGCTGCTCGGCATCCGCTCGATCGCGCTCAGCCAGGGCTACAGCACAGTCGGCGAGGATCGCGTGGTTCCCTATGAGACCACCGAGGCGCTGGCGCCGGCGCTGCTGAAGAAGCTTGTCGCGACGCCGCTGCCCGATGGCGTGCTGCTCAACGTCAATTTTCCGAACTGCCTTCCCGAGGAAGTCGCAGGCACCGTGGTCACCTCGCAGGGCAAGCTCGTGCACAGCCTTTGGGTCGACGAGCGGCGTGACGGGCGCGGCCTGCCTTACTATTGGCTGCGCTTCGGCCGCGAACCGGTCGAGGGCAAGCAAGGCACCGATCTCTACGCACTGCGCAATCGTCTGGTGTCGGTGACGCCGTTGCAGCTCGACCTCACCGCGCATGAGATCCGTGACCAATTGAGCAAGGCGCTTGCATGAACCAGGGCTTTCCAATCGACGATCGCGAAGGATTTGCGGCTTTCCTTTTGCGCCTGCGCGGCAGGGGAACCGTGCCAAAGGCGCTGATCGCGGCTTTCGAGGCAACGCCGCGGCGTGGCTTCCTGGCGGCACAGTTTCATCAGATCGCCTGGTCGGACCGCATGCTGCCGATCGAATGCGGCGAGGCGATCGAAGGGGCGGACATGCAGGCGGCGGTGATCGCCGCACTCGCCATCGAAGCGGGAAACCGCGTGCTCGAGATCGGAACCGGCTCTGCCTATACCGCTGCGGTGATGTCGCGTCTGGCGGCGCGGGTCGTCACCGTCGACCGCTACAAGACGCTTGTCGAACAGGCCAGGCAGCGTTTCGAGGCGCTCGGCATCGGCAATGTCATTGTCCGGCAGGCCGACGGCTCCGGCGGTTTGCCCAACGAAGGGCCATTCGACCGCATCGTTGCCTGGGCCGCCTTCGACAGCCTGCCGCGCTTCCTGCTCGATCAGCTATCGAGCGGCGGCATCGTCATCGCACCGATCGGGCCGGAGGAGGGCGAGCAGGTGCTGGCCAAGCTGACCAAGGTCGGCAGCCGTTTCGAGCGCGAGGATATCGGCCTGGTGCGCTTGCAGCCGATCTTGCGCAGCGTCGCCGCGGTGATCTAGGCGCATGAGATTCAGGTGAGGCCGGCCTGCAAATGGCTGATGTCTGCGCTTCCAGCGCTCGCGTACTGAAGTACGCTCCGCTCCGGTTCTCGGTATCAACCATTTTCGACTCGGCTTGACCTGAATCTCAAAGCGCCTCCGGCGCACTCGAAAATGTTTTAAGAAAATTTTCGTCGGATTCTAATGGGTTAACCGACCAGTAACATTAACGCGCTTTAATCCTGTCCAGTTGGTTCAGCGTTTGTGCGGGTTAGTGCGATGCAATTCAGTGTTTTGAAGGCAAATAGTCGCAATCTGGCGCGGGGCTGCGCTGTTCTCATGATTGCAGGCGCGGCAGCAGGGTGCAGTTCCCAGGCTTCGCGGTTCAACAGTGTCGATGACGTTTTCACCTCTTCGACCAACAATCAGCGCGCCATCATCAACAAGCAGGATGCCGTACAGCCCTATCCGGGCGACGTCTCGGCCGCTCCGCTCGATGGCAGCCATACGCAGTCGGTGAGCCGCTCCAGCCTCGATCCGGTCTCCAGCCGGCCGTTGCCACCGCCCGCCACAGCCCAGGCCCAGCCAGAGCCGGCACTCGCGCCTGCCGCCAATCCGGTGCGTGTCGCATCGGCGCCGGCCATGGTCCGGCCGGCTCCTCATGTCGACAGGACGACAACCGGCACCGTCGCGCCGGCCGCGAAGCCGTTCAAGGAAGCGCAACCCGATGCGCCGAAGGTGGCGGAGGCGGGCAGGCCGCACGCGACCGAAATCGTCGTCAGGGACGGTGAGACCATTTCCGGCCTGGCAGCGCATTACAAGGTGCCGGCCGATGTCATCATGAAGGTGAATGGCCTCAGCCCGACCAAGGGGCTGAAGAGCGGCCAGAAGATCGTCATCCCGGCCTATGCCTATTCGAGCAAGGCCGAGCCGAAGGTCGCCGACGCAAAGCCGGCGAAGGACGGGAAGCATAACCTGCCGGCCACCGCGCCGGACAAGGTCGCAGTGCTGCCGCAGCAGCCGAAGCTCAAAGAAGGCAAGACTGCCGCTCAGGTCGATACGTCGGCCGCCGCAAGCCAGCCCAAGGAGCCCAAACCAACGCAGGTGGCCAAGGCAACCAGTGCGGCTGGCACCTATACGGTCCAGTCGGGTGACACGATGTCGTCGATTGCCAGGAAGACCGGTGTCGGCGTCGTTGCGCTGAAGCAGGCCAACGGCATGAAGGATGGCTTGCTCAAGATCGGCCAGACCTTGAAGGTGCCGGCCGGCGGAACCGCGACTGTCGCCAGCGTCAAGCCGGCGAAGGTCGATCCGGTGACGACGGCAACGACGCAGCCTGCGGCAAAGACAACGCCGTCGGAAACGCTGGCATCCTACACGCCGCCGAAGAAGGATGCGAAGGTCATCCAGCAGGCCGAGGACGACGACGCGGTGGCGCCGGATGCCACGGGTATCGGCAAGATGCGTTGGCCGGTGCGCGGCCGGGTGATCTCTGGTTTCGGATCCGGCAAGGACGGCGTCGACATCGCCGTGCCCTCGGGCACGCCGATCAAGGCGGCCGAGAACGGCGTCGTCATCTACGCCGGCGACGGCCTCAAGGAATTCGGCAACACGGTGCTGGTGCGCCACGAGAATGGCCTCGTCACCGTCTACGGCCACGCCAGTTCGATCGAGGTGCAGCGCGGCCAGAAGGTCAAGCGCGGACAGGAAATTGCGCTGTCTGGCATGAGCGGTACGACGGATTCGCCGAAGCTGCACTTCGAGGTGCGCAAGAACTCGGCCCCGGTCGATCCCTCGACCTATCTCGAATAGAAGAAAAAAAGCGATTTTGCGGGCCGTCTGACCTCCAGTCCAGCCCGCCGGCTCAGCCCGCTCCGCAAGGAGCGGGCTTTTTCAGTTGCTGCCCAACACCTATTCCCTCAAGGCTCAAAGATGATCACGCAGCGTGTCGGCGATCATCGTCTCAAGGCTGCTCGCCTTCACGCCGAGAAGCGTCTCGGCGTCGGAGAAATCGACCAGCAACGGGCTTTCGAAGAGGTAGCTCATCTCGATGAGTTCATGCATGCCCAACGCTTCCATCTCGGGGATCGAATAGGAACGTGTGTCCACAATATTCCGGCGGAGCATCGCCGCGGTTTTATGGATGAGCTCCCGGGGTGAGGCGTGTTGGGAGGGAACATGAAATACCCGGTCCCATTCACCCGTATAGCGGGAAGCCGCGACGAGCGTCTTGGCGACGTCCTTGGTGAACGTCCAGGCATGGGTTGCGTCGAGGTCACCGATGAAAGCGGTAGGTTTTTCCTCGATTATTGAGGGCAGGGCGAGGAGTGAGAAATAGCTGATCGCGCCATGTCCCAGATAGTCGCTGGACCGCACCTCGATTGCTGGTACATCGGCACGAACCGACCGCTGCCACATGATCGTCCTGACGGTTCCTTTCCTGGAAGTCGGATCCAGGGACAGGTCGGAGCGAAGCGGGCTGTCGGCATTTTGCCCATAGCCGTAAAGGTTGCCGAGCACGACCAGCTTCGCACCGACCGTTTCCGCGGCGCGCACGGTACCGTCGATGATCGGGAAAAAGTCGGTCGGCCACCGATGATAGGTGGCCATGGCACACATGAAGATGGCATCGGCGTTTCGGCCGATACGCGATAGTTCCGCGGCATCGGTGGCGTCGGACTGCACGGTGCGGACGTTTTGCAGCGCGTTCGAACCGACACTTCGGCTCGTCAAGACAACATCATGTCCCTCTTCGCCCAGAAGGCGCGCGGTCTCGCGACCAACCGGGCCTGCTCCGACAACAACATAGAAACTCATGGCATAACCTCTCATCCAAGTTTGATGGAGAGGCGTAGGTACATAGCCACGGCATTGAAAATCGCGCGGGAATTGCCAAGTCTTGGACAGGTTTTGCCATGAATCGAGAACGCATGCATTTGCAAGTCGCTCCGGCCCCGTCAGACGTAACAATGGCGTCCCGGCATGTGGAAGCGGGTGTCCATCGTCTGGCCCGGGCGCCACACCATCGCATCATGGTGCATGCAAGTGCCGCGACGCGCTCCTACTGCAGTGAGGTTCGACGATATTTCGTCAGGCGCGCCGGCGATATCGACCTGGTGCCTGCCGGACAGGAGGGCGGATTCGAGGCTGAGACCCCGTTCGGCACGATCGAGATCGCGTTGCAGCCAGCCTTGCTGGAAAGGGTGGCGGCGGAACTTGGGGGTAAGGTGCAGGCATTGCGGCTCGATACGCGCCATCTGCTTCGTGACCAGCGCATCGAACACCTCGCTCGGGCGCTCGAGAGCGATCTCAATGCGAAGTCGCCGAGCGGGTCGTTGTTTGCCGATAGCATCGGCGCAGCGCTCGCGGTGAGGCTGCTTGGCCTCGGTGAACCTGATGTCGGTCGAACGAACCGGTTGTCGGATACCCAACTCAAGCGCGTGCTTGACCATATCGAGGCTGCTCTCCACGAGCCCCTTTCGATCTATCGACTAAGCCGGGTTGCCGGCGCGAGCAGCTCGCACTTGCGGACATGGTTCAAGGTGGCGACGGGCTTCACCCTGCATCGCTATGTGTTGCGACGTCGCGTCGAACGTGCGCGCGTTCTGCTGCAGCGAGGCGATCTCAGCACAAGCGAGGTGGCGGAATTGACGGGCTTCGCACACCAGTCACACCTGGCGCATTGGATGCGCCGCGAGATTGGTCAAACGCCGCGCGACTTGCGACGGGCGCTGCCGCCCAAATGACCGTGTCGCTGGATCGCGTCGGCGACGCGATCAAGCGTCAATCCTTCAGCGGTTTGCCGAGCCGACCGGCCAGGTCCTGCGTGAACTGCCAGGCGACGCGGCCCGAGCGGCTGCCGCGGGTCGTTGCCCATTCCAGCGCCTCGGCGCGCAACTGCTCGGGGTCGACGTCGAGGCCGTGATGGCTGGCATAGCCGTTGATCATGTCGAGATATTCGTCCTGCGAGCATTTGTGGAAGCCGAGCCACAGGCCGAACCGATCGGACAGCGAAACCTTTTCCTCGACCGCCTCGGACGGGTTGATGGCGGTCGAGCGCTCATTGTCGATCATGTCGCGCGGCAACAGATGGCGACGGTTCGAGGTGGCGTAGAAGATGACGTTGGCCGGGCGGCCTTCGACGCCGCCTTCGAGCGCTGCCTTCAGCGACTTGTAGGACGTGTCGTCATGGTCGAAGGACAGATCATCGCAAAACAGGATGAAGCGGAAGGGAGCCGCCTTCAGCAAGCCCATCAGCTTCGGCAGCGTGTCGATGTCCTCGCGGTGGATCTCGATCAGCTTCAGTGGCAGGTCGGACCTGGACTGGTCGGACTTGGATTGGTCGGACTTGGATTGGTTGGATTTGGCTTTGGCATTGATTTCCGCATGCACGGCCTTGACCAGCGACGATTTGCCCATGCCGCGCGCGCCCCACAAGAGCACGTTGTTGGCAGGGTGGCCGGCGGCGAAGCGCTCGGTGTTGTCGACCAGGATGTCGCGGACGCGGTCGACGCCGCGGATCAGGCCGATGTCGACGCGGTTGACCTTGCGCACCGGCTCCAGATAGCCGGGATCGGCCTGCCAGACGAAGCAGTCGGCTTCGCCGAGGTCGGTTTGAGGCACCGGCGGCGGGGCGAGGCGGCTGACGGCCTCGATCAGGCTGTCGAGTTTCTTGTTGAGGGCGTCGATGCTGCTGTCGGTCATTTCAGGTCTTTTGCTTCGTTTCCTGGGGCAGGTGGGAGGGATCTTTTCGAATCCGTCGGGTTCGAAACCGGTTCCAACCTTTTGTTCGAGCGTGATCTTTTCGGAAAACCGGCTCGCGCTTTTCGCGATCATGCTCTAACACGGCTCAACAGGCCGGAAAAGCAGCCGATTTGCCGGGCCGCGCAGTTGCATTGACAACTTTACCGACTATATTCCGGCCAAATTTCAAGGGGGCCGTTCGCGGCCGTTTTCAAAATTCAGGAGTACCTCGATGTTCGTGACACCGGCATACGCCCAAGGCATCGGCGGCGCCTCTCCCGATATGTTCATCAGCATTTTGCCGTTTGTCCTGATTTTCGTGATCATGTATTTTCTGATCATCCGCCCGCAGCGCACGCAGCTGAAGAAGCGCGGCGAGATGCTGGCGGCGGTCCGTCGCGGCGACACGGTCGTCACGGGCGGCGGTTTCGTCGGCAAGGTGACGAAGGTGATCGACGACAATGAGCTCGAGATCGACCTCGGCGGCGGCACCAAGGTGACAGCGCTGCGCTCGACGATCGCCGATGTGCGCGTCAAGGGCGAGCCGGTGGCCAACCAGAACGCCAAGAAATAACCCAATTCCAGGCGGAGCGATCCGCGGACACGCTCTGACGGACGACGCCATATGCTGTATTTTTCGCGCTTCAAGATGATCCTGATCTGGGTGGCCGTGGCCATCACAGTGATCCTCGCCGCGCCCAATCTGTTCCCTGCCAGCACGCTGGCCCAACTTCCGAGCTGGGTTCCGAAGCGGCAGATGACGCTCGGCCTCGATTTGCAGGGCGGCTCGCACATCCTGCTGGAGATGAACCAGAACGACCTGATCAAGGATCGGCTGGAGACGACGCGCGACGAAATCCGCACACTGCTGCGTGATGCCAAGATCGGCTATACCGGTCTTGCCGGCAACGGGCGGACCTTGCAGGTACGCATCACCGATCCCGCCCAGCTCGATGCCGCCAAGAAGGCCTTGAAAACCTTGACCGACCCGGTCGCCGCCGGCCTGTTCACCGGCGGCTCCATCCAGGAAATGTCCCTGGATGAATCCGAGCCCGGCCTGCTCAAGTTCACGGTGACCGACGCCGGCATCAAATACCGCACGTCGACCGCATTGGCACAGTCGATCGAGGTGGTCGAGCGCCGCGTCAACGAGCTCGGCACCACCGAACCTATCGTACAGCGGCAGGGCGACGACCGCATCCTTGTCCAAGTGCCTGGCCTGCAGGATCCGCAGCGGCTGAAGGAAATCCTCGGCCAGACCGCGAAGCTGACCTTCCAGATGGTCGACCAGTCCATGCCGGTGCAGGACGCCCTCAAGGGGCGCCCGCCCGCGGGCTCGTCAGTGCTCTATTCCCAGGACGATCCGCCGGTTCCGTATCTGATCGAGAACCGCGTCATCGTATCGGGCGAAAACCTCGTCGACGCGCAGGCGACCTACAATTCGCAGAACAACGAGCCGGTGGTTTCATTCCGCTTCGATTCGAAGGGTGCGGCTCGGTTCGGCCAGGCGACCGCGCAGAATGTCGGCAAGCTGTTCGCCATCATCCTCGACAACCAGGTGATTTCGGCGCCGCAGATCCGCGAGCCGATCCTCGGCGGCACCGGCCAGATATCCGGCAATTTCACCGCGCAGAGCGCCAACGACCTAGCCGTGCTGCTGCGCGCCGGCGCGCTGCCGGCGACACTGACGGTGATCGAGGAACGCACGGTGGGTCCGGGCCTTGGCCAGGATTCGATCCACGCCGGCAAGGTCGCCGGCATCATCGGCTCGATCCTCGTCGTTGCCTTCATGTTCGTCGCCTATGGCTTCCTCGGCTTCCTGGCCAATATCGCGCTTGCCGTGCACGTGGCGATGATCGTCGGCGTGCTCTCCTTGCTCGGCGCGACACTGACCTTGCCCGGCATTGCCGGTATCGTGCTGACCATCGGCATGGCGGTCGATTCCAACGTGCTGATCTACGAACGCATCCGCGAGGAACGACGTGCCGGCCGCTCCGTGATTCAGGCGATCGACACCGGTTTCACCAAGGCGCTGGCGACGATCGTCGATTCCAACGTCACCTCGCTGATCGCCACCGTGGTGCTGTTCTATCTCGGCACCGGCCCGGTGAAGGGCTTTGCCATCACCTATGCCATCGGCATTCTGACCACGGTCTTCACCGCCTTCACCTTCACGCGTCTGCTGGTGTCGATCTGGCTGCGTCGGGCTCGCCCGAAGGAGTTGCCGAAGGCACCGGTGACTTTCGTTCCGCCCGGCACGAAAATCCCGTTCATGGGCATCCGCCGTTGGACGTTCGCGCTGTCGAGCACCTTGTCGATACTGTCGGTGGTGCTGTTCATGAGCGTCGGCATCAATTACGGCATCGATTTCAAGGGCGGCTCGCTGATCGAGGTGCAATCCAAGTCCGGCAATGCCGATCTCGCCGACATCCGCGGCAGACTAACGGAACTCAACATCGGCGAAGTGCAGGTGCAGCAGTTCGGTGCTCCGAACGACGTGCTGATCCGCGTCGGCACGCAAGATGCCGGTGAGAATGCCGAGCAGACGGTGATCGACAAGGTCCGCGGCGAGTTGCAGGACCAGTATGATTTCCGCCGCGTCGAGGTGGTGGGGCCGACGGTTTCCGGCGAATTGGCCAAGCAAGGCACCATCGCCATGATCGTCGCGCTGGTCGGCATCCTTGTCTATGTCTGGTTCCGTTTCGAATGGCAGTTCGCGGTTGGCGCCATCGTCGCGACGGTGCACGACGTGGTCATGACGCTCGGCTTCTTCGTCATCACCGGGCTGGAGTTCAACCAGTCATCGCTGGCCGCGATCCTGACCATCATCGGCTACTCGCTGAACGACACGATCGTCGTCTATGATCGTGTTCGAGAGGACCTGCGAAAATACAAGCGAATGCCGTTGCCGCAGCTGCTGAACAACGCCATCAACGAAACGCTGTCGAGAACGACGCTGACCTCCGTCACGACCAGCTTGGCGCTGCTGGCGCTGGTGCTGTTCGGCGGCGAAGTCATCCGCTCCTTCACGCTGGCGATGTTGTTCGGCGTTGTCTTCGGCACCTATTCGTCGATCTTCATCGCGGCGCCGCTGCTGATCCTGTTCAAGCTGCGGCCGCAGGCTTCGGCTGACGAGGAGAAGCCGGTCAACGGCGGCAAGGCGGTCGCGACCTGACGCGCGGCGCTGAAGGGGTGACAAAGTGGTGACCGGCAAAGGCATCGTCATCCGCGAGGCGCATTTCCCTGGTCGCGCGCCGATCGAGGCCTACGGCAATGGCGGCTTCCGCTTTGCCGACATGTCGCATCGCGGCTCGCTCCTGTGCCTGCCGTCAGGAATCCATGGCTGGGAGCCGGCAGACCCCTCGGCACTGACCGTGGCGGATTTCGACAGGCTGCTGGCCGAGGCGGACAAGGTCGAGATCCTGCTGGTCGGCATGGGCAGGGATTTGAGGCCATTGCCGGCGGCGCTGCGGGCGGCGCTGAAGAATGCAGGCATAGCCTCCGATCCGATGTCGACGGGCGCTGCCGTGCGGACCTACAACGTGCTCCTGGCCGAGGACCGCGCCGTGGCCGCCGCGCTTATCGCCGTCGACTGACATGTCCCGGAACACCGAGATCGTCATGGACACGGTGCGCGCCGCCGACCACGACCGCTACCTGACCGCGCTCTATGCGCCGGCCGACAAGCGCGACGCGCTGTTCTCGCTCTATGCCTTCAATGCCGAAATTGCCGGCATCCGTGATCGCATCCACGAGCCGCTGCCCGGCGAGGTGCGGCTGCAATGGTGGCGCGATGTGATAGCCGCCGGCGGCGAGGCGGGCGCGGGCCATCCGGTTGCCGAAGCCTTGAATGCCACCATCGCCGCGCTAAGATTGCCGAAACTTGCCTTCGAAAACATGCTCGAAGCCCGCATCTTCGATCTCTACGACGATCCGATGCCGTCGCGCACCGATCTGGAAGGCTATTGCGGCGAGACGGCAGCGGCACTCATCCAGCTTGCGGCGATGGTGCTCGATCCGGTCGAGGCGCCAAGGTTCGCCGAACTGGCGGGCAGGGCAGGCTGTGCCCAGGCAATGACCGGCCTGTTGCTTCTGCTGCCGCTGCACCGCAAGCGAGGGCAGTGTTTTGTCCCCGCCGACATCCTGGCGGCGGCGGGCTCATCGCCGGAGGAATTCGTTGCCGGCGATGGCGGACCTGGTGCGCAGCGCGCCATGGCGGCGATGATGGCGCTGGCGCGCGAGCATCTTTCCGCCTTCGAGCAGGACGCCGCAGCGCTGCCGGCGTCCTTGCGCCCGGTATTCCTGCCGCTGGCGCTGTCGCGTGCCTATCTCGGCAAGATGGAACGGTCGCGCCAATCACCGCTCGATGGCGTCGTACGGCTATCCGCCTTGCGCCGGCATTGGCTGCTGCTGCGTCGTGCAAGCAAGGGCTGGCCGGCACTTTGACGTAAACGTCAACCGTGTTAAGGATTCGACCGAGCTGAGAACTGTCGCCGAAGACGACGGGCCGGCCCGGAGGAAATCCATCCATGAGCTTGCCCGTGCTGGTCGTCCTTGTCGTGTTCGGCATTGCGCTGTCGGTCGCTGCCGTGCATTTCACCGGCGGCAGCAGGACGGCAATGCTTGCCGGCGCAGATCAGGCATTGAGCCGTTTCGGCGAGGATTTTCCCGACGAAGTGGCCGCGAAAGTCCACCTGACGGCGGATGCCAGGACGGCATTCCTGGATATCGGGCACGGGCGCATCGGCATCGTGCACAGCGTCGGCGACTGCTTTTTGACCCGCATCGTCACGGCTGCGGACGTATCCGTGTCCAATTCCGACGAGACGAACACAATTCTGATGCGCCTGGCGGACTTTACCTGGAAGGGCGGCAGCTTCCGCTTTGCCCGTGCCGGCGATGCTCAAGCCTTGCTGAATGCTCTCAGCGCGCACCAATCAAATTCCACCGCGGAGGCTGCTTGATGGACGACTACAATTTTCCGCAAGTCACCCAGCTGGCGATTCCGTTCTTCGTCGCCGCCATCCTGATCGAGCTTTGGCTGGTGCGCACAGGCCGCGCCAAGGGCTCGTTCGAGACGCGCGACACGCTGACCAGCCTGATGATGGGCACCGGCAATGTTGTTGCCGGACTGCTGCTTGGCGTCGTCTCCTACTGGGCGCTGCTGTGGCTGTGGCAGTTCCGCGTCTTCAACCTCGGCCTGTCGGTCTGGGTGTTCCTGGCCGCCTTCCTGCTCGATGATCTGCGCTACTACGTCTATCGCCGCATCGCGCACCGGGTGCGCTGGGTGTGGGCCGAGCACGTCAACCATCACTCCAGCCAGCATTACAATTTGTCGACGGCGCTCAGGCAAAGCTGGACCGGCCTGTTCACCTTCATGTTCGTGCTGCAGGCGCCGCTGGTGCTGCTCGGCTTCCATCCGGCGGTGATTGCCTTCACCTTCGGCTTCAATCTGGTCTGGCAGTTCTGGATCCACACAGAGACCATCGGCAAGATGTGGGGCTGGTTCGAATTCGTCTTCAACACGCCTTCGCACCACCGCGTCCACCACGCCACCAATCCGCGCTATCTCGACGCCAACTATGCCGGCACGCTGATCATCTGGGACCGCATGTTCGGCACTTTCGTCGAAGAGTTGGAGGAGGACCGGCCGCGCTACGGCATCGTCAAGAATCTCGGCACCTTCAACCCGCTGAAAGTGGCTTTTCACGAGTGGATCGGCATGTTCAGGGACGCTTTTGCGCCAGGTCTTTCGATTGGCGATCGCATCAACTATCTGATCAAGCCGCCGGGCTGGAGCCATGACGGTTCGCGCGAGACTTCGGAGAGCCTGAAGGCGGCCTATGTCAGGCGAAACCCAGGCGAGGCGGGGAAGCCGGGGCTGCCGGTGGCGGCAGGGGAGCCGGCCGAGTAGCGCTACGAAGGCTCGCGCGAACCACCATCGCGCATCAGTGCTTCGTAGTCACGGCCGCCGTAGAAGATGTTGACGATGCGGACGAAATTGTCATTAGCGACATAGACGATGGCGGCGGAATGTTCGAAGGGGACAGCTCGTAGCCCCGGCATGATGTCGTCGCGGGGGCGACCCCCGCGAGGGGCGTTACCGATGCCCTGGCAGCGATTTTTGATCCGATCGACAAAACGGTTGGCGATGGTTTCGCTTCCGCTGCTATCGAAGATGTAGACAGCAATCGCTTCGAGATCGGCAATCGCCTCTTCGCTAAGAACGACGGCGAGACGCTGTATCACCGGTGTCTCGCGCGAGTTGCGAAATGCGGCTCTTTACTCTTTCAATTGCATTTTCGAGTGGAACGGCGGGCCTCGTATCCTCGATCGACGCCTTCACCCGCGCCCGGATCGACGCCATCCGTTCGGCGTGCTCTTCCTCTTCGCGCTGGAAGGCGCGCAGCGCCGCGCGGATCACTTCGCTCGCGGAGCCGAAGGAACCATCCTCGACTTTCTCGCGGATCATGCGCGCCATTGCGGGCGTGACGGTGACAGACAGTTTCTCGGCGGATTCCATAGAACGGCTCCCATCAATCAGGAGTAGTATATTATCCTACTTCTTGCGTGAGTCCAATCCGAAAGGCTCGTTATTCGGCGGCCTGCGCCTGTGCCGGCAAGCCCAGCCACTCCCTGCAATCGGCCAGCGCGCGCGAGGTAATAGCGTGGCGCTTGGCAACGGTCTTGTCCTTGCCGCGCAGGCGTTTGCCTTCGATCTTCGCCGCTTCGACCGGCGGAAACAGGCCGAAATTGACGTTCATCGGCTGGAATGAGCGCTTGCCCGGCTCATCGTCGGAAACGATGTGGCCGCCGGTGATGTGGTTGAGCAGGGCGCCGAACGCTGTCGTCAGCGGCGGCAGCGACGGCTGCTGGCCGAGCCGCTCGGCGGCGGCGAAGCGGCCGGCGAGCAGACCGATCGCAGCGCTCTCGACATAACCTTCGCAGCCGGTGATCTGGCCGGCGAAGCGCAGGCCAGGCCGCGACTTCAGCTGCAGCGAGGCGTCGAGCAGGGTCGGCGAATTGATGTAGGTGTTGCGGTGCAAGCCGCCGAGGCGGGCAAAATCGGCGTTTTCCAGGCCCGGAATGGTGCGGAAGACGCGCACCTGCTCGGCATGCTTGAGCTTGGTCTGGAAGCCGACCATGTTGTAGAGCGTGCCCAGCGCATTATCCTGGCGAAGCTGCACCACGGCATAGGCCTTCACCGTCGGATTGTGGGCATTGGTGAGGCCCATCGGCTTCATCGGGCCGTAGCGCAGCGTTTCGACGCCACGCTCGGCCATGATCTCGATCGGCAGGCAGCCATCGAAATAGGGCGTGCCTTCCCATTGCTTGAACTCGGTCTTCTGGCCGTCGACCAGCGCTTGCACGAAGGCGAGGTACTGGTCCTTGTCCATCGGACAGTTGATGTAGTCCTTGCCGGTGCCGCCCGGGCCGACCTTGTCGTAGCGCGACTGGAACCAGCAAATGTCCATGTCGATCGTGTCGAAATGGATGATCGGCGCAATGGCGTCGAAGAAGGCGAGCGCATCGGCGCCGGTCACTTCCGCGATCGACTGGGCAAGCGACGGCGCGGTCAGCGGGCCCGTGGCGATGATTGCCTGGTCCCAATCCGCCGGCGGCAGGCCCGGCACTTCCTCGCGCTGGATGGTGATCAGCGGGTGCGCTTCGAGCTTTTTCGTCACCGCGTCGGAAAAACCGTCGCGGTCGACGGCCAGCGCGCCGCCTGCCGGCACCTGGTTGGCGTCGCCGGCGCCCATGATCAGCGAACCGGCCAGCCGCATCTCGGCATGCAGCAGGCCGACGGCGTTGTTCTCGGCATCGTCGGAGCGGAAGGAATTGGAACAGACGAGTTCGGCCAGCCCATCGGTCTTGTGCGCGTCAGTGCCGCGGACGGGCCGCATTTCATGCAGGATGACCGGTACGCCGGCTTGCGCCGCCTGCCATGCGGCTTCGGAACCGGCGAGACCGCCGCCGATGATATGGATGGGATTTTTGCTCATGAGCGCCGGAATAATCGCTTGGTGCGGCGATTGCAATTGCCGTGCTTGGTGTTGGGCAAACCGCAGAAGGGCGAAACCAGGCGCTGAATACAACAACACCCGCCGGGGGAGGAGGTCCGGCGGGTGTCGTTTTGAGGGTCGACCCTCGGGAGGAGGTGAAGATCGACCGTATTCGTCATTGCCGGGGAGGAGGTCGGCTTTGACGAAATCTCTTTTGCTATCTTTTGAAAGGGGCAAAACCCTTTGGAGCAAATTCATTTTGCTCCGGGGAAACAACGCCCGCCGCGGGAGGAGGTGCGGCGGGCGTCGTTTTGGTGGTCAACCCTCGGGAGGAGGATAAGGGCTGACCGTTCGCTGGAGGTCGGGGAGGAGGTCGACCCCAGCGAAATTCCTGTTAGATCGCGCGGCGGGCGACGATCTTGATTTCGTCGCGGACGATACCGAGATCATGCAGCTGGCGGTTCGAAAGGCGACCCAGCTCGGTAACCGTCTCGCGATAAACGCGCCAGTTACGATAGTTGCGGATCAGGTTCATTGTCGTTCTCTTTTTCAAAACTGGTTCGGACCATTCGCGGTCCGAAGAATTAGACCGCCTTGCGGGCGACGTAGGGAATGTCGCTGCGGCTGATGCCGAGGTCGGTCAGTTCACGGTTGCTCAGGCGGCTCAGCTCGGACACGGTGTCCCTGTAGCGGCGCCAGTTGCGGTAATTGCGGATCAAGTTCATGGTAGTTCTCGTTTCGTCTTTCTTGCGGATCATTCCGTTTGTGTACGAACCATAAATAGGGGGACCCATATCGATTTAAAAGCGCTATGGCTGCATGGCAGCAATGCAAATTGTGCAATGCAACATTAACGCGCCTTCACGGACCTGACACAAAGAAGCCAGAATCAGAAAGTGCCGCTGGGTCAAAGGTTTGACCGGGCCGGCTGAAAAAAAGACCAAACTTGGGGGAGAAGCGGGATGGCGGGCTATTCGTCACGAGTAAGGTCGGATATCGCGCGGTGGCGGCAGGCGGGCCTGATCGACGCGGCGACAGCCGATACGCTAACGCGTGATGTCGAGGCCAACGAGCGCAATTCGCTCAGTTTCGGTTCGATCCTGGCAATGATGGCCGCCTTGCTGTTCGGCGCCGCCATCCTGATCTTTGTCGCCGCCAACTGGGACGCGATCCCGCGGCTGGCGCGGGTTGTAGCCCTTTTCGCCATCATCCTTGGCGGTTATGTCGGCGGCGCCGTGCTGAAGACGCGCGACCATGCGGCAATCGGCGAGGCCCTGTGGATCGTGGCCGCCGCCGCTTTCGGCGGTTCGATCGCGCTGATCGGCCAAATGTATCATCTCTCGGGCGACGAGGCTTCCGCCCTGATCACTTGGGGCGCCGGCACGGCGCTGGCTGCGGTGGTATTGCGGTCGAACCCGCTGACGGTCGCCGCGGTCGGCATCGCCGATGCCTGGCTGTTCCTGAGAGGGTTCGACTATTTCTATCGCAATGAATTTCCGCACGCCTTCGTCATCATGGCAGCCGTGCTGTTTGCCGTCTCGTTCTGGACCCGCAGCCAGCCGGCACGCCATTTGATCGTCCTGTCGCTGCTCTTCTATCTCGTGCTGTTGGCGATGAACCACGCGACGCTGCCGGTGGCGATCCCGCTGGCCGTTGTCTCTGCGGTGCTTTTCGCGGCTGCCGTGTTCGCACCGGAGCCGGTCGACAGGATCGTCCAGCTTGGCGGCCGCTTGCCCTTGCACGCACTGCTCGGCTTCCTCACCGGCCTGGCAATCATCCAGTTCGAACTGGCCGACGAGAGCACGTACAACAGCGGCTTTGCCATCGCTTCCGTCATCGCGCTAGCCGGCATCGTCGCGGCGATCGTGCTGGCAGGACGGGAGAGCCGCGGTCTGCGCTGGCTTGCCTATCTCGGCTTCGCCTTCGAACTCGCCATCATCTATGTGGTGACCTTGCAGTCGATGCTCGACACGGCAGGCTTCTTCCTTGCCGCCGCCGTACTGCTCGGCATCCTCGCGGTGGTCATCATCCGTGTCGAAAAACGCATGAAGGGTCCAGTCACCAAGGGAGCGACGGCATGATGACCGGAAAGCGGCTGATCATTTCGGCGCTGGTGCTGGTGCTCGTCCAGATAGGGTTCCTGAGCTGGATCATCGCCGGCCGGGCGGCGATCCTGCGCAACGGCAAGGACGTGCTGTTGAAGATCGAACCCGTCGATCCGCGCGACCTGCTGCGCGGCGACTATATTATCCTCGGCTACGAGATTTCGCGCATCCCGGTGAAAATGATCGCCAACATCCCGGCTGGCAAATTCTCCAGCGACGATACGCCGATCGTGGTCCGCCTGAAGAAGGGGGCCGACGGCTACTGGACGCCAACCACCGCCTGGTTTGGCAAGGCGCCGACGCCCGCCGGCACCGACGAAGCGGATATATCAGGGCATGTCGCCGAGGGCTGGGATCTTCGCGGGGAGAGCGCGACGATCGCACCGGACTACGGCATCGAGCGCTTCTACCTGCCCGAAGGCGAGGGGATGGCGATCCAGAACGACATGCGGGTGCGCCCCTTCGGGATCAGGCTTGCCCTTGCCAGCGACGGCAAGGCGCAGATCAAGGCGCTGGTCGATGGCGACAAGACGCTGTTCGAGGAGCCGCTGTATTAGTGATAGAGCCTCAGGTGGCCTGCCACCCGAAGCTCGTCAGAGCGAAGGGTGGTGCGGATGAAGGGACTCGAACCCCCACGCCTTTCGGCACTGGAACCTAAATCCAGGGCGTCTACCAGTTCCGCCACATCCGCATGATCCGGCAATCCCATGTAGCCATCATTCTGTCAATGTCAGGGGCGAAATGTTGGGTCAGGACCAAAAATGTTGGTTATCGGCCGAAATGCGAAGACTGTTGAAAATTAGCCTCGCGTGTGACAAAAGGCGTGTCAAATGTGACGGGACGCGACGATCCGCTTCTACAGAATGTGATAAGAAGTAGGAAAAACAAGAACTTATTCACATTTTGGAACGCAGTTTGGGAGAGTTTGAGCCGTATTTCCGGTCAAACCGCCAGGTTCCGTACCAAAAGCCATTCCCGGCAAGACTATACCGGCAGGCTGTGAACGGCAGGGAGCCGTTTGGCAGCCTCATTGGTGAAAACAAAGGTTTTACGATGCAGGTCACCGAAACACTCAACTCCGGTCTCAAGCGCGAGATCAAGATCACCGTGCCGGCCGGTGACATGGAAGCCAAGCTGATGGCGCGGCTGTCGGACGCCCGCAACAAGGTCCGCATCAACGGCTTCCGGCCGGGCAAGGTGCCGGTGCAGCACCTGCGCAAGGTCTATGGCAAGTCGTTCATGGCCGAAGTGGTCAACGAGATCCTCAACGATTCGACACGGTCGATCATCACGGGCCGCGGCGAGAAGGCAGCCATGCAGCCCGAGGTCATCATGACCGAGGACGAGAAGGAGGCCGAGAAGATCCTGGCCGGTGGTGCCGACTTCGAATTCCGCCTCAACTACGAGGTCATTCCGGCGATCGAGATCAAGGATTTCTCCGACATCAAGGTAACGCGTCAGGTGTACGACGTGCCTGAAACCGAGATCGACGAGCAGGTCAAGCGGGTCGCCGAATCGGCACGCAGCTACGAGCCGAAGACCGGCAAGGCCGCCGAGGGCGACCGCGTGAGCATCGACTATGTCGGCAAGATCGACGGCGAGGCCTTTGCCGGCGGCGCAGGCAACGATCAGCCGCTGGTGCTGGGCTCCAAGGAATTCATTCCCGGCTTCGAGGATCAGCTCATCGGCAGCAAGGCCGGCGACGAAAAGCAGGTCACCGTGACCTTCCCCGAAAACTACCAGGCGGCGCATCTGGCAGGCAAGGAAGCCACCTTCGACGTCACCGTCAAGGAAGTGTCGAAGCCCGGCGAACTCGAAATCAACGACGAGACCGCCAAGAACCTTGGCCTGGAGTCGCTGGAGCGCCTGCGTGAGATCGTGCGCGGCCAGATCGAGAACCAGTTCGGTTCGATGACGCGCCAGAAGGTCAAGCGCCAGTTGCTCGACCAACTCGACGCGGCCTATTCGTTCGAGGCACCGTCGAAGCTCGTCGAGGCCGAGTTCAACAACATCTGGGCGCAGGTCAACCGCGATCTGGAAGCGGCCGGCCGCACCTTCGCCGACGAAGAGACGACCGAGGAAGAGGCTCGCGCCGAATATATGCGCCTTGCCGAGCGCCGCGTGCGCCTTGGCCTGGTGCTGGCCGAGATCGGCGAGAAGGCTGGCGTCACCGTGTCGGACGAAGAGCTGCAGCGCGGCCTGTTCGAGCAGGTTCGCCGCTTCCCGGCCAACCAGCAGCAGGAAGCCTTCGAGTTCTACCGCAACAATCCCGAGGCGCTGAATGCGCTGCGGGCGCCGATGTTCGAGGAGAAGGTCGTCGACCACCTGCTCGGCCAGATCTCGGTCACCGACGTCAAGGTCAGCAAGGAAGAGCTGATGGCCGACGACGAGGAAGCGGAAACCACGACCAAGGCCAAGCCGGCCAAGAAAGCCGCAGCCAAGAAGGCCGACGACAAGAAGGCCGATGCCAAGTCTGGCGATGAGGCCGAAGAGCCGAAGAAGAAGGCTGCGCCTAAGAAGAAGGCGGCCGCCAAGGACGCCGAATAAGTCTCGGCACTCGATGGAATTGACGAAGGCCGCCCCCGAGGCGGCCTTTTTCGTTGCGAAACTGCAACAGGCGGCCGGCTTCTCAGGCCGTGGCACTTGGCGATACCAAGCGTTGATCACTATCTGCGCTTCTGCTGCAAATTCCTGGAGGGGGCGTTGAGCCTATTCTTCGAAACGGGGCGTGCTGTCGCCCTGACGCTCGTCCTGGCCTTCGCCTGCAATCTTGCCCCCGCCGACGCGATTGCCGGCGACTGGCGCTTCGGCACGGCTGACGATGGGCTTGTCACGGCTTCGCTCCATGCCACCAACAAGCTGATCACCGGCGGTGGCGCCTTGAGCTACAGTCCGGTCCTGACCATTGCCTGCCGGGCAGGCGGCGAACCGCGCTGGACCGAATGGCTGCAATTGAACGACGCGGTTTCGGCCAGCCGCAAGATCACGATGTCGGTTGCCGTCGACGGCGACAAGTTCGACGAGAGTTGGTCGGTCGGATCGCGCGGCAGGATGCTGGTGCTTGACGGCGCCGATGCGATCAAGCGGCTCGTTTCCGCAAGCCGGCTGTCGCTTTCCTGGCGGTTCGGACTGTTGTCAGGGCGCGGCCAGGCGGATTTCGACCTTGCGGGGTTTGAAGAGGCGGTCGAGCAGATCGCCGGGAACTGCCATATCGATCCGCCGTGACTATCGTCCTCGACCTTGGGGCGAAAGCCCGAGCAGGCTTCGCAGTCCTATTTCAGCAGGCCGACCAGGACGTCGAAGGCCGCGTCGATGTCGGCGCGGATCGCCTGGCGGACGGCTTCGACATCGCGGTTGCGCAAGGCCGCGAACATCTCCTGGTGGTGCTCGTTGGCGGTCGAGTAGTTTCCGGAATCATGCAGCATGTTGAAATAGGGGCTGATCTGCAGCCACAGGTTCTCGATGATGTTGAGGATGTTCTCGGACCCCGCCGCCCGGTAGATGGAGAAATGAAAGGCATAGTTGGCGCGCAGATAGGATTTGACGTCTCCCGCCGCGTTGGCCTGTTCGAGCGCATTGAGGTGCAGGCTGAGCTGGGCGATGCCCCGGTCATCCATGCGCTCGGCCGCCCACGCGGCGGCGATCGCTTCGATCTCGAAGCGGACATTCCTGAGATCGATGAGGCGTGCGCGGCTGAGTGCGGGAATTCCGATCGAGCGGCCTGAAACAACCATCAAGGCGTTGGCCGCCGTCAGCCGCCGCAAGGCCTCCCTGACCGGCATCGGACTGACCCCGAAGGCGTCGGCCAGGCTTTGCACGGTCACCATCTCGCCAGGCACGATGCTGCCGTCGAGGATCAATTCGGTGACATGGCGATAGACCCTGTCCTGCAGGGTTTCCCTGGACAGGGGCACGATCTCGACACCAGGCTTCCTGAACGCCGCTCCGGCCATCTCCCCATCAACCTTTCCGCGCAAGGCCGCGCCACAACCCGTTCCCGGAATGCAGGGTTCCGGCAGCGGCGTCAAGCGTCCGCGACTGTCGCCTAACCGTCAAGACTTTTCATCATTGATCTTTGATCAAATCATGGTACGGTTTCCAATGTCGGATGGCGAGGGCTGGCTTTCGTGCCCTCGGGAGGCATTCGGTCATTCGGATCGGGAGGAATTTCACATGGGTATCGGATTGAAAGTCCGGCGGCTCACGCTGCTGGCAGGCATGGCTATGTGTGCTTTTGACATGTCCGCGGCTGACGCGGCCCAGAAGCACAAGATCTTTCTCAGCATGAGTTATATCGGCAATGACTGGCAGGCGGAGGCAGCCAACATGGTCAAGGCCATCGCGGCGCACAAAAGCCTGGCCGACAAGGTCGACCTGCAGGTCCAGGTCGCAGGACCCAACGCGCAACGCCAGATCCAGCAGATCAACGCCATGGTGCAGAGCGGCGCAGAGGCGATCGTCGTGTATCCGATCTCGCCGACGGCGCTCAACCAGGTCGTCAAGAATGCCTGCGACAAGGGCGTGAAGGTCTTTGCCTATGACGCCGAGATCACCGAGCCTTGTGCCTACAATGTCCATATCGATCAGCTGGAAGCGGGCAGGGTGACCGCCGAATGGCTCGTCAAGAAGCTCAACGGCAAGGGCAACATCATCGCCATCACCGGTGTTCCCGGAACATCGGTCGACGACCAGCGCACCAAGGCCGCCAAGGAAGTCTTCGCCAAATATCCTGACATCAAGATCGTCGGCGAGGCTGTCGGCATGTGGAGCCAGGCGGTCGCCCGCACCGAGCTGTCCAAGATCCTCGCCACGCGCAGTTGGGGCGACATCAACGGTCTGTGGATGCAGGTCGGCTGCTTCACCGCCAACTCCATGCAACTCGAGGCCGGTAAGAAGAACAGCGAACTGCTGCCTTGCGCCGGCGAGGGCTCGAATGGCGGCCGCATCCAGATGCTGCCGGAGGGGACCGAGGTCGAAGGTGCCGCTCCTCCCTATGCACCGGCGGGCGCGCAACGCATTTCCTATGCCTCGCCGCCCTATTCCGGCGCGTTGGCGTTGAAGCTTGCCGTCGAGGCGATCGAAGGCAAGGACGTGCCGAAGACCACGATCCTGCCGTTGCCGGTCGTCACCAACGAGACGATCAAGCTTTGCAACGAGGGCACCTGGGCGGAGATGAAGGCCGGCTGCAACGTCTTCAAGCCGTCACTGGTTTCCAATCCCGGCTGGTTCGCTTCGATCTTTTCGGACCAGACGCCCGAGATCGGCCTCAACGCCGCCCTCGTCGGACAGCCCGAGAACTAGCCTCCCAAGGCAAACCCAGACGATGCGCGGACATCTTGTCCGTGCATCGTCGATCCGCACTAATGCGTGTCGCCCAGAAATGCGCAGCCCGGCGATCGAGGACATGACAGAACACCCAGCGCTTCCCGCCATCGAGATCGACGGCATCGGCAAGGCCTTCGGGCCAACGGTGGCGCTGGACGGCGTGTCGTTCCGCATCGCGCCCGGCAGCGTCCACGCGCTGCTGGGCGAGAACGGAGCCGGCAAGTCGACACTGGTGAAACTGCTGTCCGGGCTGGTGCGGCCGAGTGCCGGCCATGTCCGTGTCTTCGGCGAGGAGATCGGCTACGGCGCACCGCGCGCGGCACACGCGCTGGGCGTGCAGACGGCGTTCCAGGAAATGACCCTGGTGCGCGACCTCTCGGTCCTCGACAACATGCTGATGCCTTATGCTCCGGTCGGCGTCTCCGGCCTGATCCGGCGCGCGGCGGCGCGCAAGGCGGTCCGTCGCCATATCGACGAGCTCGGCTTTTCCGTCGATCTCGATGCCGAGGTCGGCGAGCTCGAGCTTTCCGTGCGCCAGAAGATCGAGATCGCGCGCGCCGTCTACCGCCAGCCACGCATCCTGCTGCTCGATGAGCCGACCTCGACGCTCGCCGGTCGCGATGTCGAGTGGCTGGGCGACATCATCGCCAGACTGAAGGCGGCAGGCACCACCATCGTCTTCATCACCCATCGCATGCGCGAGGTTCGCGCTTTTTGCGACACGCTGACGATCCTGAGGAATGGCCGCCACATCGTCACCGCGCCGGTTGCCGATGTCTCGGACGCCGACGTCATCGAAAAGATCATCGGCCGCAGCATCGAACAGACCTTTCCGCCCAAGCCCGATGGCGCCCAGGCTTTCGGTCCGCCGGTCCTGGGCGTGCGTGACTTGAAGGTCGGGCGCAAGCTCGACGGCGCGAGCTTCGATCTGCACCGCGGCGAGATCCTGGGCATTGCCGGGCTGCAGGGCATGGGCCAGCAGGACCTCTTTCTAGCCTGCTTCGGCATGGCCGAAATCACCCGCGGCGACGTCCTTGTCGACGGCCGCAAGGTCTGGCTCGGCTCTCCGGCGGATGCCTTGCTGCCCAACATGGCCATCGGCCTGGTGCCGGAGGACCGCAAATCCGAGGGCCTGTTCCTGAAACTGCCGGGCAGCCAGAACGCCACGCTGCCCGTGGTGTCGCGCTTCACACGCTTCGGCCTTGTCGATGCCGTGGCCGAGGCCCGCTCCGTCGAGGCGGCGTTCGCCACCGTCGAAGTCGACCGCCGCGCGCTGTGGACGCGGGCCGGAGCTTTTTCGGGTGGCAACCAGCAGAAGATCGCCATTGCCAAGTGGCTGGTGGCGCAGAGCCGCATCCTGCTGTTGTTCGATCCGACGCGCGGCATCGACGTCGGCACCAAGCACGAGCTCTATGTGATGATGCGAAACTACGTCGCCGCCGGCGGCTCGATCCTGCTGCACTCGACCGAGATTCCCGAACTGGTCCACCAGTGCGACCGGGTCCTGGTTCTCTATGACGGGCGCATCGCGGCCGAGCTCGAAGGCGACGCCATCGCCGAGCCTGCCATCATGCGGCCGGCGCTTGGACATGGCGGGGATGTGGCCGCATGAGCAGCGTTTCCCCCTCTGCTTCCGCCGGATTCGGCCTGCGCCGTGCGCTGATACGCAATCGCGGTGCACTGATCGCCGCGGGCGTCCTTGCGATCCTGCTTTTCATCGTCGACTGGATCAGCGCCGGGCCACTGACCTATTTCGACGTGTCGTTCCTGTCGAGCGGCGGCGCGACCTCGGCGCTTGCGGCGATCGGCCAGACGATCGTGATCCTGTCGGGCGGCTTCGACCTGTCCGCCGGCGCGGTGATATCGCTGGTCAATGCCGTGCTGGCATCGAGCATGGATCCGATGGCGCCAGGCGCAAGCATCCTCTTGTGGACGGCCGTCGGCATCGGCGTCGGCATGGCGGTGGGCGCCTTCAACGGCTTCTTCATCGCGGTGCTGCGCATGCAGCCCATCGTGGTGACGCTGTCCACCATGTTCATCCTGCAAGGCGTGACGCTGCTGGTGATGGACAAGCCCGGCGGCTTCGTGTCGCCCGATCTCGGCACCTTCTATTTGGGCGACGCGATCACCGGCTGGCTGCCAATGCCGCTGGTGGTGATCGGCGTCGTCCTGCTCGCCTGGTTCTGGCTGAAGGGAACCCGTTTCGGCACGGCGCTCTATGCGGTCGGCAGCGACGCGGATTCGGCTGCCGCCGTCGGCATCAACGTCGTGCTGGTGCGCTTTGCCGTCTATGTGATCGCCGGCGGCTGCTACGGCCTTGCCGGCGTCTTCATCAGCGCCCAGACCGGCAGCGGCGACCCGCTGGTCGGCAATCCGCTGCTTCTGTCTATGTTCGCGGCGGTGGTTGTCGGCGGCACGCGCCTGGGCGGCGGGCAGGGTGGTCCGGTGGGTTCTGTGTTCGGCGCCTACATCCTGATGATAGTGGTGAACATCCTGCTGGTGCTCAATGTATCGGCCTATTATTCGACCATCGCCGAAGGCACCATCCTGGTGCTGGCGGCCCTTGCCGGATCCTTGTCTCACGCATCGGTGCTTGCCGTGCAACTGCGCGCGGCGCGAGCCCGGCTGGCCGCCTGGCGCGCGGGTATTCTGCCCTCGCAGCTTGAATCGATCGACCGGCGGCTCAAGATTGCCGGACCCTCGCATGGCAAGCCCGACACAGCATCTCCGCGTCCCGCCTTCCATGTTCGCAACGCGGAGACGCTGCGCTACGCGCTGCCTGCCTATGTCTGCCTGCTCATCATCGTGGTCGTCACCCAGATCTGGCTCGGCCGCGCCATCCTCAACCCCGGTTACTGGAATTCGCTGCTGGTGCTGTCGTCCTTTCTCGCCGTGCTGGCGCTGGGACAGGGAACGGTCATCCTGACCGGCGGCCTCGATCTCTCCGTGCCGTGGACGATCGGTATTTCCGGCATCATCCTGGCCGGCATGGTCAACGGCTCCGACGCGGCACTCCTCTACGCCTTGCCTGTCGTGCTGGTGATGGCCTGTGCCATCGGCTTCGCCAATGGCTTCGGCATCGTCTATCTCGGCATCTCGCCGATCGTCATGACGCTCGCCACCAACGGCATCCTGCAAGGCTTCGCACTGCTCTATTCGCAGGGCACACCGGCCGGTTTTTCCTCGCCGATGCTGCGCTGGTTCATGACCGCCAAGCTCGGTTTCGTGACTCCGGTGGTCCTGCTGATGGTCGTCTTCGTGGTGGTGGCGGTGCTGCTGCTTGGACGCACGCCGTTCGGGCGCCGGGTCTACGGCATCGGCAATGGGCTGCGCGCGGCGCGCCTGTCCGGCATCGGCGTCGAGCGCACGTTGATCCTGGTCTATATGCTGTCGGCAGTCTGCGCCGCTGTCGTTGGCATCATGCTGACCGGCTTCTCCGGCCAGGCGAGCCTCGGCATGGGCGACGACTATCTCTTGCCGTCGATCGCCGTCGTGGTGGTGGGCGGTGCGCTGATCACCGGCGGGCGCGGCCATTATCTCGGCATGCTCGGAGGCGTGCTGCTTTTGACGGCGCTGCAGATGCTGCTGGCCGGTACCACGCTGCCCTACGCCACGAGGGCAATTCTCTACGGACTGGTCGTTCTGGGCGCCGTCATGGCGTTGCGCGAGCGGCAGTTGCAATGAAAAGGACGGAACGATGAGCGCAAAGGCACCTCAAACGGCGGACGAATTCCTGGCCGGTCTGAAAGGACAGCGCGTGCTGGTGACGGCGGGCGCCGGCGGCATTGGCTTTGCCATCGCCGACACGCTCTCGCGGCTTGGCGCGCGTGTCGTCGTCTGCGACGTTTCCGACGAGGCACTTGCTGCCGCGCCTGGCAAGATCGACCTCGTCGCGGCGGTCAAGGCCGATGTCTCGCGCGACGATGACGTCGATCGGCTGTTCGAGGCGGTTGAGAAAAAACTCGGCGGGCTGGACGCACTGATCAACAATGCCGGCATCGCCGGGCCGACCGGTGGTGTCGACGAGATCGAGCCGGACGACTGGCGTCGCTGCATCGATATCTGCCTGACCGGCCAGTTCCTGTGTGCGCGGCGCGCCGTGCCGCTGATCAAGGCGGCGGGCGGCGGCTCGATCGTGTCGATGTCATCGGCGGCCGGCCGCCACGGCTATGCCTTCCGCACGCCCTATTCGGCGGCCAAGTTCGGCGTCATCGGTTTCACCCAAAGTCTCGCCAAGGAGCTTGGGCCGCACGGCATCAGGGTCAACGCGATCCTGCCGGGCATCATCGAAGGGCCGCGCATCGAGGGCGTCATCTCGGCGCGCGCCAGGCAGGTCGGCATCAGCCACGAGGAGATGACCGCGCGCTACCTGCAGAACATTTCGCTGCGCCGCATGACCAGCCCTTATGACGTCGCCTCGATGGTGGCGTTCCTGCTGTCGGACGCCGGCATCAACATTTCCGGGCAGTCGCTCGGCGTTGACGGCAACGTCGAAACGCTCTGAGGAGGGCCGATCCATGGCAAAGGTTGCGATTGTCGGCAGCGGTTTCATCGGGCGGGCCTGGGCGATCAGCTTCGCCCGCGCCGGCCATGACGTGCGGATGTGGGACCAGTCGCCCGCCGCGACGGGCGGTGCGCGTGACTACATAGAAGGCGTGCTTGGCGACCTCTCTTCGAACGACCTGCTGCGTGGGCAGTCCGTCGATGCCGTGCTTGGCCGCATCGCCATCGCGGTCGAACTGGAGGAGGCGCTGGCCGGAGCAATCCATGTCCAGGAGAACACCCCTGAAAACCTCGATGTGAAGCGGGAAGTGTTCTCCCTGATCGACAGTCTGGCCGGCCCGCAAACGGTGATCGCCAGTTCCACCTCGGCGCTGTTGCCGTCGAAGTTCACCGACCATCTGCAGGGGCGGCACCGCTGCCTAGTCGTGCATCCGATCAATCCGCCCTACCTCATTCCGGCGGCCGAGGTGGTGCCGGCGCCATGGACGTCGGTCGAGACGCTGGAAAGAACCCGCGCCTTCCTCATCGATGCCGGTCATGCGCCGTTGGTGATGAAGCGCGAGCTGGACGGCTTCATCATGAACCGCCTGCAGGGTGCCTTGCTTGAGGAAGCCTTCCGGCTCGTCGCCGACGGCTATGCCAGCGTCGAGGATGTCGACATAGGCATCCGAGACGGGTTGGCGCTGCGCTGGTCGTTCATGGGGCCGTTCGAGACCATCGACCTCAACGCGCCCGGCGGCGTGCGCGATTATGTCGATCGCTACCAGGGCATCTATTCCAACATTTTTCCGCAGATGCTGCGCCGGGTCGACTGGGCGGGCGAGGTCATGGCAACCGTCGAGGCCGAGCGCAGCAAGCGCCTGCCGAGGGAAAATCTGGGCGGGCGGCAGGTCTGGCGAGATCGCCGGCTGATGGCGCTGGCGGCACACAAGAAGAAATCGGATCAGGAGTTCGGACAATGAAAGAAACCAGCCGCAAGCCCGGCGCGACGGCGACCAGGGGCAAGGTCATCATCACCTGTGCGGTGACCGGGGCGATCCACACGCCGACCATGTCGCCCTACCTGCCGATCACGCCGGACCAGATCGCGTCGGAAGCGATCGCCGCGGCGGAGGCCGGTGCCGCGATCCTGCATCTGCACGCCCGCGACCCGGAGACGGGCAAGCCTGACCAGACGCCGGAGGCCTTTGCCCGCTTCCTGCCACGCATCAAGCAAGGCACCAATGCCGCCATCAACATCACCACCGGCGGCAGTCCGTACATGAAGGTAGAAGAGCGCGTGCGCCCGGCCGCCCAGTTCAAACCGGAAGTCGCTTCGCTCAACATGGGCTCGATCAATTTCGGGCTTTATCACCTCGCCGATAAATACGAGACCTTCAAGTTCGACTGGGAAAAGCCGCATCTGGAGGCGACGCGCGACCTAGTCTTCCGCAACTCGTTCAAGGACATCGAGTACATTCTGGCGACCTGCTACGACAATGGCACGCGCTTCGAGTTCGAGTGCTACGACATTGCCCATCTCTACAACCTCGCCCATTTCGCCGATCGCGGGTTGGTGAAGCCGCCGTTCTTCGTGCAGTCGGTGTTCGGCCTGCTCGGTGGCATCGGCACCCATCCGGAAGACGTCGCCCATATGAAGCGCACCGCCGACCGGCTGTTCGGCGACCAGTTCCGCTGGTCGGTGCTCGGCGCGGGCGCCAGCCAACTGCGCATCGCCGCACAATCGGCCGCACTCGGCGGCAACATCCGGGTCGGGCTGGAGGACAGCCTGTGGGCCGGCAAGGGCAAGCTCGCCAAGTCGAACGCCGAACAGGTCGTGCTGGCGCGCAAGATCATCGAGGGGCTCGGCATGGAGGTGGCGACGCCGGACGAGGCGCGCGAAATCTTATCCCTGAAGGGTGGCGACAAGGTTGCCTTCTGACGCGGCCCGACCAATCGCTGCGCGGCGTCAATAGAGAGGAGGACAGCATGAAGATCGAAGTCGTGGTGGATGTGAAGACCACTTTGGGAGAGGGGCCGCTTTGGGACGTCGAACAGGAGCGCCTTTACTGGATCGACAGTTTCGACGGGCGGGTGTTCCGGGCGACCGCCGACGGGCGCGAAATCCGCTCCTGGGACGTGCCGATGAAGATCGGCTCGATGGCGCTGCGCAAGGACGGCGGCGGCGCGGTGGTTTCGCTGCAGCGCGGCTTCCACCTGCTCGATTTTGCCACCGGTGAGGTGACGCTGATCCATGATCCGGAGCCGGACAAGCCGATGAACCGGCTGAATGACGGCAAGGTCGACCGGCACGGCCGTTTCTTCGCCGGCTCGATGGATACGATGGAGGAGGGGCCTTCAGGCGGGCTCTATCGGCTCGATCCGGATTTCTCCGTCACCCGGATCGATTCCGGCATCATCTGCTCCAATGGCCCGTGCTGGAGCCCCGACGACCGCACCTTCTACTTCGCCGACACCTGGACCGGCGAGATCTGGGCCTACGACTACGACATCGCCACCGGTACGGCCACCAACCGCCGCACCTTTACCCGCGTCGACACAAGCCGGGGCGGTGCGGCCGATGGCTCGACCGTCGACGCCGAGGGCTATCTGTGGAATGCGCTGGTCTATGACGGCAGGCTGGTGCGTTATGCGCCGGACGGCAGCATAGATCGCATCATCGACATGCCGGTGAAGAAAATCACCAGCGTGATGTTCGGCGGGCCGAAGCTCGACACGCTCTACGTCACCTCCATGGCCAAGCCGCCACTGCCGCGCTTTCCCGGCGACGGTGTCCTGCGCGGCAGCCTGTTCGCCATCACCGGCCTCGGCGTTACCGGCGTGCCGGAGCCACGATTTGGCGGGTGACCGGCCACCCGGTTCTGTGGCCTGTTAGCGGCACCATTTCTCGACGGCAATCGCAATCGCCTTTGTGCAATCGACGAGATCGCGCACCGAAACGCGTTCGTTGGGCTGGTGCGCCTGCGCCGGGTCGCCCGGGCCGAAGTTGACGGTTGGTGTGTTGCCAAGGCCGGTCGGCAGGCCGATGTCGCTATGCGCGCCAAAGCCACTGAGGACCGGTGACAGATTGGCTTCCTCGACCGCCTGCTGGAAGGCGCCGACGAACGGGTTGTCCGACGGGATCTCGGCGCAGTCCGCGTCGAGAATCCATTCGACGCGGGCCGGGTGCTTTCGCAGATAGGGGTCTGCCTGGCAGACGTTGGCGATATGCTCTTCGATTTCGCGTTTGACGTTGCCACCCAGCCTGAACTCGTCATGTTCGCTCGGCAGATACTGCGCGTCGATGATGATTTCGCCGCGACCCGCCATTGAAGAAGGGTGCTCGCCGGCATTGATCTGGGTGACGATGATCTGGTTGGGCAGGTCCATCAGGGGATGGTTTTTCCTGGGATCGAACATCCAGCGCCGGTTGAGAATGTCTACGCCGTCGAGAATTTGCCGGCAAAGCTGGACGGCATCGACCGGGCCGCTCGAATACCAGGCATTCGGCGTGAGCTCCGCGTGGCCACCTATGCCGTCGATGATGATCTTGCCCCACAGGATGCCGTGGCAGAGTGGTGCGATCTTGTTCGCCGTCGGTTCGGTCATGATGCCGGCGTCGGCGTGAAAGCCGCGATCGACCATGGCAAGCGAGCCCATGCCGCCGATCTCCTCATCGACTACGGTCGTGAAGACGACGTCGCCGGACAGGGGAATCTCGAGGTCCCTCAGGATCTCGACAGCCATCAGCATGCAGGCGACGCCGCCTTTCATGTCGACCGTGCCGCGGCCGTGCAGGAAGCCGTCCTTGAGGACGGGCTGGAACGGGTCGGTCGTCCAATGGCTCGCGGCGCCCGGCGGGACGACGTCGATATGGCCGGTGAGCATGATGGAGCGTCCTCCACCCGTACCCTTCAGGACGCCGCCGAGATTGGGCCGGCCCTCGAATGTCCGGCCCTTGTTGGCGCCGGCGCGTCCCTTGTATTTTTCGTAGAGCGCCGGGCCGTCCGGATCCCAGAGGTCGGTCGAGAAGCCAAGCGCTTCGATGCGTTTTTGCAGATAGAGCTGGCAATCACGCTCGCCGGGGCCGGCTTCCTTAGGGTTGGATTTCACGATCGAGGGGAAGGCGACGAGATCGCTCAGCGTTGCGACAATACGGTCGGCACTCGCCTCGACGCGCGCGGCGATGATCTCTTCTTTGGACGGCATCATGATCTCCAACGTTGGGACAGTCGGTCGGCGAGAAGGACGAAAACCAGAAGGGCGCCGACAATCCCCACCTGCCAAACCGTGTTAATGTTCAATTGCAGAAGGCCGGTCTTCAGCGTGACCAGCAGCAGGACGGCCGCAAACACGCCGCCGACGCCGCCGCGTCCGCCGGTGATGACGATGCCTCCCAACATGGCGGCGGTCAGCGATTCGAGTTCGAGGTTCTGGCCGATATTGGGCCTGCCGCTGCCGAGCCAGGCGAGCGAAACCAGACCGGCAGCGCCGGCGAGCGCGCCGCTCAGCACATAAAGAATGAAGCGCACGCGGTCGACCGGAATGCCGACCAGTTTGGCCGAGCGTTCGTTGAAGCCCATGGCGTAGATCCAACGCCCCCAGGCCGTCGAGATCAGCACCAGGCCGGCAAGGGCAAAGCACGGAATGGCAAGCGTGAGGAAGGGCATTGGAATGCCCATGACGACGCCGCGCCCCCACACAAGCAGCCACGAGGGCACGCCTGCCTGAGCGGCACCCCCGGTAACGGCAAGTGCCGCGCCGGAATAGACGAAAAATGTGCCAAGCGTCGCAATGAAGGGGAGAAGGGCGAGCCCGTTTACCAGCCATCCGTTCAATGCGCCGAGCATTGCGCCGGCGAGGATGCAGATCGCCGGCAGCAGGGTTGGTGGCAGGCCCAGCTTGAGGCAGAGCATTGCGACGATGGCCGAAAGCGAGACCGCGCCGCCGACCGAAAGGTCGATGCCGGCGCCGCCGGCCATGATGACCAGCCCTTGACCCAGGCCAACCAGCGCCAGGATCGTCGAAAACTGAAGAACGGTGGTGACGGTGCCGAGATTGAAAACCGAGGGCCTCAGCGCCAGCAGGCCGACAATCACGACCAGCCAAAGCCCACAGAGCAAGGCCAGGGTGAGGGCGGGGCCTTGCAAGTTGCGGAGTGTTTTCATGCGCGGGCTCGCTGTATCAGGCTAAGTGGCAATCGGCCGGAGATGGCCTCGAAACCGAGCACGCCGATGATGAGAACACCGGTGACCACGGGCTGCCAGAGCGAGGGGACGCCAATCAGCAGCAGTCCGTTCTGGAGGATTCGCAGGAGGAGCACGCCGAGCACGGTGCCGATCAGGCTGCATTTGCCACCCAATATGCTTGTGCCGCCGAGAATGACCGCGGCAATGGCATCCAGCGCCAGCGTGCTGCCGATGGTCATTTCCACATTACGGTAGGTGGCGACGTAGAAAGTCGCGGCAATGCCAGTCAGGACCCCGCTGATGATGAAGGTCATGAAGCGGGTCTTTATGACCGGTATTCCCGACAGCCGCGCCTTTTCCTCCGAATTGCCGATTGCCAGCAGATAGAGTCCATAGGGCGTTCGACGCAACGCCATCCAGACGATCAGATAGGCCACCGCGATCACCAAGGCAGGAACGGGGACACCAAGTATAGTGGCTGCAAGAAGATTGGTGAGGCTCGAGGGCAGGCCGGAAAGCCATTGCCCGCCGAGAAGGGCGAAGACGGCGGTGCGGTAGACGCCGAGCAGGCCGAGCGTTCCGACAATCGCCGGAACGCGGCCGAGGACGACGACGGTGGCCGTCACGCATCCCAGCAATGCCCCGACCAACGGGCCGACAACGATCGCCAGCACCGGATTGCCGTTCGCGCCGAGCACGCGGCCGATGGCAATCGCCGCGAGACCCATGACGATGCCGATCGACACATCGATGCCGCCCATGGCCAGAAGCAGGGTCATGCCAAGGCCGATCAACAGAAGTTCGACGCTGTTGCGCAGGACTGTCGCCGCATTGCCTGATGTGGCGTAGTGGGGTGATGCGACAGAAAAGATGACGATCGCCAGCAAACAGGCGACAAGCAGAGACCACTCTCGTCCGTTCATGGAGAAGACACCATTTGCAGCCTGTCGCATCGCGCTCATGTCAGGCTCAGAAGTTGAACTTGTCGACATTGTCCTTGGTGAAGACAGCCGGCGGCCCGAGCAGCAGGATGCCCTTGGCGGCATCGTAGGTGACAGGCTTTTCCAGGCCGGCGATCTTGTTTTCCGCCTCGAAGGCCTTGCCGTCGATGAGCTGCTTGCCGGCCCAGACCGTGAGATAGCCGAGCTGCTCGGGATCCCACAGCACGGTGAAGCCGAAGGCTCCGCTCTTCAGGTAGGCCCGCGCCGTGTTCGGGCTGCAGTAGCCGGCGCCGATGACGGAGCCGATCTTGCCGGCGGTCTCTATGGCCTGGGCAACGCCCGGGCATGTCGAGGATGCGACGGCAATGATGGCCTTGATATCGGGATTGGCGGCCATGAGATCGCCGGAGATCTGCGCGGCGCGCTCGGCTGTGCCGCCGGCAAATTGCGGCGCGAGCAGCTTGAGCTTCGGATATTTGGCGGCGGCTTCCTTTTGCATGAAGCCGATCCAGGCATTGAGATTGGACGCCGTCGCTTCGCCGGAGACGATGCCGATCGTTGCGTCCTCGCCGACGCGCTTGACCAACTCGTCGACGATCGTGATGCCGAGGCCTTCGTCGGTTGCCTGGGCCACGTAGACCGCACGGCCGCTATCGGGTGCATCGCTGTCGCTGGTGAACAGTTTGATGCCCTTCGCCTTGGCGCTCTCGACCACGGGGGCAATGCTGGAGGCATCGAGCACGCTGACCGAAATCGCCTCTACACCCTGGTCGATCAGGTTCTGCACGATTTGCAACTGGTCCACCGGGTTGGTGTCGACGGGACCGGAGTAGATGAAATCGACGCCGAGATCCTTGGCGGCGCGATTGCCGCCGGCTTCCATGGCGTTGAAATAAGGGATGCCGATCAACTGCGGGACAAAGGCGATCTTGTGCTTGTCGGCGGCGTGCGCTGCGGTTGCGACAGCGAGTGACAGAGCTGAGGCTGCGAGCACTTTCTTGAAATGTGAAAGCATTGTGGTTTGATCCTCTCTGGAAATGACGTGCGTTTCAGTTTGTTTTTTCGAGCGCCCGCACGTCGGGGTGAGCGCCTGTTATGAGCGAAACGACTTCCTCGTGATTGGTTTCGGCCGCCAGCCGTTCGGCCACCTTGCGGCCGCGCCGGAACACCACGATGCGATCGGCAACCTCGAAGACTTCGGAAATGTTGTGGCTGATGAGGACGACGGCACAACCGCGAGCGGCAAGCCGCCGCGTCAATGCCAGCACCTTGCGGGTCTCGGCGACGGCCAGGGCTGCGGTTGGCTCGTCCATGATGACCAGTTTGGCGTTCAAATTGAGTGCCCTGCAGATCGCGACGGCCTGACGTTGGCCGCCCGACAGGCTTCCGACGGGCGCTTCCGGGTCGGAAATATGAGCGTCGAGCTCCCTCAGCAGACCGTCGACGCGCTGGCGCATTTCCTGGCGCTTCAGAAACGGAATGCCCAAAATGGAGCGTTTCAATTCTCGGCCGAGGAAGACGTTTTCGGCGATCGATAGGTTCTCGGAAAGCGCCAGTTCCTGGAAGATTGTCGCGATTCCCGATGAGGCCGCATCCTTGGGGGAGGAAAAGGCAACTGGATTGCCCTCGATGACGAGTTCGCCATCGCTGGGCGCATGGGCGCCTGCCAGGATCTTGATGAAGGTCGATTTGCCCGCGCCATTGTCGCCAAGCAGCGCCAGCACCTCGCCGGAGCGAATCTCCAGGTCGACATTTGCCAGCGCGGTCAGTGCGCCAAAGCGCTTGGCGATGTTTCTGGCGACAAGAAAAGGTGCTGTCATGACGGTTCCTCCGGCGACTGCCGATTGGCTAGGCGGCGTTGCTCACGCAGCGCAGCACATTCTTCCAAAGGCGCGCGTAGCCCGGCCATTCGACGAAACTGTTGGGCAGCCAGTGCGGGCCGATATCCGATGTCCAGACCAGGGTGCGGCCTTTACCATGGCGCCCGGTAACCAGCAGGGGGTGACCGCCCTGGTCCTGCGGCAGCCGTGCCAGCACTTCGACATCGTCCCGGTCGCGGGCAACGACCTCGTTGGCACCAAGAAGAACGGGCCATTCACCGGTGATACCGGCAAAGAGCGGATGATCACTGGGGCCGGTGATCTCGGGCCGGAAGCCTTCTGGGATTTCAAGCCGGTCGTCATTGGGAAGGCAGGTCACCGGCAGCGCTTCCTCGACAGCCGTGCGATGCCAGCGGGCTTTGCCATCGATGCCCTGGAAGGAGAAGTAGCCGCCAATCATGATCAGACCGCCGCCGGCCAGCGTCCAGTCGCGCAGCAGCTTGAGCCGGTTGGGGACCGTCTTGCCGTGCAGCCAGACATCGGGATGGAGCAGCAGCGAGTTGGCGCCAATGTCTGAGAGGATGATCGCCTTGTATTGCGAAAGACCCTCCATGGTGAAGGGCAGCTTTTCGACGGCTTCATGGGCCGGCATGTACTCAAGATCGAATTCGCTGTCCTTCAGGGCGGCAACGAGGGGCGCTGCGCCGAGATGAAAGGTGACGCTGCCGAACTGGTCGAACCCCTTGTAGTGGGTCGCCGAACTCATCCAACTTTCGCCAACCAGAAGGACTTTTGCTTTCGCCATGATCATGCTCTCCTGATGTCGCCACATGGCGGATGTCCAGAACCGATAAGTCTTTGATTTAGCTTGCCATCACAGCGTCGTGCGCCAAGGCGGTGGCCTTGAGGGTCGCGAAATCCGCTATATAGCCCTGCGCGCCCTCGACCGTCGTCGTCAGGCTCGCGCCGATCGCGGCGTAGCGGGCGGCGGCGTCCAGCGATGCGCCATGCAGCCACAGGCTGAGGAAGATGCCGGCGAAGCTGTCACCGGCGCCGGTGGCATCGACGCGGTTGACCGGCAGTGCCGGCACCTCGATCTGCCGGCCGCCGCCCGACGGGAAGACGACGGCGCCGAATTCGCCGAGGGTGATCACGACCGTTCCGCGCTGCTTTATACGCGAGAGGACCAGCCGCGCCTCTTCGATCATGGTCGCCATCCCGGTACGAAAGCCGAAAATCTCCCGCATCATCACGTCGTTGATGAAGGTCAGATCGATCTGTTTGACCATGTTCGCGAAAGTTTCGGGTGTGCGCGCGCTTCTGGGTAAGCCGGCCGAATGCAGGCTCACCTTCCAGCCGGCCTGATGGAAGCGTTCGATTGATGCCGTCATCGTCTCATAATGAAAACCTTCGATATGAAGGCAGGCCGGACGCTGCTCGGGCTGGATGTCCAGATTGGCGGTCAGGTCGACCTCACCCAGTTCGAACGGTTCGCTGATGATGGTGCGGCTGCCGTTGCGCTCGATGATGACGATCGCCTGTGAGAGCCGGTTGTTGGGCGTGCTGCGGATGGGGAGGGCGTGGACACCCAGTTTGGAGAGCTCGCCCAGCGCCCAGTCGCTCTCGGCGTCCCTGCCGACTGCCGTTGCCAGTTCCACGTCAAGGGCGTAGGGCGCCGCAACGCCGGCGGCGGCAACCGCGAGATTGGCAGCTGGTCCGCCCAGCGCCTTTTCGATATGGCTTGCGGTGATCCGGTCGTCACGATGAGGGAGCACGTCGACTCGACACAGGAAGTCGACACTCACGCGGCCGGCGACCAGAAGCCTTGGCAGGTGATCGAGATTTTTCGGCCTGCGGGGCCCGCGGCCGGGCAGCGAACGCGCGAAGGAACTGGGCCGGTACATCAATGCGGCAACCGCCTTCTCGATGCGTTCGCGTGTGTCGTCCCTGAGGCCGGCGGTTCCATTGATGAAGTTCGAAACCGTGCCGATGGAGACACCGGCGGCTCGTGCGACATCCGCTATGGTAGGGCGCTTGCGTTGCAAGTGCATGGTTCCAATTGAAGCGTTTCAAACGGTAGCAGTGGATGCGCGACGCCTCAACGAAATGATTTTCTAAAGAATTGAAGTTTTCTCATGTTAACTGGAAGGCTGATCCCGGAAGATGGGGATGGTTGGATTGCTCTTTCCAGGATTGAACGATTTTCAAATTTCCTGCATTTCGTTCGAGCGTGACGCTTGACCGGCGCTTGTCGCATCACCTCCAGCAACTCGGCCGACATCTGCCGCGCCGAATGGCCTTGGGCGTTCCGCTACGACCAGAAACAACAATGCCGCCGGGCGAACCCGACGGCATCATCTTTGACCAATAAGGGTAATGTCGTTTTGGTGAACGCCTTAAGGCGTCGTTTCCGCTTCGATCTTGGTAGCCGTCTGGTCGATCTTATCGGCAAGGACTCCTTGGGCCCAAGTCGTGACCTCGGCGTCTATGGGCTTGTTGGCCATGTTTGCCAGCGCCGCGTCGAGTGATGCCTGATCGGTGCCGACGGTGGCCGTGGCAGCTGCTGCCTCAGCTTCGGCGGCGGCCGCGTTGGCGTCGGCGACAACGGCCGTCTGAGCCGTGATCTGCTTATTCAAGGCCTGGATCTGTGTGGCGTTGGCGACAGGGTCCAGGCCGGCCAGCTGCGTATTCAGGTCATCCAGTTTGGCCTGGGCCGCTGCCGCTGTGGCTGCCGCCGTCTCAGCCGCGGCTTGCGCGACCTTGGCTTTCGCGGATTGCGTCACGAATGCCTGAACACCGGCGAACTTCTTGCTCTTGGAGTTCATATAGGCGTTTATGTTGCGCTGCAGAGAGTTCAGCCGGCCAAGCTTGGCGTGGATGTTCTTTTCCTTGGTCACCGACGAGACCTGCGTGCTCGTGTCGACCGTCGTGTTCTTTTGCGCCTTGGCTACCTGCCCCGGGGCCGACGAGGACTTGCCATGCGAAGCGCCGCTGTTGCCGTGCGTGGCGCCTGCATTGCCACCGCCGTTGCCGTTGCCACCGCCGTTACCACCGCCATTGCCACCGCCGTTACCGCCGCCATGCCCGTTGCCACCAGCGAGCGCCGGAGATGCCAGGAGCGCCAGTGAGGCAAGGGCAGCAAACAGAGTTTTTCGGGTTGTCATGGTAACCTCCTCGAGGAATCGCCATCCGCCCGACAGCTAAGAAAGCGTCGTATGAGAAATCACTAATTCTACAGAGTAAACTTTAGACAAATGCCGTATCAATACGCGAGCCCGCAGCCAGCAGACGCGGTAACGGTTTGATAATACAAAGAAATCAGCGCCATAAAGCCGATGCAGTACTGAAGTCCCATGTCGGCGGGACCTTGGTCCTAGTTGCCAACCGCGGCACTACTACGCCCAGCGCGAACGCCTGGTTTCGTCTTGGCGTAGACGACTTCACGACGTGTGTTTTGTTGCCCTAGATCAGCAGCAAACCTTTCATCGAGGCGTGGCCTTTGCGCCCGATGATGATGTGGTCATGGACGGCGATGCCGAGGGGCTTGGCCGTATCGATGATCTGTTTGGTCATCTCGATGTCCGCGCGCGATGGCGTCGGGTCGCCTGACGGGTGATTGTGCACCAGGATAATCGCGGTCGCTGACAATTCGAGTGCCCGCTTGACCACTTCCCTGGGATAGACGGGCGTGTGATCGACCGTGCCCGTCTGCTGCACCTCGTCGACGATCAGCGTGTTCTTCTTGTCGAGGAACAGGATGCGGAACTGCTCGCGCGCCTCGAAAGCCATGGCCGAACGGCAATAATCGAGAAGCTGCTGCCATGAGGAGAGGATCTCGCGGCCGTGGATCTCGCTGCGCGCCATGCGCTGCGCGGTCGCCGCGACGATCTTCAGGTCGAGCGCCACCGTGGGGCCAATGCCCTTGACCTCCTGCAGCAGCCCGACGGGCGCGCCAAGCACTTCGGCCAGCGTGCCGAAGCGCGCCAGCAGCGCCTTGGCGGCCGGCTTGGTGTCGGCGCGCGGGATCAGCCGGAAGAGCAAAAGTTCCAAAAGCTCGTAGTCGGGCAGGGCGTCGGGACCGGCCGAGGCAAAGCGCTCGCGCAAACGGTCGCGATGGCCGAGATAGTGCGGCTTCTCCTCGATCGCCGGCCTGGCCTTCGCGGCCGGCCGGGCCGGCACCTCGGAGAAGAAACTCCGCTCGTCGTCGTCGCTTGCCTTGCCCATCCGCCCCCGCATCCGGCAATCAATCGGGCAAAGCCGTCGCCCGAAATGTCAAGAATATCAGGCCGGCAGACCGGGGCGGTCGAGTTTGTTCGGCGAGAGCGTGAAAATCTCGCAGCCCGTGTCGGTCACCCCGATCGTGTGCTCGTACTGCGCCGAAAGCGAGCGGTCGCGCGTCACGGCCGTCCAGCCATCCGACAGGACCTTCACATGCGGGCGGCCGAGATTGATCATCGGCTCGATGGTGAAGATCATGCCGGGCCGCATTTCCACGCCTTCATTGGCGTTGCCGTAGTGCAGGATGTTCGGGGCGTCGTGGAAGAGCTGGCCGACGCCATGGCCGCAGAAATCACGCACCACCGAGCAGCGCTCCGCCTCGGCATAGGTCTGGATGGCGGCGCCGATGGCGCCGGTGCGTGCGCCCGGCCTGACTGCCGCGATGCCGCGCATCAGGCATTCATGGGTGACCTCGAGCAGACGTTCCGCCGCTCGCTTGATGGTGCCGACCGGATACATGCGCGAGGAATCGCCGTGCCAGCCGTCGAGGATGTAGGTGACGTCGATGTTGACGATGTCGCCATCCTTCAACGGCTTGCTATCGGGAATGCCATGGCAGACGACGTGGTTGATCGAGGTGCACGATGACTTGGTGTAGCCGCGATAGTTGAGTGTCGCCGGCAGTGCGCCGTGATCCATGCCGAATTCGAAGACGAAGCGGTCGATCGTGTCCGTGGTGACGCCGGGAGCGACCATCGGCACCAATTCGTCCAGACAGCGCGCGGTGAGGTCGCATGCCCTGCGCATGCCGGCAAAACCTTCCTCGCCATAGAGGCGGATCTGGCCGGTGTTTCTGAGTGGTGCCGTGGCGGCGTCGAGATAGGTGACCATTTTGTCCGTATAGAGCTGGGGCGCTGCAAGAGTGCTGGCGTGAAGATGCCACCAGATTTGGCACTTGGGGGCGAAAGGTTCAAGGAAGAACTGCCTGATACGGCCCGCGCCGCCGGGATATTCGTCTGGTTGGTGCGATCTCTTGCCGCTTTCCCTTCTGGCCGTCATGCGCTTGGGTCGCCCGAGCGGGTCAGATCGCGCGAAGCGTCGCTGATGGCAGCCTGCTCATGGGCCACTTCCGCAGTGACGACACATTTGCATGGCACAAAACCGTCACGGCAACTTTTGACGACGAACGGCGTTGCTTGGGCGACGCCGGTTCGGGAGATGACGGATGGACAGATTGCAGTTCGAGGTGCCGGTGCGCATTGCGCAAGCCCCCGGCTTGCCCGTCGAGGAGATCTACAGCGTCGAGCAGGCGCTCGACTTTCTCCAGGACTGGCCAGCACGCCGGCAAGGACCGGTATATCAGAAAGCCTTCAATGCCTGTTTTGGCGCCACAGTGGACGTGGTCAAGACCGAGGATGCCTGCCGGGCATTCATGGCGTTCTGCCGTGTCACCGGATTGATGGCTGGCGACATGCTGGCTCGGCGCAAGCGCGGCGGCGAGGCGAGGGCACTGCAGGCCTGAGGGCCATAGCGGTTGTCACAGGCAATAACCGCCTAAACACGCGGCCATGCGGTGGCCGGGGCGCTGCACACTTATCATCCTGCAGCCAACCCACGAAGACGCGTCGACGGCGTCGTTAAGCTTCCGTTTCCACCTTAACGGCTACGCCATTGCTGTTCAGCGATGGTTGATTCGTTGCGTCAGTTCAGGGTTCGGAAGATGTCCTCAGAAAAAGTTCGTGCGTTCCCGATCGACCGTCAGGTATTCCTGGTCCGGGAAGTTGCCGCCAGGCTCGATAGCCTGCAAGGCGAAACTGCCGCCTCGTTCTGGAGGGCAAAAGCGGCGGAGTTGCTCGATCTCGTGGTCGGATCGGGAAGGGATAAAGCCGCAGCCACCGATGAAGTACGCAGGTTCTTCCTGGCCGTGCAAAGAGAACTGTTGGCCAGAGTGACGGCTCAGCCGGCGCCAGTTCTTTCCGCCTGAAGCAAGGTTTTTTCCTGGCGGGGGATGAACCAGCGGGCGGATGTCTGCACGCCATTGCTATCTGATTGACGTATCCCGCGCCGTGCCTTTTCCGTCGTATGGATCAGTGAAATTTTTACCAAAGACGTCAACAACCTTTAAACTTCTTACCGCTACTACCAGTTGCATGGCCTCGTGGCGGAGCGGCTACGCTAGAGACGGCAAATCTCGGAAGCCTCGGTTCGATTCCGAGGCGAGGCCTCCAATCTCCTAAAGCAAGTAACTGGACGGCGGATTCGGCTGCAAGCTTGAAACGCGCACGGCTTGATCGAGGCGGTCTAGGATCGTTAGCGACGTCCAAGCGCCGAATCCTATCCCTACTCCGAAGTTCGATATTCACGGCTGCTGTTGCGGTAGCGGGGCCGTCATGGCGATGGTGAACTGCCTTGCATATACCCGCTCTTTGCCGCTACGGGTTGATCGGGCTGCTGCGCGTTGGCGGCCTGAGAGGCCGTCGAGGCGAAGAAGACCGTCTGGGTTAGAAGGGCCGAAAAGACGGCGACCTGGACCAGCACAGCAGTCAAAGCGATCTTTTTGAGCATGCCAGAGAACGCGTTGGCCTGTCTCGGGTTCCCGGCTCTCGCATTCGCCCGCTGCCTCACGGTGGCGGGTTTTTCAATGGCTGGAGTTCGATTTGCCTTTGGCCAATTGGACAGATGAGAGGAGTTGTCGGCCACATGCTTGAGATCTCTGGTACGCCCAAGGGGAATCGAACCCCTGTTACCGCCGTGAAAGGGCGGTGTCCTGACCGCTAGACGATGGGCGCGCTCAGATGAAAGCGGCTTATACTGGCGTTGCGCGCAACCGGCAACCCGTCAGGTGCCGCCTTGGACAACTTTTTTCCAGCCCGCCAAATCGGCGATTTCACCAGCATCGGCAAGGTGTTGATATCTGTCCGGCCGCCCGCCATGCCAAGGTCTCCGCGAAAGAACTTCGCCTGAGTGACGACTTTGCCGCTAGCCGTCGTCACCGCCGCTGCGGCGCCGGCAGCGCCAGTTCCAGTCGCGCTCGGGGCCGACGTCGACGTGGACCGATTCGGTGTGGCAGTAGGTGCCGACGCCGCCGCGGCCGGGCATCGTCCTGATGTAGCTCGCCAGCTCCCATTTGGAGACGCCGGGCACCTGGATGTCGGCGGCGGCGCAGTACATGTGCAGCGAATTCTTGGCGCCGTTGGCGCGACGGTTGCGGGCCGGGTCGCGATAGCCCGAGGTCACCATCATCTTGCGGCCGTAGTGGCCTTCGATCGTCTTCAGCACGCGAACCAGCGACGGCTTCAGGCAAGCGACGTCGACGCTTTCGTTCTGCTTCAGCAACCCGTTGGGCGCGAGACGGGCCATGCCAGCGGCGGACGCGACCTGGTAGGAGCCGCCCGAGCCTTCGTCCTCGTTGAGATCGACGTCGCTTTCGTCGTCGATGCCGGATTTTCGCTTGATCTCGAACAGGGCGGTCTGGCGCACGCCGGGCAAGGCATCGCTGCCGGTGATGTGGCCGGCTTCATCCCCCGTGGAAGCCAATTGTATCGGTTTTGCCGTGGAATCGGCCGAGGCCAGCGTGATGATCGGCTTTGCCGCCGCCAGCGCGGGCTTGGCCTGTATGGCCGGCTGTTCGCCCGATCGCGTGCTGATCAGCGGAGCAGGCGCCGCCGAAGCGGGCGTGGCGCCGAACATCGAGGCCAGGAAGCCTTTTTTCTTGGGCGCCTCGGCTTGCGGCATTTCCCCGGCGGTCAAATAGACGGGATTGTTCATCGCCGGTGCCGCGGCCGGCTTCGTCACGCCGGCATCGGCGGCGGCGATCTTCTGGGCAACCGCATCGGTCTGCTGCGCCGTCTGGGCGGGCTGCTGAAGGGCCTGCGGCGTTTGTCCCGCGATGGTTTCAGCGCCGGCCGGCGTCGTCAGCGGAAACGCGGCTTGGGGCTTGGCCTCCGGCACGTAGGCGACCTTTTCGGGCAGCGCCGTATCGCTTTCGCTCATCACGGTCGTCTGCGTGGTCGCCATCTGAGACGACGAATCGGCGCCGGCGGCCGGCTTGCCGGAAGCGGCGTTGATGTCCGATGCGGAGGCATTGTAGCCGGGCATTCCGACCGACATCGTCTGGTCGCCGGCCGATGTACAGGAGGCCAGGAGCACGGAGCAGAGCGCTGCCACAATGGCGCGGCGTTCTCCCTTTGCGAGGCTCCATCCTGCTGATTTCAAAGTCAAATTCCCCCTCGATGCCCGGTCGGTATGTCCTTGGCGCGGAACCAAGATATCCGCGTCGAGGTGACTTTGTCTCCGATCCGGAAACGAGACCTGTGTCAAATCCGCAAGCCTGGAGGTATTTTTGCAGGGATCGCCGAATTACGGCCGCTTGAAGGTTGACGACACCATTTCGCCCGCTTTTACCGGGCCGTCAACTCACCAGACATTACAGTCCGTTACACACGCACCTTCACATAGGTGCCGGGAGCATCGCCCAAGGTTTTCATATGCTTGCCGGGTTTGCGGGCAGGCACGCGGGTGTTGTCCTTGGCCTCTATCCAACTTTGCCAATGCGGCCACCAGGAGCCTGGATGGTCGGTGGCGGCGGCAATCCATTGGTTGAAATCGCCCGCCGGCGCGCCGCCGGTCCAGTACTGATACTTGTTGGACGCAGGTGGATTGACGACGCCGGCGATATGGCCGGAGCCCGCCATCACATACTCGACCTTGCCACCGAAATATTTCGAGCCGAGGAAGACGGACAGGGCCGGCGCGATGTGATCTTCCCTCGAGGCGAGGTTGTAGATGGGAATGGTGACATCGCCGAGCGAGACGGTGTGGCCCGCCAGTTCCATCGTGCCGCGCGAGAGGTTGTTCTCGAGATAGCAGTTGCGCAGGTAGAAAGAGTGGTTGGCGGCCGCCATGCGGGTCGAATCGGCATTCCAGTAGAGCAGGTCGAAGGGCAGGGGATCCTTGCCGCGCATGTAGTTGTTGACGACATAGGGCCAGATCAGGTCTCCGGAGCGCAGCATGTTGAAGGCGGTCGCCATCTTGGTGCCGTCGAGATAGCCCTTTTCGTTCATCGACTTTTCCACCGCCGCGACCTGTTCCTCGTCGACGAACACTTTCAGGTCGCCGGCATAGGTGAAATCGACCTGCGTGGTGAAGAAGGTCGCCGACTTGATGCGGTCGTCACCTTCCTTGGCCATCAGTGCCAGGGCGGCCGCCAGCAGCGTGCCGCCGACGCAATAGCCGATCGCGTTGACGTCGCGCTCGCCGGTCGCCTTCTCGATCGTGTCGAGGCCGTATTGCAGGCCTTCCCGGATATAGGCTTCCCAACTCTTGGCGCCGTGGCGTTCGTCCGGATTGATCCAGGAGATGACGAAGACGGTGTGGCCTTGCTCGATCGCCCAGCGGATGAAGGATTTCTGCGGGTTGAGGTCGAGTATGTAGAACTTGTTGATCCAGGGCGGGCAGATCAGCAGCGGGCGTTTCAGCACCGTCTCGGTCGCCGGATCATATTGGATGATCTCGGCTACATCGCTGCGGCCGACCACCTTGCCGGGCGTGGTGGCGATGTTCCTGCCGATCTCGAAGGGTGAATAGTCTGCCTGGCGCAGCTTCAGGTCGCCCTTGCCGGCGGCGATGTCCTCGGCCAGCATCTTCATGCCGCGCACCAGGTTCTCGCCGTTCGAGGCAACGGTTTCGCGAAACAGTTCCGGGTTGGTCAGGATGAAATTCGACGGCGAGATGGCGTTGGATACCTGCTTGACGTAGAAGCTGGCCTTGTGGCGGGTGTGCTCGTCCAGACCTTCGGCGTGCTCGACCAGTTCGGACGCCCAGCGCGAGGTGACGAGATAGGCCTGCTTGAGAAAATCGAAGAAGGCGTTGCGGCCCCATTCCGGATCCTGGAAGCGCTTGTCGCCGCGCTCCGGCTTGACGGCATCGTCGGCGCCCTCGGCGCTGGGGCTGACGCGCTGGATGGCGTTCGCCCAAACCGTCATGTAGCCGGCGAACAGCCGCGTCTGCGCTTCGAGCGCGCGCTGCGGGTCGGCAAGCCAGTATTCGCTAAGCTTGGAGAAGGTCTTGACCATGTCGACGACGGGTTCGGCGACGTGGTCACGCACTTCGCCCCTTTCGCGCGGTTCGGCCCAGGCGGAGGCCGCCTTGCCGGCCTGCTCGACCATGCGCGCCATATTCAACGCGAAGCGTTCCGGATCCTTCACCAGATATTGCTCGACGGTCGAAGGCTCGTCATCTTCCGCTTTGCCCGAATCGGGTGTTTTGGACATGGTTCGCGGGGTTCCTCCCGAAGCGTTTTCTTGACATATTAACATGGGACATCCGGCAGGGTCCAATCTCGCTCTACCCCGGCTGCCAAGGAAACAATATGACGATTAAGATTGGCGAGACTGTTTTTTTTGACGCCGGACGCTTTTGCCGCATCGGCGCGGCGATCGTGCTGCTGGGCATTGCCGGGTGCTCGAGCACCAATACCGGTGGACCGGTGCCCATCGCGACGGACGCAGGCCCGAAGGATACTGGCTCCTTTCCGAACCTGAACATCAAACCGCAAGTGGCGGCCAAGCAGTTCACCGAAGCGGAGAGGAATGCCAAGCTCGCCGAATTGAAGGGAGACGAGAATGCGCAGGCAGCCAAAGGCGGCGCCGCCAACGTCTCCAACCAGGCGGCGCTGTCGGATCTGGCCAAGAAACATGGCCCCCAGACGCTGAAGCAGATCGAAGGCAAATGCGACCCCGCCCTCGACCCTACCTGCAAATGAGTATATAGCGCGCGCCCAACGCCTCGGATGTCCGGGGCCCTTCGATGTCTGGAACTGCCATGGAAGAATTTCACAAGGTCCGCCGGCTTCCGCCCTATGTCTTCGAGCAGGTCAACCGGCTCAAGGCCAGCGCCCGTTCGCGCGGTGCCGACATCATCGACCTCGGCATGGGCAATCCGGATCTGCCGACGCCAAAAGCCATCGTCGACAAATTGTGCGAGGTGGTGCGCGATCCGCGCACGCATCGCTATTCCTCCTCGCGCGGCATTCCGGGCCTGCGCCGCGCCCAGGCCGCCTACTATCAGCGCCGCTTCGGCGTGAAGCTCAACCCCGACACGCAAGTGGTGGCCACGCTCGGCTCGAAGGAAGGCTTCGCCAACATGGCGCAGGCGATCACCGCGCCCGGCGACGTGATCCTGTGTCCCAATCCGACCTATCCGATCCACGCCTTCGGCTTCATCATGTCGGGCGGCGTCATCCGCTCGCTGCAGGTCGAGCCCGATGACGGCTTCATCCCGGCGCTGGAACGCGGTGTCCGGCACTCGATCCCGAAGCCGCTGGCGCTGATCCTCAATTATCCGTCGAACCCAACGGCGCTGGTCGCTTCGCTCGATTTCTACAAGGACGTGGTAGCCTTCGCCAAGAAGAACGACATCATCATCCTGTCCGACCTTGCCTATTCGGAGATTTATTTCGACGGCAACCCGCCGCCTTCGGTGCTGCAGGTCCCCGGTGCCATCGATATCTGCGTCGAGTTCACCTCGATGTCGAAGACCTTCTCCATGCCCGGCTGGCGCATGGGCTTTGCCGTCGGCAACGAGCGGCTGATCTCGGCGCTGACGCGGGTGAAATCCTATCTCGACTACGGCGCCTTCACGCCGATCCAGGTGGCGGCGGCGCACGCGCTCAACGGCGACGGCGCCGATATCGCCGAAGTCCGCGACATCTACCACAAGCGCCGCGACGTGATGGTCGATGCCTTCGGGCGCGCCGGCTGGACCATTCCGGCCCCGGCCGCCTCGATGTTCGCCTGGGCGCCGATCCCGGAGCCGTTCCGCCATCTCGGCTCGCTCGAATTCTCCAAGCTGCTGATCGAGCACGCCGACGTGGCGGTGGCGCCCGGTGTCGGCTTTGGCGAACATGGCGACGATTTCGTGCGTGTCGCGCTGGTCGAGAACGAGCACCGGATCCGGCAGGCGGCGCGCAACATCAAGCGCTTCCTGTCGACCAGCGCCAAGCAGCCCAACAATGTGGTGCCGCTTTCCGCCCACCGGTAAATACAATTCCGATCTGATTTGAGGGACGTCGCCTTCCATGGCTGAAGCATTGCGTGTTGGAATTGCCGGACTTGGCACGGTCGGCGCGTCCGTGGCGCGCGTGCTGCGCGACAAGGCGGCGGAACTGACCCGGCAATGCGGGCGCGACATCATTGTGTCGGCGGTTTCGGCGCGCGACCAGAAACGCGACCGCGGCGTTGATCTCGGTTCGGCAAAATGGTTCGACGATCCGGTCATGATGGCGCAGACGGCCGACATCGACGTGTTCGTCGAACTGATCGGCGGCGACGAAGGTCCGGCGCGGTCGTCGGTGAAGGCGGCGCTCGAAGCGGGTCGCCATGTCGTCACCGCCAACAAGGCGCTGCTCGCCAAGCATGGTGTGGCACTTGCCGAGATCGCCGAGAAGAAGGGCGTGCTGCTCAACTACGAGGCAGCGGTGGCCGGCGGCATTCCCGTCATCAAGACGATGCGCGAAGCGATGGCCGGCAATTCGGTCACCCGCGTGTTCGGCATCCTCAACGGCACCTGCAACTATATCCTGACCCGCATGGAGGCCGAGGGCATCTCGTTCGACGCCTGCCTGAAGGATGCGCAGCGGCTGGGCTATGCCGAGGCCGACCCGACCTTCGACATCGAGGGCCACGACACCGCACACAAGCTGTCGATCCTGACCAGCCTTGCCTTCGGCACGAAGATCGCTGCCAACGACATCTACATGGAAGGCATTTCCAACATCACCCAGGCCGACATCCGCGCGGCCGGCGATCTCGGCTACCGGATCAAGCTGCTCGGCGTCGCCCAGCGCACCGAAAGCGGCATCGAGCAGCGCGTGCATCCGACCATGGTGCCGACCGCTTCGGTCATCGCGCAGGTGCATGGCGTCACCAATGCGGTGGCGATCGAGACCGACATCCTCGGCGAGCTGCTGCTTTCAGGCCCCGGCGCCGGCGGCAACGCCACCGCCTCGGCCGTCATCGGCGACATCGCCGACATCGCCAAGAGCCGGCCGGGCTTCCAGCATGGGCCCGTCTTCGGCCGGCCAGCGAAGGAGTTGAGGCCCTACAAGAAGGCGCAGATGCGCAGCCATGCCGGTGGCTATTTCATCCGGCTGACCGTGCACGATCGCATCGGCGTGTTCGCCGCGATCGCCAAGCGCATGGCCGACAACGACATTTCGCTGGAATCGATCGTCCAGCAGGCGATCGGCGGCGAGGCGGTGGCACAGAAGACGGTGATCCTCGTCACCCACGAGACGACAGAGGCGGCCGTGCGCAAAGCCGTCGACGGCATTACCAAGGACGGCCACCTGACCGACAAGCCGCAGGTCATCCGCATCGAGCGGGCTGGATAGCGCCGCGCCATCGCGCCTTGGTTTGGTTCGGGTCGGTGCCGGGGGCGGGATTGCCGGAACCAATCCTTGCCGGCGTCGTTCTCCTGAGGTCCCCAAACCGAAGGAACCGCAATGGCCGAAGCATCGAAATCCGATAGCCCTCAAATCGACGATGTCCAGAAGACGCTGGAAAAGCAGATCGCCGAACTGCGCAAGGAGATCACCAAGATCAACAAGAGCATCTCGGCGCGCGGTGCCGAAATGCTCGACGATGCCAGCGAGCAGGCTTCCGATTTCTACGAGACGGCGGCATCCCGCGCCTCACGGACGGCACAGCAGTTGCGCAGCCAGGCCCAGTCGGTTTCGGAAGTCGCGCGCGAAAATCCCGGCACGACGACCGCCGTGGTTGGCGTGATCGGCCTGCTCGGCTTTCTCGCCGGCCTGGCCGTCGGCCAGTCGATGAACGACACGTCGCGCCGCTGGTATTGACGGCGCCGGTACTCAGCCGGCGTTGCCGGCTCGTTTCCCTGCTTCAGGAAATCATTTCAAGGAGGGTACCATGGCTTCGTCCGCGCTGATCGGCATCCTGATCACGTTCCTCGTCATCATTCTCGTCCTCTATTTGGTGCAACGCCTGCCGCTCGACGCCAGGATGAGACAGATCGCCCAGATCATCGTCATCATCATAGGCATCGTTTCGCTGCTCAAATATCTCGCGGTTTTCTAGGCTGCGAAGGGCAGGGATCTTCCCGTTTCAAGCCGGCTTGGTCCCTGTCGACCTGGCCGGCATCTGTTTCAAAAATTCTGTTTAATCGAATGATATTGCTAGCTTTTCGATAAAATCGCCCGGCTGGTCTTGCCGTTGTCATGCTCGTTTGACAAAACAGGCATGCCTCCGGCGGGAGGCGGCCTATAAACGAGGATTTGCCGAAATGAACGTGGCCCAGAACATCGTCGCCGGCCTTGACCGGATACTCACCATGGAACTGGTGCGCGTCACCGAACGGGCCGCCGTCGCGGCCGCCAGGCTGCGCGGCCGTGGCGACGAGAAGGCGGCCGACCAGGTTGCCGTGGACGCCATGCGCCAGGAACTGAACCGGCTTGCGATCAAGGGCACGGTGGTGATCGGCGAGGGCGAGCGGGACGAGGCGCCGATGCTCTACATCGGCGAGCAAGTCGGCACCGGCAAAGGTCCGGCGGTCGACATCGCGCTCGATCCCCTCGAGGGCACGACGATCTGCGCCAAGAACCTGCCGAACGCGCTCGCCGTCATCGCGATCGCCGAGAAGGGCAGCCTTTTGTTCGCGCCCGACGTCTATATGGACAAGATCGCCATCGGCCCGGGTTATGCCGAAGGCGTCATCGACATCGATGCCTCGCCGGCCGACAACATCGCTAGCCTCGCCAGGGCCAAGGGCGTCGCTGTCTCCGACATCACGGCCTGCATCCTCGACCGGCCGCGCCACGCCAGGCTGATCGACGCCGTGCGCGCCACCGGAGCCGCGATCCGGCTGATCGGCGACGGCGACGTCGCCGGCGTCATCCACACCACCGACGCGGATGAAACCGGCATCGATATCTATCTCGGCATCGGGGGTGCGCCGGAAGGTGTTCTGGCCGCAGCGGCGCTGCGTTGCACCGGCGGCCAGATGCAGGGTCGGCTGATCCTCGACACGCAGGAGAAGGTCGCACGCGCGGCGAAGATGGGCATTTCCGATCCGAAGCGCGTCTATCGGGCTGAAGACATGGCGCGCGGCGATGTGCTGTTCGCGGCCACCGGCGTCACCGACGGCAACATGCTGGCGGGGGTCAAGTTCGGCCGCACCACCATCACCACCCATACGATCGTGCTGCGCTCGTCGTCGCGAACCGTGCGCGAGATCAAGGCCCGGCACCAGGATTTGGATAAGTTCTAGACCAGCTTGCGAAGCCACGTCACAGTTGCTAGCCATTTAGAGGCGAGCCTGAAGCTGGCCGCAGGATTTGACGATGAAGGCGTTCGACGGGCACGCGGATCCGATTTCGCGTGCCACTCTCATTACGAAATCCTATCGCAACACCCAGAATGTGCGTCGCTTTCTCACCCGCGAATGCGGCGATGCGTTCAGGTTCGATCGGCCGTTCATGGCCTGGCTCAAGGACGGTCGGGAAAAGACGATGGGGGACGCAGCCGACGAATGGATCCGGCGCCAGGCTGAAAAGCGGAAAGCGTAGTTTTTCTTGAGTTGTCCCGCGACGTCTGCCGCCGTGAAGCTTGGTTTTGCCCGCCTTCGGCCTATCCTGCACCGAACTATGAGTCGACAAAGCGCATGATGGGCGAAAGGCGCCTCTTTCTCGATGTCAGGCAGTCGGCCACCGGTCTCGCCTGGGAGCATCGGCTGACCGAACGGCAGGACATGATCGCGCTTGCGATCGCGCAAGGACATGGGGTGCCCGACATCGTTGCGCGCGTGTTGGCCGGACGCGGCGTTACCGCCGATGAGACCGAGCGGTTTCTCGACCCGACAATCCGCGACCTGTTGCCGGATCCGGCATCGCTGACCGACATGGACAGGGCAGCTGCCCGCATCGCGGCGGCGGTGATGGCCAAGGAAAAGGTGGCGATCTTCGGCGACTACGATGTCGACGGCGCCGCCTCGTCTGCCTTGCTGAAGCGGTTCCTGACGCATTTCTCGGTGCCGTCGGAAATCTACATCCCGGATCGGATCTTCGAGGGCTATGGCCCCAATCCCGATGCCATGCGCGAACTCGTCTCGCGCGGTGCGACGCTGATCGTCACTGTCGATTGCGGCACCAACAGTGCCATTTCCGTCGACGCGGCCAATGCGGCCGGTGCCGACGTGGTTGTGCTGGATCACCATCAGGTTGGCGGCGCCTTGCCGGCGGCGATTGCCGTCGTCAATCCCAACCGCGACGATGACCTTTCCGGGCAGGGCCATCTCTGCGCCGCCGGTGTCGTCTTCCTTGCCCTGGTGCAGACTGCAAGGGTCCTGCGCGGCCTGACCGACGCGCCGCCGCCGGACCTGCTTTCGCTGCTCGATCTCGCGGCACTTGCCACCGTGTGCGACGTGGTGCCGCTTACCGGCGTCAACCGCGCCTTCGTGGTCAAGGGGCTGCAGGTTGCGCGCCAGCAGAAGAATGAGGGGCTGGCGGCACTGGCGCGGGTTTCGCGCATCGGCGAACCAATCAGCACCTTTCATCTCGCTTATCTGATCGGTCCCCGCATCAATGCCGGCGGACGCATCGGCGATGCGGCACTCGGCAGCCGGCTGCTTGCGACCGACGATCCGGTCGAGGCCCGCACCATCGCCGAGACGCTCGACCGGCTCAACCAGGAGCGGCAGCTGATGGAGCAGGAGATGCTGGCGGCGGCCCGCACCGAGGCCGATGCCGAGCTTGCCGGCGGCAGCGGTCCGGCGATCGTCGTTACCGCCAGCAACAACTGGCATCCCGGCATTGTCGGCCTGCTCGCCTCGCGGCTGAAGGATCACGCGCGCCGACCGGCTTTCGCCATCGCCTTTAATGCCGTGGGCATAGGTACCGGTTCGGGCCGTTCGGTGTCGGGCTTCGACCTCGGCCGGCTTGTGCGCGAAGCCGCCACTGCCGGGCTGATCGTCAAGGGCGGCGGCCATGGCATGGCGGCCGGCATCACCGTGGAGCGCGCCAGGCTCGGCGAGCTCAGGGCGTTCTTCGAGGAACGGGCGGCCGCCGACGTGTTTCGGCTGCAGGACGAGGAAAGCCTCGCGATCGACGGCGCGCTTGCCGCCGAAGGCGCGACGCTCGGCCTGCTCGATGCGCTGGAAAAGGCGGGGCCATTCGGCGCCGGCCACGTGGCGCCGGTTTTCGTGCTGCCGCGGCATCGGCTGGCCGACGCCCGGTCGGTCGGCACCAACCACATCCGCTGCGAATTACAATCCGACAGCGGCGGCCGCATCCAGGCGATCGCCTTTCGCGCGGTCGACACGGTGCTGGGCGAATTCCTATTCAAGAACCGCGGCAAGACGGTGCACGTCGCCGGCTCGCTGTCGGGCAATCACTGGAACGGCAACCGCACGGTGCAGTTCCGCATCATCGACGCTGCGCGAGCGTAACAGCACCGGAGGCCGCGGAATTCAGCTGGCCGGCGCATAACGCAGCAGCGTCACGCCCTGGCTCAGGCTTTCCGTGCCAAGCGGTCTCAGCGTCAGCGATTGGCCGGGCTGGAAGTATGGCTTGCCGCCGCCAAGCACGACGGGATGCATGTAAAGCCTGAATTCGTCGACGAGACCGGCACGTGACAAGGAGGCGGCGAGATCGGCGCCGCCGAGGATGACGAGGCCGTCCGTCTCGGCCTTGAGCGACCTTACGGTGGTCCCGGCATCGCCATTCACCAACCGGGCGTTCGGTCCAACCTCTCGGAGCGTGGTCGAGAATACGATTTTGGGCGTCTCTCGCCACGCGCGGGCAAAATCCCGCTCGACCTCGGTGTCGCCGGTCTCGCGGTCAGGGCTGTCCCAGAAGCGCATCATCTCGTACATGCGTCGTCCGGCTAGGACGACCGAGGCCTGTCGCATCATGTCGTTGAAATGCTGGTGCAGCTTTGCCTCGGGAACGGGCAGAGCGATGTCCCCGTCCGGTCCGGCTATGTAGCCATCCAAGGACGTCAGCATGGAATAGACGATTTTGGCCATCGGCGTGCCTCCGTTCCATCTCTTGTAAACGAGCATAACCAATTGCGTTTTGCAATCGGTTTGTCTCGTAGAGGCAAAATGGAATCGACGTAAAGCCGGTCCGACGAAGCATCTCCCTGGACATGAGATGCAGCGGCGCCTTCAAGCGATTGACGTATTCTAAGCCAGAACCGTCTGAAGCCGGGCCAGTTCGCCGATCTGCGCCATGGTCGCCTGGTAGCCGAGCTGGATCGCCTCGTCGGCACGGTGGAACTCGGTCAGGCCGATATGGCTAAGCTTGGGCTGCAGCGACATGTCGGGCGGATCGCCGGCAAGCCTGGCGCGCGAAATGCGGTCCTGGATGATGTTGAAGGCCTCGACCATGACGCCGGTGATGCCAAGCCGCGTCTGATGCGACTGGCGCTCCGGATCCGGTTGACCGACCCGCGGCGCGTCCTTTTCGACAACCAGTTCGCCGGCGCTGTGTTTTATCACGGCGGCACGGCCGAACAGGTCGTAGTGAAGATTGACCGCCACGACCAGCGGCTGCTCGTAGGCGCGGCAGACCGACACCGGGACCGGATTGACCAGCGCGCCATCGACCAGCACGCGGCCATTGCAATTCACCGGCTCGAACACGCCAGGCAGCGCATAGGAAGCGCGCATGGCTGTGATCAGCGAGCCGCTCGACAGCCAGATTTCGTGGCCAGTGCGGATTTCGGAAGTGACGGCGACGAACGGCTTGGGCAGGTCCTCGAAGCGAACGCCCGCCACATGTTCGCGCAGGCGCGCATCGAGTTTCATGCCGCCGAACAGGCCGCTGCCGCGCAAATTGAGATCGAGCAGGCCGAAGATGCGCCGCCTGGTGAGGCTGCGGGCGAACTCTTCCAGCTCATCCAGTTTGCCGGCGAGATAACAGCCGCCGACCAGTGCGCCGATCGAGGTGCCGGCGATCATCGACACTTCGATGCCGGCCTCATCGAGCGCGCGCAGCACGCCGATATGGGCCCAGCCTCTGGCGCAACCACCGCCAAGGGCGAGCGAAATGCCTGTTTTCCTGGGAGATTTGGTTTCGGATGCGCCACCGGGCGAGGACAGGCCGTTGGCCTCCCTGACATCTGGTCTGTTACGCAATGACGCCCACTCGAGCATCATGATCTCCCTTGTCCCATGTCCTTTGTAGCGGAAGGACGTTTGAGAATAGTGAACATGGGTGGTTTGTGAATATTGAATGGTTCACAGAGGCTTCCGATACGTCTCTTCCGCATCGAACAGCGGCTTGCTGCCATCGTCGGCAAGGGTCCCCTTGCCATCGACCAGCCCCACCGTCCGATAAAAGCAAGAACGCCGGCCCGTGTGACAGGTTGCGTCGTGGCCCAACACTTTGACGCGCAACCATATGGCGTCCTGGTCACAATCCGTGAGCATCTCGACGACATGCTGGAGATTGCCCGAGGTTTCGCCCTTTTTCCAAAGTGCGTTGCGCGACCGCGACCAGTAGTGCGCGATGCCTGTTTCCAGCGTCAGCGCCAGCGCTTGCGCGTTCATGTGCGCGACCATCAAGAGCATACCGTCGGCGGCATCGGTGACGACGACGGTCACAAGGCCCGAGACATCGAAGCGCGGTGAAAACACCGCGCCTTCTTCCAAGGCCTTTTTGTCTGACGGAGCTTTTGGAAATTCCAGTGCCGACATCGCCGATGTATTTTCCTGTTTGACCATGACTTATCCCGAAAACCGGTTTCCACTTTTCGGGATCATGGTCGGGCGATGCCGGTGACGGGGCTTATATCCCGCCGCCGCGCACCATGGTGACAAAACGAACCTGCTCCTCGGGCGTGTCCTTGAAGACGCCGGTGAAGGTGGAGGTCAGCGTGGTGGAGCCTTGCTTGCGGATACCGCGCATGGCCATGCACATGTGCTCGGCCTCGATCATGACGGCGACGCCGCGAGGATTGAGCACATCCTGGATGACGCCGGCGATCTGCGCGGTCAGGGCTTCCTGCGTCTGCAGGCGATGGGCAAAGATATCGACGACGCGCGCGATCTTGGACAGGCCGACGACCTTGCCGTCCGGCAGATAGCCGACATGCGCCTTGCCGATGATCGGCACCATGTGATGCTCGCAATGCGAATGGAACTGGATATCTTTGACGATGACGAGATCATCATAGCCAGCGACTTCCTCGAAGGTGCGGCCGAGTTCCTCCGCGGGGCACATGTCGTAGCCGCCGAACATTTCGCGATAGGCCTTGGCCACGCGCTTGGGCGTGTCGACCAGTCCCTCGCGATCCGGATTGTCGCCGGTCCAGCGCAGCAATGTGCGCACGGCGGCCTCGACTTCGGCTTCGCTCGGCCGGTCGGTGACCGGCTTTTCCATGTAGGCGGACTGGGGCATGAGTTTCTTGATGACGGCATCCATAAAAAGGCGTCTCCCGTAGTTCCTCTCACAGGAGGAACGAGTTGAACGGACCACGACCTTTCGGTGTCGGAAACTCGCCCCGTTTCCAGCCCCGTAAGCGGCGTGAACTTCCCGGCAAGGACATTGGCTTGCGCAGCCTTGTCGATACCGATCTGCCAGCATTATATAAGGTCATGGCGAGCGAAAGAAAGACACGGCAGCGGCAATCGCTGTTCGCTTGGCGGCGACGGATTGGAAAATAATGATCAACGATGTCTACAATGCGAAAATTCTCGGTTTTGCCGGAAATATCGCGCGCATCGGCCGGCTCGATCACCCCGACGCGACCGCAAAAGCCCATTCCAAGCTGTGTGGGTCGACCGTCACCGTCGACCTCAAGATGCAGGACGGCGTGGTCACCGACTTCGCCCATGACGTGAAGGCGTGCGCGCTCGGCCAGGCCTCGTCCTCGATCATGGCGCAGCATGTCGTCGGCGCGAATGCCGAGGAATTGCGCGCGGTGCGCGAGACCATGCTGAAGATGTTGAAGGAAAATGGCGAGCCGCCCGACGGGCGCTTTGCCGACCTGAAGTATCTGGAACCGGTGCGCGACTACAAGGCACGCCATGCCTCGACCATGCTGACCTTCGACGCCGTGGTCGACGCCATCGGCCAGATCGAGAAGAAGCGCGCCGAAGAAGCGGCTTAGGTCTCGCTGGAAGCGCGCCTGCTTTCGGCGAATTCGCTTCTAACCCAGTCGGCGAAGGCCAAGGCCGGCTCCGAGAGATCACGCAGACTTCTGGCCACCAGCCAATAGGCGCCTGACGCGACGTCGATGTCGAATGGCTTGATCAGTGCGCCGGATGCGACTTCTCCACCGATCTGCAAGAGATCGCCGAGCGCTACGCCATGTCCAAGCAAGGCGGCCTGCTTTGAAAGCGATGCGTCCGCCAGCATGGGGCCTCGCGCGGGTACGGCATCGGGCGGCACGCCGGCTGTCTCGAACCAGCGTGTCCATCCCTGGCGATTTTCCTCATGCAAAAGTGTGTAGTTGGCAAGGTCGATCGGCTTCTCAAGAGGAGGGCCTGAGGCAAGCAGAGCCGGCGACAGGACCGGGGAGTCAACCGTCGAGGCAAGCCGCTCGGCCTGGCTGCGGGGCCACGAGGAAGCGTGGGCGCTGAAGCGAAGGGCAAGTTCAGGCTGACCGCCGCGGAATTCGATCAGTCTGGGATCGACTTCGAGGGACACGTCGATATCGGGCCGCATCTGGCGAAACCGGTTGAGCCGGGGGACCAGCCACACCGATGCCAGCGACGGCTCGACGCTGACACGAACCACGGACTGCGCCGGAATCGCGGCCAATTCCGAAAGCAATTTGTCGATGTCGTCGAAACTCCTGACCAATTGGGAAAGCAGCCGCCGGCCTGCATCCGTCAGTTCGACGCGGCGGTGATGGCGTTCGAACAGGGGCTGGTGCAGGAAGGTTTCGAGCTCGCGGATCTGTCGGCTGATCGCCGCCTGCGAAACGAAAAGTTCTTCGGCCGCGCGGCTGAAGCTCAAAAGACGGCCGGCAGCCTCGAAACTCCTCAGTGCCGTCAGGGGAAGTCGTCCGCGCTTCATTCGTATAATCTCAAGTTATCCGAAGTGGAAATTATACTCGTTTGAAGGCGAGGGCCAGCGGCGGTCTAATCCGTGTCGAAGGAGACACGGGTCATGATCCAGTTCCTGAGCATCTTCGGCGATGTCATGCGGATCGCAACGTTTCAGTGGCGCGACGAGAGGCAGCACGCAAAGCGATGTGAAGAGCCGGCCAGCCTTGACCGGTGGACAGCTGCGGCCGACCGGCAGCCATTTCGCCGTTTCCGTTCGTGACAGCAAGGCGGTGGGATTGCGTTCTCCCGCACATGCCCACATCTATCGCGTGGAAACGCAATACGGAGACAGCAGTGGGCGACCGGCACGGGCATGTGCATCCAGCGGAACCGCCGAGGCGCGGCCGCAACTGGTCCGGCCCGTGGCGCAAGACGCCTGGCCGTCTCCTCGGCACGTCGATCGTACGCCTCTACCAGCTGACGCTGTCCGGCTTTGTCGGCAACTCCTGCCGCCATCTGCCGACCTGTTCGGAATACGCGCATGAGGCGATCGCCAGGCATGGCCTGTGGGCCGGCGGCTGGATGGGATTTTTCCGGGTGCTGCGCTGTGGGCCATTCGGCACGCATGGCGTCGACCTCGTGCCGGAAGTGCTGGCGGATCGTTATGTCTGGTTCATGCCCTGGCGGTATTGGCGGATCGGCAAGAAACGCCGGGAAGTGCAGGGGTGATTGTGCCGATGCGCTAATGGGCCGTTTTTACGATCCGGTAGGGTTAACGCAAGCCTGCACAAAGACTGCGCATTTGAGACAAAATCGAGACAAGAGACCTCGCTAAGCCGCTCGCGAACATCCTTCTGGAGCGAGCAGCACATGCGCAATTTCGACCGTCTTCCCTTCATCTTCGCCGGCATCCTTTTCCTGCTTGCCTGGCTGCTGGGATTTCCGATGCGCGCGCAATCGGCGCCACTTGGCGATGTGCAGTGCACGCTGATCGCCGATGCGGCGAGCGGCAAGACGCTTTACCAGGATGGCATCTGCGATCAGCGGTTCAGCCCGGCCTCGACATTCAAGGTGCCGCTCTCGCTGATCGGCTACGATGCCGGGATCCTGAGCGGCGAGCACACGCCGGCCTGGGACTACAAGCCCGAATTCAAAGCGGTGAAACGGGATCAAAAGACCGTCGATCCGGTGATCTGGGAGCGGGACTCGATCATCTGGTACTCGCGGGAGATCACCCGCCGGCTCGGCAACGAGAAATTTGCCGGCTATGTCTCGAAACTCGGTTACGGCAACAGCGACGTGTCCGGCAATCCCGGCAAGGACGATGGCTTGACCCATTCCTGGGTGAACTCCTCGCTCAAGATCACGCCGGTCGAGCAGGTCGATTTCCTGCGCAAGCTGCTTGCCCGCCAACTGCCGGTGTCGGCCAAGGCATATGACATGACATCGGCCATCATCCCGACGTTCCAGGCCGGAGGCTGGACCGTGCAGGGCAAGACCGGCAGCACCAGGCTTGGCGGTGACGCGGACAAGGACAAGCGCTCGCTGGGCTGGTTCGTCGGCTGGGCGAAAAAGGACGGCCGCCAGATTGTCTTCGCGCGGCTGGTCGTCGATGCCACCCGCACCGACATGCCCAAGGGACTGAAGACCCGGGCCGCGTTCCTGAAGGATCTGCCGCTGCTGGTGAAATAGATCGGTCAGGTGCTCCGGCGCGCACGGATGATGTGGCCGCCGGAGTTGGCTGTCCTTTCCATCGGAGTTCTGGAAAGGCGAGCGGCGATATCGCTGCTCTCGAGATCCTCGGTCTCGTCGAAGCCGAGGCCGTGGAGAGATAGTGCCAGCTCACCGGGAACGAAGAAGCTGATCCATGGCTCCCCAACAGCGGCAACGCGTGCCGCGTGGAAAGCCAGGGCAGCCTGGCCCGCCGCATCGCGGTTCTCGGCCGGTTCGCTGTAGTCGAACACCACCTCCGAGCCAGGAATACCGGCTATCCAGGACAGCGTCTTGAAGATCGCTTCCTTCGTCAGGTAGGGGACGACCCCCAGCCAGATGAAGAAGCTCGGTTCGGTCGACTGCAAACCGGCCGCGGCCAATTCCGCTGACAGGCTCTGCCGCTCGAAATCGACCGGCACGAATGTTGTGGCGGATGGTTCGGCAAGACCAGCATTGGCAATGCATTTGCGTTTCCAGGCCTGCGTCGCCGGGTGGTCGACTTCGAACACGCTGAGATCCGGATACGGATTGCGCAGCGAAAACGTGTCGAGGCCGGCGCCAAGCACGACGAGTTGCCGAACGCCGCGACGAACCGCCGCCGCCAGCCAGTCCTCGGCGAACCGGGCGCGCGCGCTCACGAACAGGCGCATGCGCCGGCGGCGCTCGTCTTCCTGCTCAAGCTCCTGTGCCGTGGGAGCCGCTTCACCCAGTATCGCGATCGCGTAAGGATCGCGAAACAGCCCCGCCTGCGGTGAAAACTGATGCAGGGCCCTCATGCGTGCGACGCCAAGGGCGGTTCGGCTGGGTGTAGCGTCTTCCATGCTGATGATTCCAGTTGGTGTCGTGCCTTTTCGCAAGGCTCTGCGACATCTGTAGCGACGTTTCCTGACGGTTGCGCCAATTGCCGCTCTTTACCTGACGCGGCACTGCCTCTAAAACCCGCCCGCTGCCGGTTGTCCATGTGATTTGGCGCATCCGGCTTTACCCACGACCACCCGCGCTCGTTTGCGGGACTGGATAGGAGATACCCATGCTGAATTCCGTTTCCCTGACATTTCCCGATGGCTCCGTCCGCGACTACGACGCGGCGATGACCGGTGCGGGCCTTGCCGAATCGATCTCGAAGTCGCTGGCCAAGAAGGCCGTCGCCTACGCCATCGACGGCACCGTGCGCGATCTCTCCGACCCGCTCGGCAAGTCCGGCAAGGTCGAGATCATCACCCGCGACGATGCGCGCGCCCTTGAGCTCATCCGCCACGACACCGCGCATGTGCTGGCGGAAGCCGTGCAGGAATTGTGGCCGGGGACGCAGGTGACGATCGGGCCGGTGATCGAGAACGGATTCTATTACGACTTCGCCCGCAACGAGCCGTTCACCCCCGACGATTTCCCGGTGATCGAGAAGAAGATGCGCGAGATCATTGCGCGCAACAAGCCGTTCACCAAGGAAGTCTGGTCGCGCGAGCAGGCGAAAAAAGTGTTTGCCGACAAGGGGGAGCGCTACAAGCTCGAGCTGATCGACGCCATTCCCGAAGACCAGGATCTCAAGATCTACGCGCAGGGCGACTGGTTCGATCTATGCCGCGGTCCGCACATGGCCTCGACCGGCCAGATCGGCAACGCCTTCAAACTGATGAAGGTGGCCGGTGCCTATTGGCGCGGCGACTCGAACAACCCGATGCTGACCCGCATCTACGGCACGGCCTGGGCCGACCAGGCGCAGCTCGATGCCTACCAGACGATGCTGGAGGAAGCCGAGAAGCGCGACCACCGCAAGCTCGGCCGTGAGATGGACCTGTTCCATTTCCAGGAAGAGGGGCCAGGCGTCGTCTTCTGGCACGCCAAGGGCTGGAAGATGTTCCAGAACCTGGTCAACTACATGCGCCGCCGCCTCGACGAGCAGGGCTATCAGGAGGTCAACGCCCCGCAAGTGCTTGACAAAAGCCTGTGGGAGACGTCGGGACACTGGGGCTGGTATCGCGACGCGATGTTCAAGGTGACGGTCGCCGGTGACGACACCGACGACGACCGCGTCTTCGCGCTGAAGCCGATGAACTGCCCGGGCCACGTGCAGATTTTCAAGCATGGGTTGAAGTCATACCGCGATCTGCCCGTAAAACTTGCGGAATTCGGCAATGTGCATCGCTACGAACCGTCAGGTGCGCTGCACGGGCTGATGCGCGTGCGCGGCTTCACGCAGGACGATGCGCACATCTTCTGCACCGAGGAACAACTCGCGGCGGAATGCCTGCGCATCAACGACCTGATCCTCTCGACCTACGCCGATTTCGGTTTTGAAGAGGTCAGCGTGAAGCTGTCGACGCGGCCAGACAAGCGCGTCGGCACGGATGAGGCGTGGGATCATGCCGAGGCGATCATGGGCAATGTTCTGGAGACGATCAGGACGCGCTCCGGCAACCGCATCAAGACCTCGATCAATCCGGGCGAGGGTGCCTTCTACGGGCCGAAGTTCGAATATGTGCTCAAGGATGCCATCGGCCGCGAATGGCAGTGCGGCACCACGCAGGTCGACTTCAACCTGCCGGAGCGCTTTGGCGCCTTCTACATCGGCTCGGATTCGGAGAAGAAGCAGCCCGTCATGGTGCACCGCGCCATCTGCGGTTCGATGGAGCGTTTTCTCGGCATCCTGATCGAGAACTACTCCGGCCATTTCCCGCTGTGGTTCGCACCGCTGCAGGTGGTGGTGGCGACGATCACGTCGGAGGCGGACGGCTATGCGACCGAAGTGGTGGCAAAGCTGAAGGCGGCCGGACTTCTGGCGGAGGCCGACCTGCGCAACGAGAAGATCAACTACAAGGTCCGCGAACATTCGCTGGCCAAGGTCCCGGTCATTCTCGTCTGCGGCAAGCGCGAGGCGGAGGAACAGACGGTCAATATCCGCCGGCTCGGCTCGCGCGACCAGCAATCGCTTGGCCTTGCCGAGGCGATCGCACAGCTGACCGAGGAAGCGATCACACCCGATCGCCGGCGCAAGCGCGCTGCCTGATTTGAACAGCCCTTCCAGTCATGGCGGTGGATCGATCCACCGCCATTTTCATATCCCTGTCACGGCGACCTTGTAACGAGCCTCCATGCTCAAGCTGAAATTGCGCGAACGGCCCTTTCCCGAGCTTTCCTACGCCAACCCGCGCCAGCCGGCGCTGGCGCGCTGGTTCATTCATTCGGTCGAAGGCCTGTCGGGCCGCGATCGTTTCGCCGCGCTTTATGATTTCTGGCGCCGCCAGGTGGTGCCGAGCGGCGAGCGGGTATTCAGCCGCATGCTGGAACTGATCGACGTCGGCGTGCGCACCGCCGATCAATGGCCGCCGGCGCAATTGCCCGACACACCGCTCGTGATCGTCGCCAACCATCCGTTCGGCATCGGCGACGGAATTGCCGTGCTGTCGCTGGCCGAGCAGTTGGGGCGGCCGTTCCGGGTGATGATCCACAAGGATCTGCTCAAGATCCGCGAGATGGAACCTTATTCGCTGCCGATCGATTTTTCCGAGACCAAGGACGCGCTGAAGAACAACATGGCCGTGCGCCATGAGGCGGTGCGGCTGCTCAGGGAAGGCGTCACCATCGTGGTGTTTCCGGCCGGCGGCGTCGCCACAGCGCCAAAAGGGTTTGGCCGGGCGCGCGACCTGCCGTGGAAGATGTTTCCGGCCCGTCTCGTCCAGGAGGCGAAAGCATCGGTCATTCCAATGCATTTTTCCGGGCAGAACGGCAGGCTGTTCCATCTGGTCAGCGGCCCGATGAACATGGCCGAGCGCGATGGCCGTGTGGCCAAATTCGTCGGCAAGGCGTCGCTGACCCTGCGCACGTCGCTGCTGATCCGCGAGTTCGCACGGCTGTCGGGCAAGGCGATCGACGTGCGCGTTGGCGATGTGCTGCGCTGGAGCGAGTTGGAGCCTTTGCGCGACCGCAAGCTGCTGCTCGAGCGCCTCTATCGCGGCGTCTTCGACCTGGCGCCGACACAGCCACGCCGCCGGATTCCGTTCCTGCCGGCCCGGACCAAGCTGGCTGCTTAAGGCTAGTCCGCGCCTTCTTCAGGATCCATTGCTGCAGCCTCGGTGGCAAGAACCTCGATTTCCTGGTTCTGTCCGCCGACGACCGTGAAGTCCTTCTGGTAGATGCGGTCGCGGTTCTTGGCGATGATGGTGTAATCGCCTTCGGCAAGCACCATCGAGGCGAAGGCGCCGACGGTCTCCTTGATCGGATCGCCGGATTCGTTGAGCAGCGACCACGAGGTGTCGGCGATTGCCTCGCCGCCCGATTCGCGCACCAGCTTCATCGTGATCTCGGCAGCATGGTGCTCGACGGTGGCCTCGGTCAGCTTGCCGGCCTCGACGCGGATGTCGGAGCGGATGACCGCGTTGACCGCGCCGTAGGTCGATACGACATGGTAGATGCCGGCGTTGAGCCGCACGACGCTGTTGGGCTCGACGTCGGGGATGATCAGCGCGCGGTCGCCATTGGCCTCCGCCGTGCCCTCGTAGATCGAGAAGCGCAGCTTTTTCGGCGGAATGCGCACGCCGCCGGACAGCACCGCGTCAAGCTTCAAGCCGCCAGCGTCGAGCACCAGGCTTTCGCGCTTGGCTTCCTTGCCGACCGTGATGCGCTTGGTGGCGCCGGCCCGGCCGTAGGACGCATGGACCAGATAGCTGCCCGGTTCGAGCTGGAAGACGGCGTTGCCGCCATGCGCGGAGGCGACCATCGGCAATTTGCCGTTGACGGCCTCAGGTTTGAAGACACGCCAGACCAGGCCACGGGTGATATCGGCGCCTTTGTCGGTCAACTGGGCCGACAGAGTGATGGCGCCACCGCCGCCAAGCGCCAGCGGGGTTTCGCTCTTGGGCGTCGCATAGCTCGAAATTCCGGGAAGTTTCAGGTCGCCGACGCCGTCCTTTTCCTGCGCGGCAGCCATGGTGACCGGCAGCAGGAACAGCGCGGCGCAGAGCCGGACCAGGAAAAGACGCAGTCGCCCCTCAAACATGCCTTGCGTTGAAGCCCATGGCGGTGGCAATTTCAAGGCTTAAGAGTCCGATCCACGACTCTTCAGTCCGGCGCTTGCGCGCCTTTGCCCGAGCCGCCCGACTTCCCGATGGTGCGCTTCAGCTCAAAACAGAGTGTTCAGGAGACTTGCGCCCATGGCGTCGCCGATCATCGACTTCCTGCTGACCCGAAATTCAGCGCCGATTCCGGACCTCAAGGAGCCAGCGCCGAGCGACGCCGATATCGCAACGATGATCGCTGCCGCCACGCGCGTGCCCGACCATGGCCGGCTCGAACCCTGGCGCTTCATCCTCTATCGCGGCGATGTCCGCATCGAGATCGGCAAGAAGTTGGCCGACCTTGCCGAGCAGCGGGAAGGACCGTTGCCCGAAGGCCGCCGCAACCAGGAATTGGCGCGATTCTCGCGGGCGCCGCTGGTGATCGGCGTGGTGTCGGCGCCGAAGGAGAATCCGAAAATCCCGCAATGGGAGATGTTCCTGTCGGGCGGCATGGCGGCGATGAACCTGATGATTGCGGCCAATGCGCTGGGCTATGGCACCAACATGATCAGCAACTGGTATTCCGACGTCGCGGAGGGCAGGGCGATCCTCGGACTGGCGCCGCAGGAGCGTGTCGTCGGCTTCGTCCACATCGGCTCTTATGCCGGCCCGGCGCCGGAGCGGCCCCGGCCCGATCCCGCAAAGCTCTATGCGGATTACTCAGGGCCTTGGGCGGGCTGAATGTTCTACGAGCCATCGAAGGGGCACGGACTGCCGCACGATCCCTCCAAGGCGATCGTGGCGCCGCGCCCGATCGGCTGGATATCGACGCTGAACAAAGCGGGCGAGATCAATCTCGCGCCATACTCTTTCTTCAATGCGGTTTCGACGCGGCCGTTCATCGTCTGGTTTTCCTCGGAGGGAGAGAAGGACAGCGCCTCCTTCGCCCAGGAAACCGGCGAGTTCGTCGCCAATCTCGTCGGCCGCGATCTCGCGGAGAAGATGAATTACACCTCCGTCAACGCGCCGCGCGGCGTCAACGAGTTCGTCTATGCCGACCTTGCAATGGCGCCTTGCCGTCTAGTCGCGCCGCCGCGCGTGGCAGCAGCACCCGCCGCGCTGGAATGCAGGGTGACGGAAGTCTTTCGGCCGCGGGCCCTGGATGGATCGCCGACGAGCGCTGTCGTCGTCGCCGGCGAAGTGGTCGGCGTGCACATCGACGATGCCTTTCTGAAGGACGGCCTGTTCGACATCACCAAGGCCGGCAATGTCGCTCGTCTCGGCTACATGGACTATGCCAGCGTCGACGAAGTCTTTTCGATGCGCCGGCCGCGCTGGGGCCAGGAATAAGGGCCTTCCAACTTGTTCGTTACCGCGCCCTGCCGGCATTCGTTCGCCGCGCCGTCATGACGGCCCGCACATAACCGGGCTCTCCGATGCGAATGCTTCCGTCGGGGAGGCCGAGTATGCGGTCCAGGGCGATCTCGTAGAGCCTGACGCGTTTCTCCAGGGTTTCGATCGCGATATCCATGTCGGCGTCGCTGCCGCCGGCGAATGCCTTGGCGACCACGTCATGCGTGGCCATGCCGAACTGCATGACGATGTCGGCGACCCCCTCCGGATCGAAGGTCCTGAAGGTGCCGTCTTCGACACCTTGCCGGATGATCCTGACCAGCAGGGGCGAAAACGATGCGCTGGCGGCCAGATTGATGCGGTCGTAGCGTACAGGCGAAAACGCCTACCACTCGCGGTCCGCCATCGCGGCGGCTTCTTGGTCGCGAGCGCGCGAAAAGCGATTTCCCTTCATTTGAACACAGGCTAAGAGAACGGCTTCGGCGATGCGTTGGGGTTGGCGCATCGACCTTGGGGATAGTGCGGGGCACCGGCAACATGAAGAAGCGAGACACGCTGGGGACCCGGCTGCGCTACGGGTTTGACAAGAGCATGGCCGCGGGACCGATAGCGCTGATCGGTTGGCTCGCCGTCGTTTCCCTGCTGATCATCATCGCCGCCGCGGCTTTGCTTGCGGTGACCCGCATCGCACCGGAGGGCGGCGAGCCGCTGAACTTTTTCGAAGCGTTCTGGGAATCGCTGATGCGCACACTCGATTCCGGCACGATGGGCGGTGACACCGGCTGGGCTTTCCGTCTCGTCATGCTGGTCGTCACGCTAGCCGGCATCTTTGTCGTGTCGGCCCTGATCGGCGTACTCAGCGCCGGCGTCAACGGCAAGCTCGATGAATTGCGCAAGGGCCGTTCGCGCGTGCTGGAGGCCGATCACACCATCATCCTCAACTGGTCGCCGTCGATCTTCGACATCGTCTCCGAACTGGTCATTGCCAATGCCAGCCGGCGCCGTCCACGCATCGTCGTCATGGCCAATATGGACAAGGTCGCGATGGAGGACGAAATCGCGGCCAAGGTCGGCAAACTGGGCAACACGCGCATCATCTGCCGCAGCGGCGATCCGACCGATCTCTACGACCTGGCCATCGTCAACCCGCAGACCTCGCGGTCGGTCATCGTGCTGTCGCCGGAAGGCGACGATCCGGATTCGCAGGTCATCAAGACAGTGCTGGCGCTGGTCAACGACCCAAACCGCCGCGCCGACCCCTACAACATCGCCGCCGAGATCCGCGATGGCAAGAACGCCGAGGTCGCCCGCGTCGTCGGCGGAACCGAGGTGCAACTCGTACTGGCCGATCAGCTGATCTCGCGTATCGTCGTGCATTCAAGCCGGCAGTCGGGTCTCAGCGGCGTCTATTCGGAGCTGCTCGATTTCGACGGCTGCGAAATCTACACGACCGGGCAGCCGGAGCTTACCGGCAAGACCTTCGGCGAAGCGGTGATGGCGTATGAGCACTGTGCGCTGATCGGCCTTTGCGACCCGCAGGGGCGCGTCGATCTCAATCCGCCGTCGGATCTGGTGATCGGCCAGGACATGCGCGCCATCATCATCGCCGAGGACGATGCCGCGATAAAGCTGGGAGGCACCGGGATCAAGATCGACGCGGCGGCGATCCACGGTCCTCGGCCCATCGAGACGAAGTCGGAGCGGATGCTGATCCTCGGCTGGAACCGGCGCGGTCCGATCATCACCTATGAACTGTCGCGCTACGTCGCGCCTGGTTCGATCCTGACCATCGCCGCCGATACGCCCGGGCTCGAGCAGGAAGTTGCCGGACTGACGGTCGCCAGCGACAATCTGTCGGTTGAGTGCCGCATCACCGACACCTCGAGCAGCGCAGCACTCGCGAGCCTGGATGTGCCTTCCTACGATCACGTGCTCGTCCTCGGCTACAGCGAAACCATGGCGGCGCAGCCAGCCGACACGCGAACGCTGGTGACGCTGCTGCATTTGCGCAAGATCGCCGATGATGCCGGCCTGCACATCTCCATCGTCAGCGAAATGATCGACGTGCGCAATCGGGAGCTCGCTGCGGTGACCAAGGCCGATGATTTCGTCGTCAGCAACCGGCTGGTCAGCCTGATGCTGGCGCAGGCGTCCGAGAACCAACACCTCGCCGCGATCTTCGATGATCTGCTCGACGAGAAGGGCTCCGAAATCTACATGCGCCCGGTCGCGGATTATGTCGCAATCGACCAGCCGCTGACCTTCTGGACGATCGCGGAATCGGCGCGGTTACGCGGCGAGATCGCCATCGGCTACCGGCGCATCCGCACTGGAGATGCCGACCAGCGGGCGCTGGGGGGCGTCATCGTCAACCCGCTGAAGTCGGAAGCGCTGACGTATCTGCCGGAGGACCGGATCATCGTGCTGGCGCGGGACTGAGAGCAATTCCAGGAAGAGTGTGAAACGGATTTAAGCGGAAATCCCCGCCGCCCGCGCGCGTGCCAGAAGCCGTTCGGCCAGCCGCAGGTGCGGCCGGTCGAACATCTTGCCGTCGATGCCGACGACGCCGGGATTTCCCGCCGCCGCGAATGCGTCGACGATTGCCTGGGAGTGTTTCACAGCCTCCGTCGACGGCGTGAAGGCGGCGTTGATGACAGACACCTGGTCGGGGTGGATCGCCATCTTGCCGGTGAAGCCGTCGCGCTCGGCCTCGGCGCATTCCTCGGCGAAGGCCGCCATGTCGCGAAAATTCGGGAAGACCGTGTCTATAGCTGCGACTTCCGCCGCACTGGCGGCGAGAATGGTCATGGTGCGGGCAAGGCGGAACACATCGGTGTAGCGGCCGCTCTCGTCGCGCGCCGATCGCGCGCCGATCGCCGCCGACAGGTCTTCCGCGCCCCAGGTGAGGCCGACTAGGCGCGCGCTAGCACCGGCATAGGTCGCGGCGGCGAGCACACCGGCCGGGGTTTCGGTGATGATCGGCAGGATTTTGATCGCCCCGTCCGCCAGGCCGTTTTCGGCCTCGCGAACCCTGAGCTTCGTCGATAGTTGCTGGACGTCCTGGCCACTGTTGGATTTGGGCAGCATGATGCCATCCGGCTTCGCCGGCACGAGCGCGGCAAGATCGTCATCCGTCAGCCCGCTCGAGAGGTCGTTGACCCTGACGTAGATCGCCGAACTGGGTTGGCTCCGGTGCCCGGCGATGAAGCGTGCCGCGATCGCGCGCGCCGTTGCCTTGTTCTGCGGCGCCACCGAGTCCTCAAGGTCGACGATGACCACATCGGCGCCGACGCCAAAACCCTTTTCCAGCTTCCGTTCGGAATCGCCGGGGACGAACAGCAACGAACGCATCAGGCAGCCTTCTTCAGCATCATCGCTTGCCTCGTGCATTTGGCGACGAGGTCACCATGCTGGTTATAGGCGCGGTGCTCGAACTCGACGATGCCGCGATCGGGCTTCGATTTCGATTCCCGCACCGAGACGACCGTGGTCTCGACGCGGATGGTGTCGCCATGGAACACCGGGTGCGGAAACACGGTCTCCTTCATGCCGAGATTGGCGACCGTCGTGCCGACCGTGATGTCGTTGACCGAGATGCCGATCATCAGCCCGAGCGTGAACAGCGAGTTGACCAGCGGCTTGCCCCATTCGCTCTTGGCGGCGAAATCGAAGTCGATATGCAGCGGCTGAGGGTTCAGCGTCATCACCGAAAACAGCATGTTGTCGCTTTCGGTGACGGTCTTGCGCAGCGTGTGCTGGAAGACGTGGCCGACGACGAACTCCTGGAGATAAAGCCCGGCCATTTTCTGTCTCCTTCGCTGCCTGACGGTTGATAAGCGCTGCAAATCGGCCCCGCAAGCCAGTTAATGAACATGGTGAACCGTTCGTAAACCATTTCTACCTACCGTAATGACCGGGGCCAGAAACCTTCTGGCTAGGGGCGTAAGCAGACGGCATGGTTGTTGTTTCGCATTTCCTGAAGTGGATCTACACGGCCAGGGTGTCCGAGCGCGCCGCCGCGGCAAGCGCGCTGGCCCGTGCCTACATCAATTCCGAATTGCCGTTCGAGGACCGCTGCGCCGCCGAGGCGGCGCTGACGCTGCTGCTCGACGATGCCTCATCGAAGGTGCGGCTGGCGATGGCGGAGGCGCTGTCGATGAGCCATCACGCGCCGCTGCAGATTATCAGCGCACTGGCCTCCGACCAGCCGGAGGTTGCCGGCGTGGTGCTGGCACGCTCACCGCTGCTCACCGACGCCGACCTGATCAACCGCGTGGCGGCAAGCCAGAAGGCAACACAGACGCTGATCGCCGATCGGCCGCTGGTCTCGATGGCGCTGTCGGCGGCCATCGCCGAGATCGGCGAGGCGGAAGCCTGCGCGGTGCTGCTGGCCAACAGCGGCGCCGATATAGCGTCGCTCAGTTTCCGCCGCATGGCCGAGCGCCATGGGCATCTGCCCCTGGTGCGCGAGGCGCTGATATCGGATATCCGCCTGCCTGCCGACTGCCGGCACATGTTGCTCATCAAGCTCGGCGAGACATTGAAAACATCACCGCTGGTCATGGCCCTGATGGGCGCCGCGCGTGCCGAACGCGTCATGCGCGACGCTTGCATCAAGGCCTCGGTGACGCTGATAGAAGGCACGCGCCCGGAAGAGCACGCGGCACTGATCGAGCATTTGCGCCTGCGCGGCGATCTCACGGCGAGCTTCCTCATCCGCACCATCGCGCACGGCAAGGTGGATTTCTTCGGCTCCACGCTGGTCGCGCTCAGCCAGCAATCCGAACAAAGGGTGAGGGCGCTGCTCGCCGGCGGGCATGATGTCGCCCTGCAGGCGCTGTTCCGCAGCGCTGGCCTCGCCGCCGCCACGCACGCGATCATCCTGCGGGCGCTGAAAATCTGGCGAGAGGTCGCCAATGGCAAGCGCGTCGCTGGCGTGCAGGAGGTCAGCTGGCTAATGCTCAAGGAATTGGGCGGGCAATCCGCGGACGGCGACCTCGCCATCCTGGTCAAGTCGATCCATCTCGAGGCGCTGCGCGAGAACGCGCGCGGCCATGCGCTGGCGATCGCCGCGGCCTGAAGTCGGCGCATTCGGCCACTTAGCTTCGATCCCTGGCAAAGAATTCCGGGAAATCCTCCATCGCCGCCGCGATGATGCGCAGTGACGCCGCGATCTGCAGCATGTCGCCGGTGGCGTTTTTCTGGGCGATGCCCGCCGCATATTGGCGGGCGACGGCGATGGTCGCCGTCTGCGGATCGCCCGGAGCGCGGAAGAGCAGTTCGCGCGCCAGGCCCCTCAGGAAGTTGGCGATCGAAAGCGCGGTTTCGGGCGCAATGGCATGGTTTTGGCTCGTAGCGCGCAGCCGCAGGATCTCCAGGCCGACCGTGACGGCGACGACGCCGCCACCCAGAACCGCCTCGCCCTTCCTGCCCGAATTCTGCACCAGCGGCATCAACTGGTTGATCCGGTCATAGGCGAGGCTTTCGAAGGCCGAACGCCTCGGCACACGTTCGTGCAGGCAAAGCCGTGCCAGATCCTCGCGCATGGCGCGCACGATACGGTTGGCCGCGAGCCACGGATCGGCGGGCAGCACGATGAGGAAGACGCCGATCGCCAGCAGGATGCCGACCAGCACCGACGCCGAGCCGGCGAAGAACGGGCCGGGATCATAGGTCATCGCCTGATGCGGACTGAGGAAGGCGAGGAAGTTGATGGCGAAGGCCGTGGCTACGCCGACATAGCGCGGATTGGCCATGCCCAGCGCCGTCGGCACCAGGATTGGCACGACAAACAGCACGAACCAGCCGAAGCCGGGCAGGGCAGGCAATGCGATCTGGCCGACGAGAAAGGCAAAAGGCAAAGCCAGCAGCGTTCCCTTGAAGAAACCCCAGGACACCTGCACGGGATCGGGGCGGGCAGCAAACAGGCTCGATACGACGGCAACGAGAATGACCGTGCCGGCCGCTTCCGACCATTTCGTCGTCAGCCAGAAGGCCGCGACCAGCAGCGTCGCAAGGGCTGCGCGCACGGCGTTGCGCGCCGCGCCGGGATAGTCGCGGTGTACCACAAGGGCCGGCTGCTGGCTGGCGGGACCTGGGCGCCGCGTGACCGGCGCGCGCAAGGCATCGAGCCCGCGCAGCACCTGCTTCAGCGCCTCGGCGAAATCGGCGGCGATGGTGAGGCGGGTGATGGTGCCGACCTTGTCGTCCTCCTGATCGACCGGGGCATCGGGCATCTGCCGGGCCTTGGCCGAGATCGCATCGAGCCGGGCCACCCAAGGCGCGGTGTCGTCCAGCGCGCCGGGTTTGGTCGCCAGTTCGCCGACAAGCAGCTGCAACTCCGAGCGCACCGGAATGAGCGCTGCGTTCTTCGGCGCGGCGTGCGAATGCAGCGCACGCGCGGCCGAGAGTGCCGACAGCAATTGCCCGATGGTGCGCCGCACGGGATGGGCGCGCGGCGCGAAGCTCGGCGCCTCGAGCCTTGCATAGGCGCGCATCTCGCCAAGTGTCTGGGTGTCGGCGACCAGCTTCCTGTGCAGGCCGGAAAGCGTTGCCGGATCGCCGCCGGAGAACGCACCGCCGGCATAGGTCGCAAGATCGATGATGCAGCGCTTCAGCCGCGAGATGATGGCGTCACTGGCCAGCTTGGGCAGGATCAGCCGGCTTGTCAGGCCGGCGCAGACAATGCCGATCACGATCTCGGCACAACGCGCGACCGCGAGGTCCACGACCAGATGCGGCTGCCCGAAGGCGGGCAGGCCGATGATCATGGCGGTGTAGCCGGCAAGTGCCGCACCATAGGCTTCGGGATTGCGCAGCAGCGACGAGACGAAGGTGCAGATGCCGATCCAGACCGCGAGCACCGTCACCAGCACCCAGGGGCCGGTGCCGAACGCGGTGGTGATGCCGATTGCCGCGACGCCGCCCACAAGCGTGCCGAGCAGCCGGTAAAGGCCCTTTGCCAGCACCATGCCGGCGACCGGCTGGGCAACGATGAAAACCGTCATCATCGCCCATTGCGGGTGGTCGAGCTTCAGTGCATAGGCGGCCAGAAGCGCGATCAGGCCGGCCGAAACAGTTCTAAGGGCGAAAATCCAGTCCGAACGCGTCGGCTGCGTCAGCCCGGCCAGATTGGTGTCGAAATAGTCCTTCAGCCGCACCCAGATCACATGCTGGTCTCCGTCTCGGAAGCGCGAGCAAGAGTAATTCCAGGAAAAGTGTGAAACGGTTTCCGTCCGGAATTACGTCAAACAAGAAATAGACCGGCGGGCGGCTAGATATCCAGCACTTCCGCCTCGGCGAATTCGGCACGTTCCTGGATGAAGCGGAAGCGGGCTTCCGGCTTGGTGCCCATCAGCTCATCGACCCTGTCCTTGGTGGCCGAATCGATTTCGTTCACATCGACCCTGAGAAGTGTGCGCTTCCTCGGGTCCATCGTCGTCTCCTTGAGCTGTGCGGCCATCATCTCGCCCAGGCCCTTGAAGCGGCCAAGCTCGACCTTGCCGCGCCCGGTGAATTCGGTGCGCAGCAGCTCGTCCTTGTGCGCGTCGTCGCGGGCATAGGCGACCTTGCCGCCCTGCCTGATCGAGTACAGCGGCGGGACCGCGAGATAGAGGTGTCCACCACGCACCAGCGCCGGCATCTCCTGGTAGAAGAAGGTGATCAGCAGCGAGGCAATGTGGGCGCCGTCGACGTCGGCGTCCGTCATGATGATGACGCGGTCATAGCGCAAATCCTCATCGCGGTACTTCGATCGCGTGCCGCAGCCGAGCGCCTGGATCAGGTCCGATATCTGCTGGTTGGCGGCCAGCTTGTCGTTGCCGGCGCTGGCGACGTTGAGGATTTTGCCGCGCAGCGGCAGCACCGCCTGGCTGGCGCGGTCGCGTGCCTGCTTGGCCGAGCCGCCGGCCGAGTCACCTTCGACGATGAAGAGTTCGGCACCGGCGGCGGCGTTCTGGGTGCAGTCGGCCAGCTTGCCCGGCAGGCGCAGCTTGCGCACCGCGCTCTTGCGCGACACTTCCTTTTCCTGGCGCCGGCGCACCCGTTCATCGGCGCGCGCGATCACCCATTCGAGCAGCTTGGAGGCTTCCTGCGGATTGTCGGCCAGCCAATGATCGAACGGATCGCGGATCGCGGTCTCGACAATGCGGATGGCCTCGATCGTCGCCAGCCTGTCCTTGGTCTGGCCGACGAATTCCGGCTCGCGGATAAACACCGACAGCATGCCCGCCGCCGAGATCATGACGTCTTCCGAGGTGACGATCGAGGCGCGCTTGTTGCCGACGAGCTCGGCATAGGCGCGCAGGCCCCGCGTCAGCACATTGCGGAAACCGGCCTCGTGCGTGCCGCCTTCACCGGTCGGGATGGTGTTGCAGTAGGAATTGACGAAGCCGTCGCCGCCGAACCAGGTCACCGCCCATTCGAGCGAGCCATGGCCGCCTTGCTTGTCGCTCTTGCCGGCGAAGATTTCGCGCGTCACCTGGAAATCGTCGCCCAGCGATGCCTTGAGATAGTCCTTCAGTCCGCCGGGGAAATGGAATTCCGCCTTGGCCGGCGTCTGGTCCTTTTCCTTGATCAGCGACGGATCGCAGGTCCAGCGGATCTCGACACCACCGAACAGATAGGCCTTCGAGCGCGTCATGCGGTAAAGCCGCGCCGGCTCGAACGCAGCGCCCTTGCCGAAGATCTGCTCGTCGGGGTGGAAGCGGATCTTGGTGCCGCGCCGGTTGTGGACTTCGCCAAGATGCTCGAGGCCGCTGACCGGGACGCCGCGCGAGAATCTCTGCCGATAAAGCTGGCGGCCACGCGCGACCTCGACCTCGAGATGATCCGACAGCGCGTTGACCACGGATACGCCGACACCGTGCAGGCCGCCTGAGGTCTCGTAGACCTTGGAATCGAACTTGCCGCCCGAATGCAGCGTCGTCATGATCACTTCGAGCGCAGGTTTCTTGAATTTCGGGTGCGGATCGACCGGAATGCCGCGGCCATTGTCGGTGACGGAGAGATAGCCGTCGGCCGAAAGCTCGACATCGATGAAAGTGGCGTGGCCGGCAACCGCCTCGTCCATCGAATTGTCGATGACCTCGGCGAACAGATGGTGCATCGCCTTGTCGTCGGTGCCGCCGATATACATGCCCGGCCGGCGCCGTACCGGCTCCAGGCCTTCCAGCACCTCGATGTCGGCGGCGCTGTAGCTCTCCGAACCGTCGCGGCTTGCCGCCGGCCGCTTGGCTGCCGCCTGCACCAGCGGATCCGCCGGGCGCGCCGGCGCGCGGACCGGCTGCGGTTGCTTGTCCAGATCGCCGAAAAGGTCGTTGTTGTCGTCCATGCCTGCCATAGGTCCGGTGCTGCGAATCACCCGCCGATACTGCCACGCTTTTCAGCGCCAAGCGACGGAGGTTCCTGTTACGTTCGGGGATCCGGCCCGTCTTATCCTAAAACCATTCGATAACCAAGCGGGCGGAAATAGGTCGAATGCCGTCGTTCTGCGTTCCTGATTCTTTAACAATGCCGCTTAGCGTGTGCCCAACATAACAAGAAACTACGGGCATCAGGGGTTTGGGCGTGAGGGGCAAGGCCATAACGATGATCGGTATCGCCGCCGTTTTCGGCGCGATCTCGATCTTTGCCGCGGATTTCTGGGTCAAAAGCCAGGCCGATGCCCAGGAGAAGACGGCCTCGATCGTCGCTCCGGCCCCGCCCAAGATCGAATTCAAGACGATCGTGGTGGCCAACGCTCCGTTGCGCTACGGCATGGAACTCGATCGCACGAAGCTCATCGAAATTCCCTGGCCGCAAGATTCGCTGCCGCAGGGCGCCTTTGCCACGATCGATGGGCTGCTCGGCGAAGGCGGCCGCGTCGTGCTGTCGCCGATCGAGGTCAACGAACCGGTGCTGCTCACCAAGCTGTCGGGGCCGAACGGCCGCGCGACGCTTTCCAACATGCTGACGCCCGGGATGCGGGCGGTCACCATCCGCACCGATGAGATCGCCGGTGTCGGCGGCTTCGTCACGCCGGGCGACCGCGTCGATGTCGTGCTGACGCGCGATGCCGGTGAAATCCAGGAGGTCGCCAAGAACGCGCAAGGGGCGGCCGGTTCGACCATCACTTCCGAAATCGTCGTCGCCGACGCCAAGGTGCTGAGCGTCGGCCAGGGCGCCGACGAGCGCCAGACGGCGCCGCAGATCGCCAATTCCGTGACCCTCGAGGTGACGACCGAGGGCGCCCAGAAAGTGGCGCTTGCCCGCACCGTCGGAACGCTGTCGCTGTCGCTTCGCTCAGCCAGCGAAGGCGGCGACGGCAAGAACGGCGTCACCACCATCTCCTCCTTTGGCGGATCGGTGGCGTCCAAGGCGCAGGCCACGGCCGGCTCGTTATTCGATGCCATGACCAAGGAGCCGGAGAAGCCGAAATTCAAGACGGTCATCGTGACGCGTGGCACGAAGGCCGAGGAATACCAGGTTCCGGCGCGGGACCAGAAGTAAAAGGCCGGTGGGGACCGGGTGGGACGGGACAATGCTGATGCGTACCCTATATGGAATGACGGGCCGGTCGTGCTTCGTGCGCGCCCTGGCGATGGCGGTTTCGCTGGCCGCGGGCGCGATGCTCGCCTTCGCCGGCGCGGCCAGGGCGGACAATGACATCGTCTATGTCTCGGCGACCAAGAATGCGTCGATAAAAGTCGCCAAGGGCAAGCCCAAGACGATCATCACGAGCGCGGCTTTCTACCAGATCGTCATCGGCGATCCCGAGATCGCCAACGTCAATCCGCTGACCGATAAATCCTTCTATGTGCTGGGCAACAATCTCGGCACCACCGGCATCGCGCTGTTCGACGACAAAAAGCAGCTTGTCGGGACCGTCGACATCGAGGTGACGCTCGACACCGACGAACTGGCGAACACCATCCGCGCCAGCGTGCCGGACGCCAAGATCAAGGTCGGCTCGGCCAATGGCCGCGTGGTGCTGTCGGGCGAGGCGGACGACGCTGTCGCCGCCGAGAAGGCAAACAAGATCGCCACCCGCTTTTCCGGCAACGAGGAGGTGATCAATTCGGTCAACATCTCGTCGTCGCAGCAAGTCCAGCTCAATGTCCGCTTCGTCGAGATCAACCGCCAGGCGGGCCAGGATCTGGGCGCAAAATACAGCGCCAATTTCGCCTACGGCTTCGGCGGACGCGATGTTTCGCTCGATCCCGGCACGGTGCCGGCGGCGGGAACCGGTGAAATCATCGGCCGGCTACTATCCAATGGCGTCTCCATCGATATCGCCATCAAGGCGCTGGAAGAGCGCGGCCTTGCCCGGCGGCTGGCGGAACCGAACCTTATCGCCCGTTCGGGCGAGACGGCGAGCTTCCTGGCCGGTGGCGAATTCCCGATTCCGGTTTCGGAGGACAACGGCAAGATCTCCGTCAGTTACAAGAAATACGGCGTCAGCCTGGACTTCAAGCCGACCGTGCTCAAGGACGGATTGGTCAGCCTGGACATCGCGCCGGAAGTCTCTTCGATCGACGCGTCGGCGTCCTACAACATCGGCAACATTTCGGTGCCGGGTTTCATCGTGCGCCGTGCCAGGACGTCGATCGACCTGAAGAACGGCCAGAGCTTCATGATCGCGGGGCTGCTGCAGTCGCAGAACGACATCACCACCTCGCGTATTCCCGGTCTCGGCAAGATGCCGGTGCTTGGAGCGCTGTTCTCGTCGAAATCCTACCAGCGGCGCGAGACCGATCTGGTCATCATCGTCACGCCCTATCTGGTCAAGCCGGTCGATCCGTCGAAGAAAATGGCCGTGCCGACCGACGGCACGCAACCGGCCAGCAACGCCGACTACTTCCTCAACAACACGGAGGAAGTGAAAGGGTCGGATACCAACCGCGCCTTGGCTATGGCCGACGGCGGCGCCGCACGGGCCGCTCGCGCCACCACGGTCGGGCATTTCCTCGACCTGCCGAAGGACTGAAGCCATGCGTCTGATCCTGAGATCGAGCGTCGCCTTGCTGCTTGCCGGTTTCGCCGGCGGCTGCACCAGCGACGACTATGTGCGCAGCGAAGGCGTGACGTCAGGCGCCGGCGACGCCCAGGCCGCCAACACCGTCATGCAGATGGTCGACCCGTGGAAGTACGGTGTCCAGAACACCAGGCTTCTGGTGCCTGCGAAGCGTGGCGATGCCGGACCCGTCACGCCCGATCAGGCGGCGGGCGCGAAGGCGGCGCAAACAAGCACAAGCGACTGAATAAAAAAGACAATCGACCAAGGCGATCGACCTACAGGCGGCAAGCATGGCAAACGGCATCAAGACCAAGAAGATCCTGCTCGTATCGACGGACAGGACCTTCGTGCAGGACACGCGGACCGCGTTCGCCGCTTCCGAGATCATCCAGCTCTCGACGGTGGACAAGAGTGTCACCGAACTGCGCGGCGAGGTCCAGGAGACCGACTTCGGCGTCATCATCGTCGACATGGACGCGGCGAGGCTGGAGGAGGTCGAGTCGCTGCAGCGCATCATGCGCCGGCTGGAAGGCAAGGCGCCGGTGGTCGTGGTCACCCAGGAGTTCAACGCCGCCGCCGTGCGCATCCTGGTACAGCTCAAGGTCGCCGACTTCCTGGTCAAGCCGATCACCACCGCCGACCTGGTGCGCTCGGTCGTGCGTGCCCTGCAAGGGCCGGGGCGCGAGGAAAACACCGAGTCGCAGATTTACACTTTCATGCCGGCCGCGGGCGGCGTCGGCACCACGACGCTGGCGCTGCAGACGGCCTTCCAGCTGCATCACTCGGTGACGCGCGGTGCCTCGACCTGTGTGGTCGACCTCAATTTCCAGCAGGGTGCCTGCGCCGAATATCTCGACCTCGAGCCGCGTTTCGACATCACCGAGATCGAGAACCAGCCCGAACGCCTCGACCGGCAACTGCTCGACGTGATGCTGTCCAAGCATGCGAGCGGGCTTTGCGTGCTGGCGGCGCCGACGCATCCCTCGGAAATGCGCTCATTCAAGACCGATGTCGTGGTGCGCATGCTCGATCTCGTGTCGGCCTACTTCGACAATGTCGTCATCGACATGCCGCGGACATGGTTCCCCTGGACGGAAACCGTGCTGCTTGGCTCCAACAAGCTCTACATCGTCGCCGAGATGACGGTGCCGTGCCTGCGCCACACGCAAAGGCTGATCCAGGCGGTCTACGAGACGGTGGGCAAGGAAGTGAAGCCGAACGTCATCGTCAACCGTTTCGAGCAGAAGATGTTCGACAATGGCATCAAGCAGGCGGACGTCCAGGAAATCCTGGGCGAGCATTTCGTCGGCGGCATCGCCAACAACTACCGGCTGGTGCGCGAGGCGGTCGACCGCGGCGTACCGCTGCACGAGATCGATCCTAACGCCAATGTCGTCAACGACCTCAAGCGGATCATCCTTCCGGAAGAGGCGGTCGCGATCGGAGCCAAGTCGAAATCGCTGTTCGGCCTCGGCAGGAACCTGTTGAAGAGGAAGGCCGGATGACCAGCCGTTTTTCCACCCTGCAGAACCGCGATGCGCGCCCACAGCGTCCGGCGGAATCAGCCCCGGTCGCGCACCATGCGGTCGTCATCCCGACCAGTCGAAAAGCTTTGCCGGCAAAGCCGGAGACGGCACCTGCAAAGAATGCCAACAAGGTGCTGGATGCCCGTGTGCGCATCCACAGGATGCTGCTGGAGGAGATCAACCTTGTCGCGCTCGAGCGTTTGCCCCGCGAGGAGATGCGCCGGCAGGTGCACGATTTCGTTTCGGAAAAAACCCGCCAGGAGCGGATGGCGATCAACACCGCCGAACTCGACGCACTGGTCGACGACATCGTCGACGAGATGGTCGGCCTCGGTCCGCTGGAGCCGCTGCTCAAGGATCCCGACATCAACGATATCCTGATCAACGGCCACCAGAACTGCTTTGTCGAAAAGAAGGGCAAGCTGCAGCAGGTCCACATCCCGTTCAAGGATGAGGCACATCTCCTGCGCATCATCAACAAGATCGTCGCGGCCGTCGGCCGTCGCGTCGATGAATCGCAGCCGATGGTCGATGCGCGCATGCTGGACGGCTCGCGCTTCAACGCGGCCATCCGCCCGGTTGGCGTCGACGGGCCGCTGGTGTCGATCCGCAAATTCTCCAAGAACAAGCTCGGCCTGCACAAGCTGGTTGAATTCGGCGCTATCACCCAGAACATGGCCGAAGTGCTGGCGGCGGCGGTTCACGCCCGCAAGACGACGATCATTTCGGGCGGCACCGGCACCGGCAAGACGACGATGCTCAACGCGCTGTCGGCCTTCATTCCGGAAGACGAGCGGCTGATCACCATCGAGGACGCGGCCGAACTCCAGCTGCAGCAGCCGCACGTCGCGCGCATGGAGACGCGCCCCGCCAACATCGAGGGCCATGGCGAGTTGAAGCAACGCGATCTCGTCAAGAACGCGCTGCGCATGCGCCCCGATCGCGTCATCCTCGGTGAGTGCCGCGGCGAAGAAGCCTTCGACATGCTGCAGGCGATGAACACCGGCCATGAAGGGTCGATGGCGACCATCCATGCCAACACGCCGCGCGATGCCATTTCGCGTCTCGAACAGATGCTGGGCATGACCGGCATGCCGATGACGGTGCAGTCGATCCGCAGCCAGATCGCCAGCGCCATCGACCTCATCGTCCAGCTGACCCGGCTTTCCGACGGCAAGCGCAAGGTGACGAGCGTTGCCGAGGTGACGGGCATGGAAGGCGACGTCATCCAGATGCAGGAGATATTCCGCTTCGTGCGCACCGGCATGGACGCCGACGGCAGCATTCTCGGCTATTTCGAGGCGACCGGCATTCGGCCGCGCTTCCTCGAGGATCTGCGCGCGATGGGCATCGAGTTTCCCGGACGATATTTCGAACCCGGCCGGCCGCAGGAGTAGACAGGGTGTTCGACGGACTGAGCGCTATCTATGTCGTCTATGCCGGGGCCGCGCTGACCGGCATCATGATCGCCGAGGCCTGTTATCTTCTCTATGCCGGCCGCAGCGACAAGCGCACCGCCATCAACCGGCGCATGAAGTTGCAGGAAAACAAGATCAGCCAGGAACAGGTGCTGATCCAGCTGCGCAAGGAGCGTGGCCTCGATGCGGGCACCTCGCTGTTCTCGCCGGACCGGTTCCGGGCGTTGCGCACGCAGTCAGGCATGATCATGCCGCTGTCGAAATTCCTGATGATTACCTCCGCCGTGGCCATGGCCATGGCGCTGTTCGCCATCTGGCATGGATTGCCGCTCCTGATGGGGCTTGTCCTGTTCGTCGTTCTGCTGCCGCTGGTGCCGGTTATGGTGATGCGCTTCATGCGCAAGCGCCGGCTCAAGCGTTTCGGCATGCAACTGCCGGAGGCCCTGGAACTGATCACCCGCGGCCTCAAGGCCGGTCATCCGGTGCCGGTGGCCATTGCCATGGTGTCGCGCGAAATGCCCGACCCGATCGGCACCGAATTCGGCGTCATCGCCGATGAGGTGACCTATGGTTCCGATCTGGTCTCGGCGTTGAATTCGCTGTTCGACAGGGTCGGCCACGAAGACCTGCCGCTGTTCATGACCGCCGTCTCGATCCAGTCCAGTTCTGGCGGCAATCTGCGCGAGATTCTCGATGGCCTGGCGTTGACGATCCGCGAGCGGGGCAAGCTGCGCCGCAAGGTGCGTGCCATCTCGACCGAGGGCCGCCTGTCGGCCTACATCCTGACGGCGATCCCGGCGCTGCTGTTCGCCGGCATCATGGCCATGATGCCGGGCTTCTACCGCGATGTCTGGGACGAGCCGAAAACCTGGTACTTGATCGGCGGGTCGGTCACCTGGCTGATGCTGGGCAATCTGATGATGTTCAAGATGTCGAATTTCAGGTTCTGACATGCAGGGCTTCATCGAGTTCCTCGCCTCGCTTGCACCGACCTCATTGACGCCGGTGGCCATCCTGCTCCTGGCGCTGGGCACCGTGGCGGTCGGCTGGCCGATGGTTGCGGCGAAGGGCGACCGCAACGATGTGAAGCGCCGGCTCAAGGTCGACCATGGTCCCGTGGCCGCAAGACCCGAGCCGGTGCAGAAGAAGAACGCCAACGTCGTGCGCGAGAAGGCGGTGAAGCGGGCGCAGGAATTCTACGCCAAGAGCGATCCGGAAAACGTCGCCCGGCTGCGCATGAAGCTGATCCAGGCAGGCTATATGGAGCCGCGCGCTGTCGGCATGTTCTTCATCATCCGCTTCTCGGCGCTGATCGGCGGCGCGATTGGCGCTTTCGTCCTCAACCGGTGGCTGGCCAGTGCCGACGCGACGATGACCAGCCGCTGGGCGTTCATCATCCTGTCGGGTGTGGCCGGCTACTTCCTGCCCGGTCTGGTGCTGAGCCAGAAGACGCGGGAGAAGATGCGCGAATACCGCAATGGGTTTCCCGATTTCATGGATCTGATGATCGTCTGTTCGGATGCCGGCATGAGCATGGAGGCCGGCATCGAGCGCGTCTCGAAGGAACTCGCCAGGACCTATCCGGCGCTCAGCCAGAACCTGCAGCTGGTGTCGCTGGAACTGAGGGCGGGGCGCAGCCTCGACGATGCGCTGAAGGCACTCGCCGACCGCCTCAGCCTGGACGAGGTCCGTTCCTTCGCCACGCTGCTGCAGCAGTCGAAGGAACTCGGCACCAGCCTGTCGGGAGCGCTGCGCGTCTTCTCCGACGAGATGCGTCACAAGCGCATGTCGCTGGCCGAGGAAAAGGCGCATGCTCTGCCGGCCAAGATGTCGATCCCGGTGACCGTGTGCATCCTGCCGGTGGTGCTGATGATCGCGATCATTCCGATCATCGTCAAAATGACGGGCACGCATTAGGACCTGTCCTATTCCGAAGGAGCAGGATTTCGAACAGTACTGCATCGGGATCTGCAAAGTCAGCAAATGAGAGTCGACAAATGCAGAGCCGGGGCTGACAACCCATCATCCTGCCCGAACGCGGCCCTGCGATGCGAGGACTCATGCGAATTCTTCTGTGTACTCTCTCTGTCTCTCTCGCTCTCGCCCCCGCCAGCTTTTCGACCGCCCAGGCCGCGGCCGACGATTGCGGCGATGCCGCCGCCCTGGTGCAGCAGGCCTATCCCAAGGCTCGAAAGAGCGCCGACGGCGCCTCGTTCACGCTCGACCCCCATACCAGCATTGTCCTGCTCCCGCAGGATGATACACCGGGCGTGGTCTGCAAGGTCTGGCCCGCTCATGATGATCTGCTGCTGGTCTCCGTGCCGCTGATCGATAGCGCCAAATCCAGCGACGACGAGCATTATGGCGATATCGAGCTTCTGGTCGTCGACAGGAAGACCCTGCAGGTGCGCCAGCGCCTGCTTCAGCCCAGGCTGATGAACGATGATGCTATTGCGATCCGCAAGATCGAATTCGATACTGGTCGCTATGTCCTGGCGCCCGGTGTCACCGCCTTTGGGCTGCGTATCGACATGGCAAATCACTCGCAGCCCAATCCGTTCAGCGAGACCGATCTGCGGCTCTACGCCATTGCCGGTGGCGCCCTTCATGCGGTGCTCGACGGCCTTGTGGTGGCCAACTATGGCGGTGAAGGCGACACCAATTGCGCTGGATCCTTTCATTCGAGCCAGGTCAGCCTGACGATGAGCCCGGCGAGCCACCATGGCTATCACGATATTGTCGTGGTCGAGCGGTCGGATACGGACGACCCATCTGTCGACAAGAATGGCGAGTGCCAGTCCCATCCCGGCAAGCCTGTGAACCGCACCTACCGGCTGCGCTATGACGGCGGCCGCTATCCGGTTCCGGACGAGCTCAAGGCCCTGGCGCCGTGAGAATGCACTTGCGTCTGCCGGATGGAGGTGTTGCCGCCCAGTGGTTAACAGCTGGTATCCCCGAAACCAAATCTTGTATGCATTTCGGCACCGAAGCTTAACCGCCGTGCTGTAGTGTCCTTGCTGAAGAACGACCCGGCAAATCGGGCGACGGGGCAGGGCATGCGTCAGACAAAATTTGCGGTGGTCGCCACGATGGCGGCCGTCCTGATGATCACCGGGTGCACGACGAACAACAACGTCGACACGACCAAGACCACCGCCATCCAACCGGCGGCGAAGGCCGTCGACACCTCCGACCTCGCGGAAGGCAAGGCGCAGTTTCGCGATGCCAATTATGGTCTGGCCGAACAGCATTTCCGCAAGGCCGTCGAACTGAAGGCCGACAATGCCGAGGCCTGGATGGGGCTCGCCGCTTCCTATGACGAACTCGGCCGCTTCGACTTCGCCGACCGCGCCTATGGCCAGCTGCTGAAGGTTGCCGGTCGCAAGCCGCAGATCGTCAACAATATGGGCTATTCGCAACTGTTGCGCGGCAACAGGAAGAAAGCCAGGGCACTGCTGCTCGAAGCCAAGGCCGGCATGGCCGACCCCACGGTCGTCGACGCCAATCTCGCTTTGCTGAACAAGGGCTGATGTTTCCTGCTCCGCGCCCGGCGTGGTGCGGTTTCGGGTCACATGGCTTCGGGACACATGGCATCGACGCTTTGTAAACCCTATCCGCAGGTTGGATCGAGAGATCGGCTGAAAACCATGTCCGAGGGCTGCCGCTGACCTAGAATGCGGCACAACCGCCGACGCTCGAGAGGCCTTCACCCGACATGCTGGACTTCAGTTCGCTCCTGCTCGCAGCCGCGCTGTCGGGCACTTGCCTCAGCGTTACCATGTTCGCGATCTGGTTTACCGCGCCGCGGGCCAGCTTCGTCCTGACGGTGGCGTGCGGCATTCTCGTGCTCGTCGCGCATGTGATCCTGTTCTGGCAGTACACCAGGGATCCCGACCCGGTGCTCTGCCAGACCGCGCTGGCGCTGCTCAGCCTGGGCTTCCTGATCATCTGCCTGTCGGCCATGCAATATCTCGGCGTCTCCGACTACGGACGTGCCGTCGTGCCGACGCTCTGCGCCATGGCCGTCTGTGCGGCGGTGACCTTCCTCGGTCTTAACGGCATCGGCTTCGTCATCACCTACGCGACGGTAACGGTGCTGCTCTCGGCGATCGGGGCCATGTTCTGGATCAACGGCAGCCACGACCGGCGGATCCTGCTGGTGGTCTCGTTCCTGAGCGGCACCTGTGCGGTGTCGTTTGCCCTTTGCGGCATGGTCTTGTTGGGCAAGGGGCAGTGGACGCTGGGGGCGGCGCCCGACAACTGGGCCGAACGTCTCAATTCCGTCGTCGCGGTGGCCTGCATGACCGGCCTCGGCGCCCTAACGCTTTCCCTTCACCATCTGCAGGCGCAGATCGAGCTGAAGGCCGAGACGATGACCGATCCGCTGACCGGGCTGATGAACCGCCGCGGGTTGACGTCACTCTATGGCGAGCGGACTTTCGGTCCGTTCATGGCGATCGTCATGTTCGACCTCGATCACTTCAAGAGGACGAACGATGTCTATGGGCACCCGGTCGGCGACCAGGTACTGTGCCGGTTCGCCGCCGTCATAAACAAGTACGCCAGGACTGGCGTCGATGCCTTTCGCCTGGGTGGCGAGGAGTTCGTAATCGTCATGTCGCGGATGACGGAAGAGCGGGCCTATGACCTCGCCAGCAGGATCGGCGTCGCCTTCGGCGCCGAGGTCGTTCCCACTCCGCTCGGTCCGTTGCGCAGCACGGTCAGCGGGGGCATCGGCTTTGGCGGGGCTGACGGCAGGTCGCTCGATGACGTGCTGGCCGAGGCGGACGCCGCGCTTTACGCCGCCAAGCGCGCCGGCCGCAATTGTGTCGTCAGCCGCAAAAGAATGAGCAAGGCCGAGCCGGTCAAGCCGGCCTTGCGCTCCGCGTAGTTATTCAGCCGCTCCCAAATAGTCCGACAGCGGCGGGCAGGAACAGACCAGGTTGCGGTCGCCGGCGACATTGTCGATGCGCGACACCGGTGGCCAGTACTTTGCCGCGGTGTCGGCGTCGCCCGCGGGATAGGCCGCTTCGAGCCGCGAATAGGGATGGGTCCACTGACCCGCCAGGGCCTCGGCGGCGGTGTGCGGTGCGTTGACCAGCGGATTGTCGGTCAGCGGCCATTCGCCCTTCGCCACTTTGGCAGCCTCGCCGGCGATGGCGATCATCGCCTCGCAGAAGCGGTCGAGTTCGCGCTTGGGCTCGGACTCCGTCGGCTCGACCATCAGCGTGCCGGCGACCGGGAACGACATGGTCGGCGCATGGAAACCATAGTCGATCAGCCGTTTGGCGATATCGTCGACACTGATGCCGGCGCTGTCCTTGAGCACGCGCGTGTCGAGGATGCATTCATGCGCGATGCGATCGTGCCGGCCCTTGTAGAGCAGCGGGTAATATGGCGCGAGCCGTGTCGCCACATAGTTGGCCGAGATGATGGCGGTCTCCGTCGCCTGCTTGAGGCCAGCGGCGCCCATCATGCGGATATACATCCAGGTGATCGGCAGGATGGAAGCGCTGCCGAACGGCGCGGCCGACACGGCGTGCGCCGAGCCTTCGGTGACGTGGCCCGGCAGATAGGGCTGCAAATGCGCCTTGACGCCGATCGGGCCGATGCCGGGACCGCCGCCGCCATGCGGGATGCAGAACGTCTTGTGCAGGTTCATGTGGCAGACGTCGGCGCCGATGTCGGCGGGGCGGGCCAGCGCGACCAGCGCGTTGAGGTTGGCGCCGTCGAAATAGACCTGGCCGCCATGTTCGTGGATGAGGGCGCAGAGATGGCGCGCGCCTTCTTCATAGACGCCATGCGTCGAGGGATAGGTGAACATCAGCGCGGCGAGATTCCTGGAATGCTCGTTGGCCTTGGCCCGCATATCGTCCATGTCGATGTTGCCGTCCTCCAGGCAGCGCACGACGACAACGCTCATGCCGGCCATCGCCGCGCTGGCCGGATTGGTGCCATGCGCGGAGGAAGGGATCAGGCAGACGGTGCGATGGCCTTCGCCGCGCGCACGGTGATAGGCGCGGATGGCGAGCAGGCCGGCATATTCGCCCTGGCTGCCGGCATTGGGCTGCAGGCTGACGGCGTCGAAGCCGGTGATCTCGGAGAGCCACCCTTCCAGCTCGCCGATCATGGCGCGATAGCCGGCCGAATGGCTGGCCGGCGCGAAGGGATGCAGATTGGCGATTTCAGGCCAGCTCACCGGCATCATTTCGGCCGCCGCGTTGAGCTTCATGGTGCAGGAACCGAGCGGGATCATGCTGCGGTCGAGCGCCAGGTCCTTGTCGGCCAACCGGCGCAACAAGCGCATCATGTCGGTCTCGGAGCGGTTCTCCTGGAAAACCGGCTGGGTGAGGAACTCCTTGCCGCGGGGCTTGCCGGGCATCGAGCCGGCTTCGGTGGCGCCTGGCTTGGCGCCGAACAGGGCGGCGATCGCCTCGAGATCCGCCTCGGTCGAGGTTTCGTCGAAGGCGATGCCGATGTGGTCGGCATCGACGACACGCAGCAACCGGCCACCCTTTTCAGCGGCGGCCGCGATCGAGCCTGCCTTGCCCTTCACTTCTGCCGTCACCGTGTCGAAGCGGCTGGAGCCGAGCACGGAGATGTTTGCTGCCTTGAGCCCCGCTGCGAGGCGGTTGGCGAACCCATGGATGCGTTCCGCGATCGCCTGCAGCCCGGCGGGGCCGTGCCAGATCGCATAGGCCGTCGCCATATTGGCGAGCAGCGCCTGCGCGGTGCAGATGTTGGAGGTCGCCTTGTCGCGGCGGATATGTTGTTCGCGGGTTTGCAGGGCAAGGCGGTAGCCGGGACGCCCCTTGCTGTCGGTCGACTGGCCGACCAGGCGGCCGGGCATCAAGCGGGTCAGCTTGTCGGAGACTGCGCAATAGGCGGCGTGCGGCCCGCCAAAGCCCATCGGCACGCCAAAGCGCTGCATCGGACCAACGGCAATGTCGGCGCCAAGCTTGGCCGGCGCGTCGGTCAGCGTCAGGCCGAGCGGGTCGGCGATGAAGACGACGATGGTGCCCATGGCGCGGGCCTTTTCGATCGCAGCCTTGTGGTCGCCATAGACGCCGAATGTGTCCGGCCAGGAGACGAGCAAGGCGGCTGTGTTGTCGTCGATCGTCTCGCCGTCGATCTCGATGCCGAGCGGTTCGGCGCGGGTGCGCACGACATCCAGCGTCTGTGGGTGCGGGGTGCCGGCAAGCGCCACCTTGGTGCGCTTGTCGCGGTGGTGGCGCAGTGCGATGCCGACCGCTTCGGCTACCGCCGTCGCCTCATCGAGCAGCGAGGCCGATGCCACCGGCAGGCCGGTCAATTCGGTGACCAGGGTCTGGAAATTGAACAGCATTTCCAGCCGGCCCTGGCTGATCTCGGCCTGGTAGGGCGTATACGCGGTGTACCAGGCCGGATTCTCGAACAAATTGCGCTGGATGACCGGGGGCACGTGCACGCCGTGATAACCGGTGCCGATGAAGCTCTTCAGCACCGTATTCTTGGCCATGATCGCCGACAATTCGGCCAGCGCTTCGGCCTCGCTGGCCGGTGCGGGCAGGGTGAGCGGCAGGTCGAGGCGGATCGACTGCGGCACGGCCTGGCTGATCAGCGTCTCGACGGAGGGAACGCCGATCACGGCAAGCATGGCTCTGACATCGTTGACATCAGGACCGATATGGCGGGCCGAGAAGGGGGTGAGTGCTGTGGTCATGGCAATACGTCCTGATATCAACCGATATGAGCTTTGTAGGCGGCCTCATCCATGAGGCTCGCGAGTTGGCCTTCGTCGGCGAGTTTCATCTTCCACAGCCAGCCCGCGCCAGTCGCCGCCGAGTTGACCAGCGACGGGTCGGACGACAGCGTGCCGTTGGCCTCGGTGATCTCGCCATCGACCGGCGCATAGACGTCGGAGGCCGCCTTGACGGATTCGACAACGACTGCGGTGTCACCCTTGGCGAGCTTGCGGCCGGCCTCGGGCAGTTCGACGAAAACGAGATCGCCGAGTTGCTCCTGCGCGTAGTCGGTGATGCCGACGGTGGCGACGCCGCCTTCGACGCGGAGCCATTCGTGATCGGTGGTGAAGTAGGTCGTTGCCATCGGGGTCATCCTTTGCGGTAGCGATGAGGGGTGAAGGGCAGGGAACTGATATCGACAGGGATTTTCGTGCCGCGCACGTCGGCGAAAAGCCGTGTCCCGGGCTTTGCCAGCGGTGTCGCGACATAGCCCATGGCGACGGGATGACCGGCCGAGGGGCCGAAACCACCCGATGTGACATGCCCGGCCGGATTGCCGTCGGCGTCAAAGAGTGCGGCGCCGGCGCGCACCGGCTGGCGGCCTTCCGGCTTCAGGCCGACGCGCTTTTGCGTGGGGCCTCGCTCCACGGCGGCGCGCAAGGCGTCGGCGCCGATGAAGGCGCCGGTCGCGCGGATCTCCTTGGGAATTGCCCACATCAGCGCGGCGGCGGCCGGATCGGTCTCCGGCGTGATATCCTGGCCATGCAAGCAAAGACCGGCTTCCAGCCGCAGGCTGTCGCGGGCGGCAAGACCGATCCACAGAACGCGCTCATCTTCGAGAAGCTTCGTGACCAAATCCCGCGCGTCTGTCACCGGCAGGCCGATCTCGAAACCGTCCTCGCCGGTATAGCCCGACCGGCTCATGAACCAGCTTTTGCGCGGTTCGACGCCGTGCATGAACAGCAGGGAGCCGGTCTCGATGCCGGCGCGGGACAGCACGGCCCAGGCCTCGGGCCCCTGGATGGCCAGGAAGACACGGTCGAGCGGCTCGACCGTCGCATCGAAATCCTTGGCAAGGTCACGCAGGTGCTTTTCATCGGCGACGGCATTGCCGGCATTGGCAACCACCATGAACCTGGCATCGCCGAGCCTGGTGATGATCAGATCGTCCAGAATGCCGCCGGCCTCGTTGAGGAAAAAGGACAGTTTGGACTGCGAGATCTCTAGCGCGCCCGCATCCAGCGGGCAGGCGCGGTCGAGCAGCGCCACCGCTTGCGGTCCGCTGACCTCGAACAGCTTCATGTGCGAGATGTCGAAGAGGCCGGCATGCTCGCGGGTGTGAAGATGCTCCTTCATGACGCCGGCCGGATAGGTCAGCGGCATGGACCAGCCGGCAAAGGCGCCAAAGCGCGCACCGGCCGCTGCATGGATGTCTTCGAGGGGAAGGTGTCTGCTGTCGTCGCCCGTCATGTCATCTCCAGAGTCGCACGCAATCGGCCGCGAATGGCGACCAGTCCGTGCCCCTCTGTCTGAAGCCTGAGAGACTCGCGCAGCCGGAACTCTGTCAGCGGCGCTTACACCTTCGGCGCGGGGGCAAGCCCCGACTTTCCAGAGTGTCTTTCCCGTCTACGGTTCTTTTGCCTGAGAGATTTCGGGCGATTTCCCCTTCGGCGGCAGCTCTCGCTGCTCTCTCCCGCAAACAGGTAGGACTCAAACCCTGAGCCCTCGACGCGCCATCCATAGCCCGTCGGCGACACCTTGTCACCTCCCAGCGACATGGTTCTGACAAGTCTTCGCTAACCACGCCGTTTGCCGGTTTCTCAAGACACTCCTGATATAGCAGGCGGATGTGACGCTTTGGGGCGGACGGGGACGACAGATGGGCGAATTGATCATGAGCGCGCCGGTGGCGGGGCTGACGTCGAAAAGTCGCATCACCGCGGAGGACGTAGCCATGCTGCGCCACGAAGTGTTCGGCGACGGTGTGGTGACGCGGGGCGAGGCAGAGGCACTCTTCGCGCTCGACGCGACGGCGAAGGACAAATGCCGGGAATGGCCTGAATTCTTCGTCGAGGCGGTCACCGACTACATCGTTCACCAGGAAAAGCCGTCCGGTTACATCTCGCAGGACAATGCCGACTGGCTGGTCCGCACGATCTCGCGTGACGGCATGGTCGACAGCCGGACCGAGCTCGAATTGCTGGTCCATGTGCTGGAAGAGGCGAAATCGTCGCCGAGCCGGCTTTGCGTCTATGCGCTGGAGCAGGTCGCGCATGCCGTCATCGACGGCAAGGGGCCGCTGATGCTGGGCGGCGCGCTGGTGCCCGGACTGATCGCCAAAGCGGAAGTCGAGCTGTTGCGCCGTATCCTTCATGCCCATGGCGGCGACGGCAACATCGCCATCACCCGTGCCGAGGCCGAGGTGCTGTTCCGGATCAATGAGCGGACTGCCCAGGCCAACAACGATCCCTCCTGGAACGATTTGTTCGTCAAGGCGATCGCCAATTTCGTCATGTGCTCGGCCGGCTACGAAGCCCCGACCCGTGACGTGGCGCTACGCCAGGAAACCTTCCTCGATCATGCCGACCTGCAAATCGGCGGGTTCTTCAGCCGCATGGTCTCCGGCGGCCTTGCCGGCATCATCGAAGCCTATCGCTCGCCGGATGACGTCGAGACAGAGTGGGAAGCCAGGAACAGGGCAGCCGAAGCACTCGCCCGCCGTGCCGAGACGATCGATGCCGGCGAAGCCAAATGGCTGGTCGAGCATATCGGCACCAACAGGCCTCTATACGAGAATGAACGCGCGCTGCTGACGCTGATCAAGCACGCCTCGCCGGAGATCCATCCGGCGTTGAAGCCGCTGCTCGACAAGGTGGCTTAGGCTGAGCCGTTCGCTGCGATCGTTTTGCAGAGGATGATGTTGGAATGGCCTTCAGGCCATCCTGCAAACTCGGCCATGCGCTCGAAGCCGGCCTTTTCGTATAGGCCCGGCGCCTGGAAGTCGTGGCTCGATACCCATATCCGTCGGGCGCCGCGAGCGGCGGCCTCCGTGACAAAAGCATTGATCAACTGCGTGGCGTAGCCGCGGCCTCGATGGGCCTCATCGATCCACATCAACTCGAGTTCCGACGTGCCTGCCCAGGAATAGCCGGCCACGACACCGATTGTTCGTCCGGCATCCTCGCGAATGACAAAGGCCAGTCCGCGGTCATCGTCACGGCCTGTGAGGCGCCGGTTCTCGTTGTGCAGATGGTGTTCCAGTGTACTCCATTCGGAGGACGACAGGTCGTGCTCCGCCTCCATCCGAATGGCCATCAAATCCCGCCATACCAGTCATAGCCATTGTCTTCCCAATAGCCGCCGCGCCCGCCGCCGATATTGGCGAAGCCGTCGACCAGTTCGATCTTGTAGAGATATTTCGGCATCTTGTAGCCGAGCTGGCGCTCGACGCGGACGCGCAGCGGTGCGCCGTTCTCGACCGGCAGCGGCTTGCCGTTGAGGCCATAGGCGAGGATCGTCTGCGGGTGGCGGGCATCGATGAGATCGATCGTGCCGTAATATTTGATGTCGCCGGACAGGCTGCGGTCGATCGTGTCGAGGCAATGGAACATGACGTAGCGCGCCTGCGGCTTGACCACGGCTTGGTCCAGCACCAGCGAAAGCGGCGTGCCTGTCCATTTGGCGATGCAGCTCCAGCCCTCGACGCAGTCATGGCGGGTGATCTGGGTACGGCTCGGCATGTTTTGAAGTTGCTCGCGCGTGAGCGACAGCGGCTTTTCGACGAGACCTGTCACTTCCAGGCGCCAGTCGGCGAAACTGTTGGCGAGCAGGCCCTTGTAGGTGTCGTCGTCCGGCGCCGTGACACCGTTCGGCCGCTGCGGCTGGCGGATGTCGGCTTCGGTGAATTCCGGCGCCAGCGCGTCGCGGCCGGCGAGCAGGCGCTGTGCGCGATATGTCAGGCCATTGGCGTTTTCGAGGAAGCTGCGCAGGCCGCTGCCGATGCTCAACTGGCTGTCGAAGGCATCGCAGCCCGACAGCATGATGCCGGAGGCGCCGAGGCCGGCAGCGGTGAGGAATTTGCGGCGGCTGATCTGGAACTTCGCCATGTCAGGCACTCCTCTCGTTGGGCTTGTCGTCATGCGCGGGAGGGTCGGTGCGGTACCAGCCGGTGATGATGGAGCGCAGTTCATTGATCGGGCCGGCGGCCAGGATCATCAGGATATGGACGACGAAGAAGCCAACCAGCAGCACCATGACTGTGAAATGGATGGTGCGTGCCGTCTGCCGGCCGCCGAGCAGGTCGTTGAGGAAGGGCAGCACCGAATTCATGCTGGGCGACATCGCCAGGCCGGTGATGATCATCAGCGGCAAGAGCACGAACAGCACACCGCCATAGGCCATCTTCTGCAAGGTGTTGTATTCGCGGGTGTGATGGAATTTGAGCTTCGCGTGGTCGATGATGTCCTTCGGCAGGCGCTTCAAATCATCGAGGCGCGGCGCGAGATCGCGGCGGATGTGGCCGTTGACGATGCTGGCGACCAGCCACACGATCAAGGTCGTGGTCAGTATCCAGGCAAAGAAGAAATGGATGACGCGGGCGGTACCGAGATCATAGTAGGACGGGATGGTCGCCCAGGATGGAAAGCCGCGTGCCGTCTCGTTGCCTGCTGGACCCGACCAGCCGAGCACGCCGGTCGTGTCAAAGCGATGCCCGAAGATTTCGGTGTAGCCGCGCGGGCCAGCGTTCGTGTTCTCGGCGCCGATTTCAAAGATGGTGTTGTTATAGCCGAAGCCCGACTGCTTGCCGATATAGAGCTGCGGGCGGGCATTGAAGATCTGCAGGCCGGAAAGCAGCATGAAAAACAGGGAGATGGCCCAGATCCAGTGCGTCAGCCGCGTCCAGCGCGACTGACGATAGATCAGTGTCTCTTCGCTGGACACGGGAGCGTCCGGCCCGGTGGCGGATTGGCTTCTGGCAACCGATTCCATCTTCGTCTCGTCTCCCGGCCTGGCGGCTTGGCGCGCGTGTCATTGTCCTCCTGATACGTCGCGATCCAAACCAATGTTTCATCCGATCACGGATTTATTACGGGCCGCCCAGGCTGACGGCAAGGTTGACGGCGGCTGCGACGATCACCGTGTTGAAGAAGAACGACAGGATCGAATGGACAAGCACGACACGGCGCATATGCGTCGTCGAAATGTTGGTGTCGGCGGTCTGTGCCGTCATGCCGATAACCGTTGAGAAGTAGAGGAAGTCCCAGCCTTCGGGTCGCTTGTCGCCTGGAAACAGCAGACCGCCGACCGGGATCTTCTTCTTGGTGCCGGCATCGACCTCGTCGCCGTCCATCCAGTAGACATGGGCATAGTGGAGCGCTGCCATGGCGTGGATGGTGAACCAGCCCAATGGGATCGACAGCAGCGCGAAAACGAGCTCGATCGAGTGGCCTCTGTCCTTCTGATTGATCAACAGGAACAACGAGATAATGGCTACAATGACGACGACGAGCGTTACAGCGAAGATGACCAGTACAGGCTGGTCGGTGTCGCGCGCATTCTTGCTCAGATACCTGCCGGTGAACTTTGGCATCTGGGAAACGACGAGAATGACGTAAGCGGCAAAGAATGCGTTGGCGCCGATCGAATAGGCGAGCTTGGCATGGAGCAGCAACGCCACGAGGAGCGCGAAGACACCGAAACACGCCGACGCCGCGAACAGCATGTGACGGTGGATGGGTTTCTCGACCGGGGTTTCGGCGGCCATGGCGGTCTCCACCTGGATGGCGCTTTGTTGCTAGCCCGGTGTGGCGGATTTCAGCGCGCGCCGCAAGATGCGGTCGAGTTCGCCGAGGAAGCGCGAACGGTCCTGTGGCGCGAAAGAGGCATTGTAGCCCTTGCTTTCGCCGGTCTCGCGCAGATGCTGCTTGAGGTCGCGCATCGCCACCGCCATCCCGATGGTTTCGGGCGTGAACGGGCGCCCGGTGGGCCCCAGCACATGCGCGCCGAGTGCCACGGCGCGGGCGGCAAGCGGAATGTCGGCTGTCACCACGATGTCGTTTGATTTCGCGTTTTCGACGATCCAGTCATCGGCGGCATCCGCCCCCTTGGAGACCACGACGTTGCGGATCATCGGATCCCGAGAGGGCCGCAAACCGCCATTGGAGACGTAAGTGACCACAACCCCAAGGCGTTCGGCGACCTTCTCCACCTCGGCCTTGACCGGGCAGGCGTCTGCGTCGACGTAGATAGCGGGCGCTGGCATTGTCTCTCCGAAATGAACAGGGGCCGGAAACATGTCCGGCCCCTGCCTCGAATCTTATGGCAATCAGGCCGGCAGAGCGCCGGATTTCTTAGCGGTCCAGGTGGCCATATAGTCCATCAGGCCGGGGTTGAGGCAATCATAGGGCTCAAGGCCGATCGACTTCAGCTGGCCGCGAATGCCGTCCATGCGGCTCGGATCGACGCCAGATTCGATGATCGAGGACACAAAGGCGGTGAAGCCCGGAGGCGACCAGCCATCCTCCTGGAAACGCTCGGGATGGATGAAGGACAGGCCCTTGAACGGATGATCGCGCTCGACCGGGCCATGCATGTGGACGCCGCAGCCGGTGCAGGCATGGCGCTGGATGAGCGCCGAGGGATCGACCACCTTCAGCTTGTCGCCGTTCTCGGTGACGGTGACATCGCCGGTGCCGGCAACCGCCACCACCGAGAACACCGCGCCTTCCGGCTTCCAGCATTTGGTGCAGCCACAGGCATGGTTGTGGGCGATCTGCCCCTTGACCTTCACCTTGACCGGATTGCTGGTGCAGGCGCAGACCAGCGTGCCGCCGGCAAAGCCAGCGCTTTCCTTCGGCAGGCCATTGTCGATTTTCGGATGCAGTTTTTCAGGCATTTTTTCTCCTCCCATGTTTCACCACCGAGGTCGCTTGCCGGCTGGCAGGCGACATGTGGCGTTGCTTCAGTAAACGACGACGCTGCGGATCGACTTGCCCTCATGCATGAGGTCGAAACCCTTGTTGATGTCCTCGAGCTTGAGCGTATGGGTGATCATAGGGTCGATCTGGATCTTGCCGTCCATGTACCAGTCGACGATCTTCGGCACATCGGTGCGGCCGCGTGCGCCGCCGAAGGCGGTGCCCATCCAGGTGCGGCCGGTGACCAGCTGGAATGGCCGTGTCGAGATCTCCTGGCCGGCGCCGGCGACGCCGATGACCACCGACTTGCCCCAGCCGCGATGCGAGGCCTCCAGCGCCTGACGCATGACCTTGGTGTTGCCGGTGCAGTCGAAGGTATAGTCGGCGCCGCCGATCTGGTCGGCGCCGCGCTTGGTCATGTTGACGAGGTAAGGCACGATGTCGCCGTCGATCTCCTTCGGATTGACGAAATGCGTCATGCCGAAGCGCTCGCCCCACTCCTTCTTGTCGTTGTTCAAATCGACGCCGATGATCATGTCGGCGCCGGCAAGCTTCAGGCCCTGGATGACATTGAGGCCGATGCCGCCGAGGCCGAAGACGACCGCGGTGGCGCCGATCTCGACCTTGGCCGTGTTGATGACGGCGCCGATGCCGGTGGTCACCCCGCAGCCGATGTAGCAGATCTTGTCGAAGGGAGCGTCCGGATTGACCTTTGCAACGGCGATCTCGGGCAAGACGGTGAAGTTGGAGAAAGTCGAGCAGCCCATATAGTGAAAGATCTTGTCCTTGCCGATCGAGAAGCGCGATGAGCCGTCCGGCATCAATCCTTGCCCCTGCGTGGCGCGGATGGCCGTGCACAGGTTCGTCTTCCTCGACAGGCAGGACGGGCACTGGCGGCATTCGGGCGTATAGAGCGGGATAACGTGGTCACCCTTCTTGACCGAGGTGACGCCTTTGCCGACATCGACGACGACGCCGGCGCCTTCATGGCCGAGGATGGCCGGGAACAGGCCTTCGGGATCGGCGCCCGACAGGGTGAACTCGTCGGTGTGGCAAATGCCGGTCGCCTTGATCTCGACCAGCACCTCGCCCTCGCGCGGACCGTCGAGGTCGACTTCCATGATCTCCAGCGGCTTTCCGGCGGCAACAGCGACTGCGGCGCGGGTTTTCATTGGGCAATTCCTCCAAAGGCTATTTTTGCACCCAAGCTTTCAGGTTTTGACCTGCTCATCAACCGTCAGATGAGACGAAATGTCGGCTTTCTTGACGCAGACAGCACATCCCTGAGCGCCCCGTCGCAACGCTGGAGGGCTTCGAGAGCGCGACCTGCGTGTCGCCCACCCCGGCACTTGAGAGATGGCCACATAATCCATAGAACTGAACCTTCGTCCGGAGGGGAATGTCGCGCGCATGTTCACGAAGATCCTGATCGCCAACCGTGGCGAGATTGCCTGCCGCGTCATCAAGACGGCGCGCAAGATGGGCATTGCCACGGTCGCCGTCTATTCCGATGCCGATCGCGACGCCGTGCATGTCGAGATGGCAGACGAGGCGGTGCATATCGGGCCGTCACCCGCCGCGCAAAGCTATCTCGTGCCTGAAAAGATCATCGCCGCCTGCAAGGAAACGGGCGCTCAGGCCGTGCATCCCGGCTACGGCTTCCTCTCGGAACGCGCTGCCTTCTGCGAAGCGTTGGAAGCGGAAGGCATCGTCTTCATCGGCCCGAAACCCAAAGCCATCAAGGCGATGGGCGACAAGATCGAATCAAAGAAGTTCGCCAACGCCGCCAAGGTTTCAACGGTCCCCGGCTGGCTCGGCGTCATCGAGAATGCCGACCATGCGGAAAAAATCGCCGGCGAGATCGGCTATCCCGTGATGATCAAGGCCTCGGCCGGCGGCGGCGGCAAGGGTATGCGCATCGCCTGGGACCGGACGGAAGTGCGCGATGGTTTTGACCGGGCACGCTCGGAGGCCAAGAGTTCGTTCGGCGACGACCGGGTGTTCATCGAAAAATTCGTCGTCGATCCGCGCCATATCGAGATCCAGGTGCTGGCCGACGCGCATGGCAACGCACTCTATCTCGGCGAGCGCGAATGTTCGATCCAGCGCCGCAACCAGAAGGTCGCCGAGGAGGCGCCGTCGCCGTTCCTCGACGCCAAGACCAGAAAGGCGATGGGCGAGCAGTCGGTGGCATTGGCCAAGGCGGTCGACTACCAGAGCGCCGGTACAGTCGAGTTCATCGTCGACAAGGACAAGAACTTCTATTTCCTTGAAATGAATACGCGATTGCAGGTCGAGCATCCGGTGACGGAGCTGGTCACCGGCATCGACCTGGTCGAGCAGATGATCCGCGTCGCCGCCGGCGAGAAACTTGCCTTGAGGCAAGGCGACATCAAGCTGAATGGCTGGGCAATCGAAAGCCGGCTCTACGCCGAGGACCCGTACCGCAACTTCCTGCCTTCGATCGGCCGGCTGACGCGCTATCGGCCGCCGGAGGAGGGGAAATTCGGCGACATCGTCATCCGTAACGACACCGGCGTCACCGAAGGCTCGGAGATTTCGATGTTCTACGATCCGATGCTCGCCAAGCTGTGCACCTGGGCGCCGACGCGGCTCGCGGCGATCGACGCCATGTCGGAAGCGCTCGACAGCTTCGTGGTCGACGGCATCGAGCACAACATTCCGTTCCTGGCCGCCCTGATGCAGCATCCGCGCTGGCGGGAAGGGGCGATATCGACTGGCTTCATCGCCGAGGAATATCCCGACGGGTTTGCACCCGTGGTGCCGAACAGCGAAGAAAAGGCGGTGCTGGCCTCGATCGTCACCGCGGTGGAGTTGTTGCGCCGCGACCGGCTCGACCGGCTGGGAGGGCGGCTGGCACCGCATTCGGGGGCGCTCAAGCGCGACTGGGTGGTGAAGATCGGCGAGGAGTATCTCCAAGCATCCATCCTCGAAGGCATGATTTCGATCCCTATGGAAATCGACCTGTCGATCGACGGCGGCAAGGCGCTGACGGTGTCTTCCGACTGGCGGCCGGGCGACCTGATCTGGCGCGGCACGGTCGGCAAACAGAAAGTCGCAGCCCAGATCCGGCCCGTCGCCAATGGCCATCGCGTCGCCTGGAAGGGCATGTCGGTGACGGCGCGCGCCATGCTGCCACGCACGGCCGAACTCGAAAGACTGATGCCGGAGAAAGTGGCGCCGGACACATCGAAACTGCTGCTCTGCCCAATGCCCGGCCTTGTCGTGTCGATCGCCGTTGCCGAAGGCCAGGAGGTCAAGACCGGCGAGACTTTGGCGGTGGTCGAGGCGATGAAGATGGAAAACGTGCTGCGCGCCGAGCGCGATCTCGTCGTGTCGAAGCTCAACGCCAAGCCGGGCGATAGCCTGGCGGTGGATGCGGTGATCATGGAATTCGCCTGAGAGATTGTTTGGAAATTCTACTCTCGCGGTCATCTGAAGGCGTTTTCTGCGCTTCCGGTGCTCATGGACCCAAATGTCCATTCCGCTCCGGTTCTCGAAACCACCATCATATGACTCGCCAGAGCGAAATTCGAAACAATCTCTGCGTGGGTCGGGCAGGGCAAAGGAAGCCTGTGGCCGGCGGTCGTTTGTGCTGGACTGGTATCGCGCTGTCCCGGACAATACATCTCCATCGACTCAAAACCTTAGGCAGCACGAGAAACCATGGCGGATGAGAGACTTCCACGCGACCCCCTGAAGCGCGAAGCCGCGATTGCGGCCGCACGGCCGGAGGTGCCGGCGCGGCCGTTCGTCCATCTGCGCGTGCATTCGGCCTATTCCCTGCTTGAAGGCGCGCTTCAGATCGGCAAGATCGTCGGTCACGCCGTGAAGGACGAAGCGCCGGCCATCGCCGTCACCGACACCAACAATCTGTTCGGCGCGCTCGAATTTGCGCAGAGGGCGGTCAAGGACGGTATCCAGCCGATCATCGGCTGTCAGGTCGCGCTCGCCTTTTCCGGAGAGAACAGCGACGGCCAGCGCGACCGCCGGCGGCAGGGTCCGGAGATGCGGCCGGTCGTGCTGCTCGCCGCGACCGAAGCCGGCTATTCCAATCTGGTCCGGCTTGTCAGCGGCGTCTACCTGGAAACACCGCCCGGCGAGGCTGTACACCTGACCACCGAGACGCTGGCCGGGCAGACCGACGGGCTGATCTGCCTCAGCGGCGGGCCGCGCGGCCCGATCGGCAATGCGTTGAAAGAGGATCGCCGCGACCTGGCCGAGACGCGGCTAGTGACCCTGAAAACGCTGTTCGGCGACCGTCTCTATGTCGAGCTGGACCGGGTTGCCGGCTATGACAGGGTCATCGAGCACTCGACGATCGAGCTCGCCTACGCGCACGAACTTCCGCTTGTCGCCACCAACGAGGCCTTTTTCTCCTCGCGCGACGATTATGAGGCGCACGACGCGCTGATTGCGATCGCCGAGGGCTCGGTGGTCGCCGTCGACACCCGCCGCCGGCTGTCGCCGGACAATTTCCTGCGCAGCCAGGCCGACATGGCAAAGCTGTTCGCCGACCTGCCGGAAGCGATCGACAACACGGTTGAGATCGCGCTGCGCTGTTCCTATTATCCAAAAACCCGCAGTCCGATCCTGCCGCGCTTCACCGGCGGCGATACCACCGACAAGGACGCCGCCGAAAAGGCCGAGGCCGAGGAATTGGCCCGCCAGGCGCGCGAGGGGTTGGACGCGCGGCTCGCCCTGCACGGTCCGACGCCGGGCTACACGGTCGAACAGTACCGCGAGCGGCTCGAATTCGAGCTCGGCATCATCGAGAAGATGAAATTCCCGGGCTATTTCCTGATCGTTGCCGACTTCATCAAATGGGCCAAGGCGCAAGGCATTCCGGTCGGGCCGGGCCGTGGGTCGGGCGCCGGCTCGCTTGTCGCCTATTCGACGACCATCACCGACATCGATCCGTTGCGCTTCTCGCTGCTGTTCGAGCGCTTCCTCAATCCGGACCGCGTGTCGATGCCCGACTTCGACATCGACTTCTGCCAGGATCGCCGCGAGGAGGTGATCCGTTACGTCCAGCAGAAATACGGCCGCGACCAGGTTGGCCAGATCATCACCTTCGGTACGCTGCAGGCCCGCGCGGTGCTGCGCGACGTCGGCCGCGTGCTGCAGATGCCTTATGGCCAGGTCGACAAGCTGTCCAAGATGGTGCCGCAGAACCCGGCCAATCCGGTGAAACTCGCCGATGCCATAGCCAACGAACCTCGCTTCGCCGAAGAAGCCGAGAAGGAGCCGATCGTCCAGACGCTGCTCGACATGGCGCAGAAGCTGGAGGGTCTCTATCGCCACGCCTCGACCCACGCCGCCGGCATCGTCATCGGTGACAGGCCTTTGTCGGAGCTGGTGCCGATGTACCGCGATCCGCGCTCGGACATGCCGGTCACCCAGTTCAACATGAAATATGTCGAGCAGGCCGGGCTGGTGAAGTTCGACTTCCTCGGCCTGAAAACGCTGACGGTGCTGGAGACGGCGGTGAAACTGATCCGCCGCCGCGGTATCGACATCGACCTGGCGACAATCCCGCTTGACGATCCCGACACCTACTCCATGCTGTCGCGCGGCGAGGTGGTCGGCGTGTTCCAGGTGGAAAGCGCGGGCATGCGCAAGGCGCTGATCGGCATGCGGCCCGACTGCATCGAGGACATCATCGCCCTGGTCGCGCTCTACCGGCCAGGCCCGATGGAGAACATCCCGACCTACAACGCCAGAAAGCATGGCGAGGAGGAGATGGCGTCGATCCACCCCAAGATCGACCATCTGGTGAAGGAGACGCAAGGCGTCATCGTCTACCAGGAACAGGTCATGCAGATCGCGCAGGAGCTGTCAGGCTATTCGCTCGGCGAAGCCGACCTTCTGCGCCGCGCCATGGGCAAGAAGATCCGCGCCGAGATGGACAAGCAGCGCGAGCGCTTCGTCTCCGGCGCGGTCGAGCGCGGCGTGGCAAAACCGCAAGCCGACTTCATTTTCGACCTGCTGGCCAAGTTCGCCGACTATGGTTTCAACAAGTCGCACGCCGCCGCCTACGCCGTCGTGTCGTACCAGACCGCCTATCTGAAGGCGCATTATCCGGTCGAGTTCCTGGCGGCATCGATGACGCTTGACATGGGCAACACCGACAAGCTCGCCGACTTCCGCCAGGATGCGCTGCGCCTGGGCATCGAGGTTCTGGCGCCGTCGGTGATGACCAGCTTCCGCGCTTTCGAGGTCGGCGAGAACCGCATCTATTATTCGATGGCCGCGCTCAAGGGCGTCGGCGACGCGGCGGTCGAACACATCGTTGCCGTGCGCGGCGAAAAACCGTTCAAGAACCTTGCCGATTTCTGCGAGCGGGTCGATCCCAAGATCGTCGGCAAGCGGGTCTTCGAAAGCCTGATCATGGCCGGCGCGCTCGATTGTTTCGGCCACGACCGTGCAGCGATGCTGGCCGGCGTCGAACGGATGATGGGGCTGGCCTCGCTTGCCCAGCAGAACGCCGTTTCAGGCCAGGCCGATATTTTCGGCGCCTCGCTCGGCGCGCAGTCGCAGGCGCTCAACCTGCCGGCGACGGATCCGTGGCTCGCCGCCGACCGCCTGCACCGCGAATTCCAGGTTGTCGGCTTCTATCTTTCGGCCCATCCGCTCGACGAATACAAGGCTGCCTTGCAGAAGATGCGGGTGCAGAACTGGGCCGAGTTTTCGGCGGCCGTCAAGCGTGGCGCCACCGCCGGCCGGCTTGCCGGCACGGTGACCAGCAAGCAGGAGCGCAAGACGCGCACCGGCAACAAGATGGGCGTGGTGGCCTTCTCTGATACGTCAGGCCAATACGAGGCCGTGCTGTTTTCGGAAGGGCTGGCGCAATATCGCGACCTCCTGGAAGCCGGCCGCTCCGTCGTCATCACGGTCGCGGCGGAGGACAGGCCCGAAGGCGTCAATTTGCGCATTAATTCCGTGCAGTCCCTGGAGGACGAGGCAAGCCGCATCCAGAAGGCGCTGCGCATTTTCGTCAGGAACGATGGGCCGGCCTCGATGATCCAGTCCCAGCTCACCCAGCGCGGCGAAAGCCAGGTGAGCATCATCGTCATCAAGGACGAGGCGCAGGGCGAGGTCGAGATTGCCTTGCAGGGCGGCTACCGCGTCTCGCCGCAGATCGCCTCGGCGATGCGCGCCGTGCCCGGCGTGGTCGAAGTGGAGCTGGTGTGATCGCCGCCTTTGCAAGGCGGCCGCGCACCGGGCAGCATTGGCTGCCCACATCGCCGCGATCGGCATGAAGACCGCCGACAGGGGCACATCGCGAGACCTTTCCGCGCTCGCGCGGCTGCGCAACACGCTGCGCAAGCTCTATCATGGGCGCACGCCGGCCGCTTTCCGGTTCCAGCTGGCGGCTGTCATCATCGACCTGGCCATCATCGCCTTCTTCATCGCCACGCCGGTCATCCAGCAGACGGCCTCGTTTCTGTGGCTGGACTATGCCGTGGCGGCCCTCGTTGCCGCCGATCTGACCGCCAGGCTGCTGGCTTCCAATGACATGCTGCGCCTGATGAAGCAGCCGACCTTCTGGGTGGATGTCTTCATCCTTCTGACGCTGCTGATGCCGACGGCGCTCGCCAGCCTCGGCTTTCTGCGCATCCTGCGGCTGTGGTCACTGTCGCGCAGCGGTTCGATCTGGCGGCATTTCGAGATGCGTGGTTTGCGCCCGTGGCGCGAGGCGAGCCACGCGGTCATCAACCTCTTGACGTTTCTTTTCGTCATCACCGGCTTCGTCTACACGTTCTTTTTCCGCAACGGAGCCGGGCTGGAGAACTACATCGACGCGCTTTATTTCACCGTCGCTACGGTGACGACGACCGGTTTCGGCGACATCGTGCTGCCTGGCATAGCCGGCAAGCTGACGGCGATCGTCACCATGATCATCGGCATATCGCTGTTCGTCAGGCTGGCACAGGCGATTTTTCGACCCGCAAAGGTATTCTTTCCCTGTCCGCAATGCGGATTGCAGCGGCATGAACCGGATGCCGTGCACTGCAAGGCCTGCGGGCACGTCCTCAACATCCCGAACGAAGGCGACTAGAGCATTTCACCGTTTCACGGAAACGGCGAACCGCTCTATCTCTTTGTTTTTACGCAATTCCGGACGGAAAACCGTGTCATACTTTTCCTGGAACTGCTCTAGGTGTATTGGCCGGCGTTACGATGCCGCCACTTCAGCCGGCTTTACCGGCCTGCGCTGCAGATTGAGCAGGTTGCCCATCAGGATCAGCAGCGCGCCGCCCGCGGTGAAGGCGTCGATCTGCTCCTGGTAAAGCAGCCAGCCGACCAGCGCCGACAACGGCACGCGCAAAAAATCCATCGGCGAAATGACGGTCGCGTCGGCATAGGTGAGCGCGCGGGCCATGCAGAAATGTGATGACATGCCGGTGAAGGCGATCAGCACGATCCATCGCCAAAGCTCCAATGGAGGGTTGCGCCATTCATAAAGGGCTGGAACGAGGCCAACTACCGATTGGATGATCAGCATCCAGAAGATGATACGCACGACGCTGTCCGTGCGCGTCAGCGATTTGACCAGGACCACCGAAATGCCGAAGCAGACCGCGGCGCCCAGCACGACCAGATGTCCCGGATCAACCGAGCCTACGCCTGGACGCACGATGACCACCACGCCGATCAGCCCGAGGACGACAGCCGCGAGTTTCGGACGGCTCAGTCTTTCGCCGAGAAATGTCACCGCCAGGATCGCCGTCCAGATCGGTGTCGTGAATTCGATCGAAATCAGCACCGCCAGCGGAATCAAGGTCAAGGCGTAGAGCCATGCAGCCTGCCCGGTATAGTGGATGACGTTGCGCGCGATATGGGCGAGGGGGCGCTGCGTGCGCATCGCCGTAAAGCCGCCGCTGGTCAGCACCAGCGGCAGGAGGATGAAGAAGCCGATCACCGAGCGCAGTTCCAGCACCTGGAAGACATTGAGTTCGGCCGTCGTGGCGCGGCCGGCCACCGACATCGCCAGGAACGAGGCGATCGACAGCGCCATCCAGAATGCGGCCTTCGAGAGGGAGGGGGCAGGTGACATGGCCGCTATGTCGCAGGCCGTGGCTTTTGGAGCAATCGCTAGTTGCTCCATTCTTCTGGGCCAGTTGCAAGGGGCAGCGTTGCAAAACGGTCATGCCGCGGGCGGAACCCGATACGGCAAGGGGCGTTGAGTCCCCGATATCCAGCCGTGCTTCGCAAGACGTTTTGCCCTCCAGAGACAAGGAGAGTTTCAATGAGAACATTCACACAATTCGCGCTTGCCGGCTGTCTTCTGGCGGCGACCGGTACGGCACATGCCGACGAGGCCAAGTTCCTGCAGTCATTCAAGGGCAATTTCGCCGGCAAAGGTATCGTCAAGGTCACCGCCGACGCGCCGACGGTGAACGTGTCCTGCATATTCAAATCGAACGCGACATCGACGTCACTGGCGCTCGACGGCAATTGCCGCGGGCTCATTGTGGTGACGCGTGCCATCAGCGCCGACCTGAAAGCCGCCGGCGCGAAATACAGCGGGACCTATGTCGGGTCGCGGACGGGGCCGGCACAGCTCAACGGCAGCCGTTCGGGCAATGCGATCAATCTCGGCATTCGCTGGGCAAAGGAAGTCAACGGTGATCGGAAGGCGCAGATGAAGGTCGAAAAGACGGGCGAGAACAGCATCCGGTTGACGGTTGTCGACACCGACCCAAAGACCGGCAAGAGCATCGTGACGAGCCGGATCGATCTGAGGCGTACCTGATTCTCGATGCACAGAGGGGTGGTGGACGCATCCCTGGGGCAGCGTCATTCCTCGAGCGGCTCCGGTGGGTGGGCATCTCGCCCTTTGCCGAATGTATAACCGGTTTCCACCGCCTTGCGGCCGAACTTGTCGCGCAAGGCATCGATGGCGCCCTCGGCCATGGCGCGTTTGCGCGACTGGAGGTCGACCAGATCCGGCGGGTCGGCCTTGTCGTCGTCGGAGAGGTCGCTGACGCCGATGCCGAGCAATCGGAATTTCGTTCCGTCGGTTTCCTTGCGCAGAAGCTCTACGCCAGTCGAAAAGATGCGATCCGCCAGCCTGGTCGGATCGCCAAGCTGGCGATTGCGCGTGCGCAGCTTGAAATCCTGGGTCTTCAGCTTCAGCACCACGGTGCGTCCGGCGATGCCTGACTTTTTCAGCCGCGCCGAGACCTTCTCCGAAAGGCCTCTGAGCACCGAGACGAGCTCCTCCAGCGACGCGATGTCGGTGTCGAAGGTGGTTTCGGCCGAGACGCTCTTGGCGTCCTGGTCGGGGTCGACGCGGCGCACGTCCTCGCCGCGCGAAAGCCGGTAGAGCCGGTCACCCATCGTGCCGTAGCGGCGCATCAGGTCGGCGCGTTCCATCTTCTGAAGCTGGCCGATGGTGCGGATGCCGTCGCGCTCCAGCGTGGCGTTGAACGCCTTGCCGACGCCCCAGATCATGGTCACCGGCTGCACCGCCAGGAAGCCGACCGCCTCGGCCTCGCCGATGATCGAAAAGCCGCGCGGCTTGCGGAAGTCCGACGCGATCTTGGCGAGGAACTTGCAGTAGGAGAGGCCGGCCGAGACGGTGATGCCGATCTCCTTCTCGACGGCCAGCGCAAAGCGCGCCAGCACCACCGCCGGCGGCAGGCCGTGCAGCCGTTCGGTGCCGGAGAGATCGAGGAATGCCTCGTCGATCGACAGCGGCTCGACGAGCGGCGTCAGCGCCTGCATCATGGCGCGCACCTCGCGGCCGACACGAACGTATTTCTCCATGTTGGGCGGGATCACGACCGCTTCGGGGCAGGCCTCGAGCGCCTTGAACATCGGCATCGCCGAGCGCACGCCCCGGATGCGGGCGATGTAGCATGCGGTGGAGACCACCCCGCGCTTGCCGCCGCCGATGATCAGCGGTTTGTCCTTGAGCGTCGGGTTGTCGCGCTTCTCGATCGCCGCATAGAAGGCATCGCAATCGATATGGGCGAGGTGCAGCCGGTAAAGTTCTGGATGGCGGGCAAGGCGAGGGCTGCCGCAGCGTTCGCAGCGGCGCGTTTCACTGCGCTGATACGTCAGGCAGTCACGGCAAAAACCGTGATCGGGATTGTTGACAGGAGCCGCCATCACTGCGAACATAAAGAGAACAAAAGCAATGGTACGACAGTGCAAGGCCAGCGACAAGCTTGGCCTGGGGAGAACCGTATGAGCACAACCATAGTGCCGCTGGTGCCTGAGCTCTGGCCCGATTTCGAGGACCTTTTCGGCAAGCAAGGCGCCTGCTACGGCTGCTGGTGCACGCACTTCCGGCTGGCGCCGGCAGCGCGGCGCGAGAGCAGCCGCGAACGCAACAAGGACCACATCAAGGCACGCATCGAAGCCGGTCCGCCGCCGGGCCTGCTGGCCTTCGAGGACGGCAAGGCGGTTGGCTGGATGCAGATCGGGCCGCGCGCCGACGTGCCCGAATGGAACAACAAGGGCAGGGGCTCGGCGCCGATCGATCCCGCCGACGCTTCAGATCCGGCCGTCTGGGCGATCTCGTGCTTTTTCATCCGCTCCAAGGCGCGCGGCAGGGGCATCACGCACCGCCTCGTCAAAGGCGGCGTCGAGTTTGCCCGCGGGAATGGCGCACGGCTTGTCGAGGCGTGTCCAATAGACCTGTCCCGCGATTCGCGTTCGCTCGGGCTGTTCGTCGGCTCGTCGCGGGTCTTCGAGAAGGCCGGCTTCGAGAGGCTCGTCGAGCGCAAGGCCGGCCGGCCATTGATGCGGCTGGTGCTGGAGCCTCGCGTCTGACCATCGTCGTCTTGCAGTTGCGATGGTATTTCCCTACCAGAAGTACGAAGCGATTTTGCCTTTTGACCAGAGGGGAATTCCCGTGAACCGTATGTTGCCAGTTGCCTTTACCGCGCTCCTGCTCAGCGCGCCCGCTTTCGGCCAGACCGTCGACAGCCAGGGCGCGAAGCAATTGTCCGATGAACTGTCCCGCTATGTCGGCAAGCAGGCACTCGACAAGGGAATCCTGAAGGTTTCGGCCGAAGGCGATGCCTACAAGATCGTGTTCGATTTCAAGGCGCTCGCCGGGAGTTTTCCTGACCAGAAGCTGGTGAAATTCGACTTTGCTCCGTACGCCTTGATGGTCAAGCCGCGCAGCGACGGGACCTGGGATGTTTCGATGGATTTTTCGCAAAGCGCGTCCTTCGAGTTCAAGGGGCCCGAGGGGCTGCAAAGCACGCAACTTTCGATCAAGGACGGCAAGGGCTCCGGCGTCTACGACCCCGGCCTGGCGGCGTTCATCAGCGGCGTCAGTTCGGTAGCAGGCATGACGATGACATCGAAGGATGCCAAGCAGCAGATGGACGTCAGCGCCGGTGCCGGCACCGCGACCCTGGCCGCCACCAAGGCTGCCAATGGCGGCGTCGATTTCACGACCTCGCAGAAAATGTCGAACTTCGTCGAGGCGATAAAATTCAATGATCCCGAGAGCGGGCTGAATTTTCCGGTCACCGTGAAATCGCCGGAATTTTCCGTGGAGGCCAGCGGCAAGGGCGTGCAGAGCAAGCCGCTGCTCGACCTCCTGGCGTTTGCCGTGGCCAATGAGGACGAGAAGACGCTGAAGGCAAACCAGGCGCAACTCAAGTCGCTTCTGCTCGCCGCGCTTCCGGTGTGGGAGCGCATCGACGGCACCTATGGCTTCAAGGATTTCGCGGTCGACAGCCCGATCGGCACGTTCGGGGCGACCCAGCTCAGCACCGCGTTCGGCAGTGACGGCGTTTCGCAAAACGGCACGGTCAGCTACGGCATCAAGGCGTCGGGGCTGACGGTGCCTCAGCAGCTTTTGCCGAGCTGGAGCGTGGCACTGCTGCCCACCGATATCGACCTGAATTTCGGCGGCGCCAACATCGACCTCGACAGCATGGCGAAGAAGGCGATCGAAGCCTTCGATCTCAATCAGAATCCACCGCTGCCGGCCGAGTTCGGCGACCAGCTTAAAGCCGACTTCCTGGCCAAGACGCCGAAGGTGGTCATTGGCCACAGTGTCGTGAAGAACAAGGACATGGAGATCGTGCTCGAAGGCGAGCTGACGAGCTTCGGCCAGAAACCCGACGCAAATCTCACGGTCGATGTCGCCGGCTTCGACAAGATCGTCGCCGGCCTGCAGGAGGCGGCAAAGTCCGAACCCGAAGTGGCGCAGTACGTGCCTATGGCTCTCGTCGTGAAAGGGTTTGCCAAGACGCTGCCGGACGGCAAGTTGGAATGGGTTGTCAGCACCAAGGCCGACGGCTCGGTCACTGTCAATGGCGTCATGCTGAAGCCCGCCGATCCGGCGGTGGACGACAGCGTCGACGATGGTGATGGCGAGGACGACGACAGCGGCGGCGACAATGGCGGATCAGGGGCGAAGCTGAATCCTTGAAGGTTCGGCCCTCGAGTAATTCCGGGAAAAGTTTTCCGTCTGGAATTGCCTCAGAGCCCCAACGCGCCCGCGATCTTGGGCGCGGCTTCGCGCCAGTCCTGCACGACGATGACGTCGTTCGCGACCGGCGGCAGGAACGCGCGCAGCGAATTGTCGGCCATCAAGTGGAAAAGATCTGCGTCGGCCACCGCTTCCCGCACCGACGCCAAATTGTGCGGCTGATCGTCGACGAAGACCACTGGCCGGCCGCTCTTGCCGCGCAGCCTGGCCACTGCCGGCCCTTTGGCCATCTCGGTGGTCAACAGCGGATAGCGTAGCCCCAGGGCATCGAGATGGGCACGGCGCACGGCGCGATGCCTGTGCGGCATGGCGGTCAAGAGGATGATTTCCGCGCGGCCGCCAAGCCCCGCCAGCGCTTCCGTGGCACCATCGGTGATGCTCTGCCAATCGGCCTGCGCGTCGAAGAAATCGCCCAGGAGCGCCGTTACCTCGGGCTGTTCGATCAGCCGGCCGCTGGCCGTTTCGGCAATGTTGCCGGTCAGGCGGAAGGAGGCCAGCGTCAGGCCGTAACCGCGCGACTTGAGGAAGTCCGGGAAGGGCCGGATGAATTCGAGCACAACATCGTCGACATCGAGCACCAGCAATGGCCTGTCGTCGGCCGCCAGTTCCTCGATCTGGCGCGCGGTCTCCGGATCGTCGCTCATATGGAATGCTCGTGATTGTCGTCGCCGAGCGGCAGCGCCCGCAATGCCTTGCCGACGGCTGCTGGCGGCGTACTGGTTTCCTCGGCAAAGCGCATCAGGGTCGGCTCGTGGGCGAGAATGAACTGCAGGACGCCGGCCAGGAAACCCGGCTCGCCGGCGGCCCGGCGGATGGAATGCGCCTCTATCCCGGTGATCGCCAGGAAACGGGGCAACAGCTCCGGATCGGAGGCGACGAAGCCCAGTGCCTTGACGGCAATGGTTTCAGCCTCTTCGCGCATTGACGCCGCGTTTGCCATCACTACCTTCGGTGTGTGGAATGAGTCTCTCCCGCAGTAATGGCAAGATCTGCTTGCGGCAAGCCTTTACAGCGCGGCGCGCCTTTTGGACGCGCGGGAGGCGAGGTGGAATTCGCGACGCTTTGCAGCCCGAGGGTTTCCGTTTCGTCAATCATATTGCCGTATAGTGAAGCAGGGTTTGGTGCGTTCAAGGGAAGTTCGCATGACGGCCGCCTTCGAGCGGAGGGACGGCCGAGACGGGATGTCGATGCCTAAGAAGGTCATGATCGTCGAGGACAATGAGCTCAACATGAAGCTCTTTCGGGACCTCATAGAAGCCAGCGGCTACGAGACAGTGCGCACCCGCAACGGTCTGGAGGCCCTCGACCTCGCGCGCCAGCATCGGCCGGATCTCATCCTGATGGACATCCAATTGCCCGAAGTGTCGGGACTGGAAGTGACCAAATGGCTGAAGGAAGACGACGATTTGCATGTCATCCCGGTCATCGCCGTGACCGCCTTCGCCATGAAGGGCGACGAAGAGCGCATCCGCCAGGGCGGCTGCGAGGCTTATATTTCGAAGCCGATCTCGGTGCCGCGTTTCATCGAAACCATCAAATCCTACCTGGGCGATGCCTGATGCGCCCTTCCAGCCGAGCCGGAGCCTTATGAAATGACCGCGCGGATCCTCGTCGTCGACGACATCCCTGCCAATGTGAGGCTGCTGGAGGTCCGGCTGCTGGCCGAGTATTTCGAGGTGCTGACTGCCACCAACGGGCCCGATGCGATCGAGACCTGCGAGAACGGCAAGGTCGACGTCGTGCTGCTCGACGTGATGATGCCCGACATGGACGGGTTCGAGGTCTGTCGCCGGTTGAAGAGCGATCCGGCGACGTCGCACATCCCGGTGGTGATGATCACCGCACTCGACCAGGTTTCCGACCGCGTGCGCGGGCTCGAGGCCGGCGCCGACGATTTCCTGACCAAGCCGGTCAACGACTTGCAGCTGATGACGCGCGTCAAAAGCCTGGTCCGGCTGAAATCGCTGACCGACGAACTCAGGCTGCGCGCCTCGACGACGCGCAACATCGGCATCGAGGAACTGCTCAGCCGCAATTTCGCGTCCGAGGACACGGTGCCGAAAGTGCTTTTGATCGACGAACGTAAATCGTCGGTCGAGCGCATCCAGAAGATGCTGCGCGACCGCGCCGACCTCGACGTCACCAGCGATCCGCATGCCGGTTTCTTCCAGGCTGCCGAGACACCCTATGAATGCGTGATGATCTCGACGGCGTTCGCCGATTTCGACCCGCTCAGGCTCTGCTCGCAGCTGCGTTCGCTCGACCGCACCCGTTTCGTGCCGATCATCCTTTTGGCGGATGAGGGCGAGGAGGAGCGCATCATCCGTGGCCTCGAGCTCGGCATCAACGACTATCTGATGCGCCCGATCGACCAGCAGGAGCTGACGGCGCGGCTGCGCACCCAGGTGCGCCGCAAGCGCTACAACGACCAATTGCGCGCCAGCGTCACCCAGACCATCGAAATGGCGGTGACCGACGGCCTTACCGGGCTGCACAACCGCCGCTATCTCGACAGCCACCTGCAGACGCTGTTCGACCGCGCCGTGGCGCGGCGCAGGCCGCTTTCGGTGATGATCACCGATCTCGACCGCTTCAAGGCGATCAATGACACGCATGGCCATGACGGCGGCGACGAGGTGCTGCGGGAGTTCGCGCGGCGGCTGCGCAAGAACGTTCGCGGCATCGACCTTGCCTGCCGGTTCGGCGGCGAGGAGTTCGTGGTGGTGATGCCGGATACCGATGGCGCCGTGGCTGAGAAGGTGGCCGAACGCATCCGCGCTGAAATCGCCCAACAGCCGTTTTCCATCGGCGCCGACGGCAAGACGATCGAGGTCACCGTCAGCGTTGGCGTGTCGTCGGTTCTGAAGGGGGTGGATACGGTGGCGGCGCTGATGAAGCGCGCCGATCTCGCGCTCTATGAAGCCAAGAGCGGTGGCCGCAACCGCGTCGTCGCCAAGGCGGCGTAGCGCCCAGGCCCGATTATCCAGTCAACCCGACAGGGTTACCCGTTTACCTTAATCCAAGCGATTTCCGAGCATTGGTTAAGAAAGTGTTGATTTTCATAAGCTCTTGCGCAAATGTGCTGGTCAAGACGAAGCCGGCACGAGGATAGATAGCCGGCTCGATCCCCAGAATACCCCATGATGCTCAGGTCCGCCGCATCTCCTGGGTCCGTGGGGTCGGCCGGCCGGCGCTGGCAAATAGTGGCCTCCTCGTACCGCTGCCAAACGCCGACCGGCCCCCTTTCCTGAAAATGACATCAGGACTCTGCGCCAAACTCCGAAAATTCCTGGGTTTTTGCGCACGAAAAATCTCGACGCTTCCTGGACTGTGACGGCTCAATCGCGTGTGACGCACCGCCATGCCGCAACGTGAGGATCTTACGCCGTTCATGGATGGAGGGAGAGTCCATGCCTCTCCATTTCATACATATGGCGCACAAGGGACTTGCTTCAAGGCCCGGTTCTTCCCGTAAAACCCCGGCCCAAGCCAACGGAAACGGGAGTGACGAGAATGCTTGTGCCGACAGACGGATCGCCACGGGATCATGCGGTGGTGATCGCCGGCGGCGGTCCGACCGGGTTGATGCTGGCGGGCGAACTCGCATTGGCCGGCGTCGATGCCGCCATTGTCGAGCGGCGCCCGACCCAGCATCTGATCGGTTTGCGCGCGGGTGGTCTGCACGCACGCACGATCGAGGTTCTCGATCAGCGCGGAATTGCCGATCGGTTCCTCTCGCAGGGGCAGTGCTTCCCGACCGTCGGCTTCCACATGATCCGCTTGGACATCAGCGACTTTCCCAGCCGGCACAACCATCTGCTGGCGCTGCGGCAAAACCATATCGAGCGGATATTGGCCGACTGGGTCGGCGAGTTAGAGGTGCCGATCTATCGCGGACAGGAAGTCACGGGTTTTGCGCAGGATGATGACGGTGTCGACCTGGAGCTGTCCGGTGGCCGACGGGTGAGGGCGCAATACCTCGTCGGATGCGACGGAGGACGCAGCACGATCCGCAAGGCGGCGGGCATCGAGTTCGCCGGATGGGATCCGACGATGAGCTGGATGATCGCCGAGGTCGAGATGTCCAGGGAACCGCCATTGGGCTTTCGCAGCGACGCCTGCGGAATTCATGCGATAGGCAAGATCGAGGAAGGCGGTCGCGTAGGTGTCGTTCTAACCGAGCGGCAATTGAACGCCGGCGGCGAGCCGACACTGCGCGATCTCAGCGAGGCGCTCACAGCCATCTACGGCACCGACTACGGCGCCCACAGCCCGACCTGGATATCCAGGTTCACCGACATGACGCGTCAGGCCGCGGCTTACCGCGACAGGCGCGTGCTGCTGGCCGGCGACGCCGCGCATATCCATCCCCCGATGGGCGGGCAGGGGCTCAATATCGGCGTGCAGGACGCGGTCAATCTGGGATGGAAGCTGGCCCAGGTGGTCAAGGGAACCTCACCGGAAAGCCTGCTCGACAGCTACCACGCGGAGCGCCACCCGATTGCCGCCCGCGTCCTGCGCAACACAATGGCGCAGGTCGCGCTTCGTCGCAGGGATGACCGCACCGAGGCTTTGGGCGACATCGTCACCGAGCTTCTCGCCATGGACGAGCCCCGCAGGCGGATCGCCGCGGAAATGTCCGGTCTGGGTGTCCATTACGATCTCGGCGAGGGGCATCCGCTGCTTGGCCGGCGCATGCCCGACCTCGATCTGGCTACAGCCAATGGGCCGTTGCGACTCTTCACGCTGCTGCATGATGCACGGCCGATGCTCCTCAACCTTGGGGAAGCGGGCAGGCTGGACATTGCGCCCTGGGAGGACCGGGTTCGGCAGATCGACGCCGAATATGCCGGTGCTTGGGAGCTTCCGGCCCTTGGGGCGGTCGCCGCGCCAGATGCTGTTTTGATCCGGCCCGATGGCTATGTGGCCTGGGTCGGCGTTGGAACCCGACACGGTTTGGCCGACGCGCTGACCACCTGGTTCGGACCCCCCGCCGCCAAGGGTTAGGTGACACGGTCGGAAGATCGGCCGGGCGTAACCTTCTGAAAACGCAGCTGCTTCGCTACCTTCAACAGCTTGATGGTGGGTGGTCTCCTGACAAGTGATTGACAGGAGTTTCCATCCATGCAGAAATTGGTTGGACCATTGGACCACTTGTGTGCGCTTCGGGAGGATTTGTGGACCAGAACAGCCTGCCACCCATTCAGACGACGGCGCGCGATGACGCCGTGCTGAAGGCGTTGGTGGGCTTTGTTCGTGCCGAGGCCCTGCAGCCGGGCGAGCGGCTTCCGACCGAGCGTATCTTGGCCGAACGGCTCAAGGTCAGCCGCAACACGGTGCGCGAGGCGCTGACGCGGTGGGAGGGGCTCGGCCTCGTCGAGCGCCGGCAAGGCAGCGGCACCTATCTCAAGGCGGCGGTGTCACCCGACATGCTGCACATGCCGCTGACGCTCGCGGGCGGCAACGACTTCACCAGCCTGATGCAGACGCTGGAGATCCGTCGCGCGCTGGAGGCCGAGGCTGCCGCATTGTGCGCCGAGCGCGCAAGTCCGGCCGACATCGCCGAGATCGAGCGCAAGCTCGACATTATGGAGCAGGCGTTTCGCACCCGCGACGGCATGTCCTCGGAAGAAGACTGGGAGTTCCACCAGGCGGTCTACCGGGTCTCCGGCAACCCGCTGTTCGAACAGATCATCGCCGCCATGCACGAGCTGTTCCATCGCTTCTGGGAGCACCCGCTTGGCGTGCGCGACTTCGGCCATGCCAGCTTCCCCTATCATCGCACCATCTACGAATGCATCGCCGCGCGCGACCCCCAAGGCGCTCGCGCCGAGGCGCTCAAGCTGATCGCCACCGTCGAGGACGATCTCAAGCGCGGTGCCGCCAAACTCAAACTTTCGAGCCAGACATGAACGAGCACCTGACCGCTTTCGAGTACGACTATCTCGCCGAGGCGGCGACGCTCCTGGCGCACGACGAACCGTTCCCCGGTGGCGCGGTGGTGCCGCCGATCTACCAGACCTCATTGTTCACCTTCGCCAACTATGCCGAAATGGCCGACACCTTTGCCGGCAAACGAAAGCAGCCGATCTATTCGCGCGGCGACAATCCGACGGTGATGGAGTTCGAGGCCCGCGTCGCCGCACTCGAGGGCGCCGAGGCCGCGCGCGGCTTTTCCAGCGGCATGGCCGCGATCAGCGCCACGGTGCTTGCCTTCGTCGGGGCGGGTGAGCGTATCGTCGCGGTGCGCAACTGCTACGGCGATGCCTACCGGCTGTTCGAGCGTCTTCTGCCGCGGCTCAACATCAAGGTCGACTATGTCGACGGCTCCGATCCGGACGCGGTCGCCGCAGCTCTTCCCGGGGCCAAGCTGCTTTATCTGGAGAGCCCGACCTCGATGCTGTTCGAGCTGCAGGATTTGCCACACCTGACCCGGCTGGCCAGGGAGCAGGGCATCATCACAACCATCGATAATTCCTGGGCAACGCCGGTGTTTCAGAAGCCGATCTCGCACGGCGTCGATCTGGTGCTGCATTCGGCTTCGAAATATCTTGGCGGCCATAGCGACACCGTCGCCGGCGTGGTGGCGGGTTCGGCCGCCCACGTCAAGCACATCAACGAGCAGACCTATTCCTATCTCGGCGGCAAGCTGTCGCCGTTCGAGGCCTGGCTGCTGCTGCGCGGCTTGCGCACGCTGCCGCTGCGCCTGCCGCATCATATGAAGAGCGGCCTGACCATCGCCGACCGGCTGAAGGCGCATGCCAATGTCGAACGCGTCAACCATCCGGCCTATTCCAACCATCCGGGCAAGGCGACGCTGGCCGGCTATGCCGGCCTGTTCTCCTTCGAGGTGACGGAGGATATCGACATCCCGATCTTCGTCGATGCGCTGAAGCTTTTCCGCATCGGCGTCAGCTGGGGCGGCCATGAGAGCCTGGTCGTGCCAGCCAAGGCGTCGCTGGAACAGACGCCGGGACTGAATTCGATGGCGCGCTTCGGCGTCAGCCCCCGAACCATCCGCTTCAATGTCGGATTGGAAAGTGTCGAAGACCTGTGGGCCGACGTGGCCCAGGCCTTCGAAAAAGCCAGAAAGTAACAAGCGGGTTCAAAATGGGAGTCTTGAACATGAAAAAACTGACCGTCATGCTTGCCACCGTTGCGGGGCTGGCGATTTCCGCCGGCGGCGCGCTGGCCGATTCGACCCTGAAGATGGTCGAAGTCATCACCAGCCCGCCGCGCACCGAATTCCTGAAGAAGCAGATCGCCGAGTTCGAAGCAGCCAATCCCGGCGTCAAGGTCGAGCTGATCTCGCTGCCCTGGGGCCAGGCCTTCGAAAAATTCCTGACCATGGTGCAGGCCGGCGACACGCCCGACGTGGTCGAGATGCCGGAACGCTGGATGGGCCTCTATGCAAACAATGCCCAGCTCGAGGATCTCGGCCCCTACATGGCCAAATGGGACGACGCCAAGACGCTGGGCGACCGCGCCAAGCAGTTCGGCTCGACCGTCAACAACACCCAGTTCATGATCCCCTACGGCTACTATGTGAACGCGCTGTTCTGGAACAAGAAGCTGTTCAAGGAGGCAGGTCTGGACGGCCCGCCGGCGACGCTCGACGAATTCGTCGCCGACTCCAAGAAGATTTCGGCCATTCCAGGCAAATACGGCTACTGCCTGCGCGGCGGGCCGGGCGCCTTCAACGGCATGCACATGTTCATGAACATCGCTCAGGGCAAGGGCGGCTACTTCAACGAGGACGGCACCTCGACCATCAACGAAGAGGGATCGGTCAAGGGCCTGCAGATGCTGGCCGACATGTACAAGGACGGCCTGGCGCCGAAAGACGCGGTGAGCTGGGGCTTCAACGAAACCGTCACCGGCTTCTATTCCGGCACCTGCGCCATGCTCAACCAGGACCCCGACGCGCTGCTCGGCATTGCCGACAAGATGAGCGCCGACGATTTCGCGGTGGCGCCGCTGCCGGTCGGGCCGAGTGGCAAATCCTATCCGACGCTGGGGTATGCCGGCTGGGCGATGTTCGCCAATTCCCAGCACAAGGATGACGCCTGGAAGCTGATGTCGACGCTTCTGTCGCCGAAGGACAATCTTGAATGGGCCAAGGAAGTCGGTGTCGTCCCGATCCACAACGGCGCCGACCAGGATCCCCATTTCAAGACCGAGCAGTTCAAGGGCTGGTTCACGGAGCTCAGTGACAGCTCCAAATATGAGATGGTGACGCCGCCGACGCATCTGGAGAACCTCGGCAACTTCGTCGACCAGGTGGCAATCAAGAATTTCCAGGAAGTGCTGCTTGGCCAGAAGACCGCCAAGGATGTCGCCGACCAGTGGGCTGCCTTCCTGACCAAGGAACAGCAGGACTGGATGGCGAAGAACAAGAAATAAGCGCGTTCTTTCCCTCTCCCGTTCACGGAGAGAAGGTGTCACGAAGTGACGGATGAGGGGCGGCGGTAGTTTTGCCTACTTTGCGCTGCCCCTCATCTGCCTGCCCATCCTTCGCAGCCGCTGCGCTGCAGCTTCGGAGGGTGAACCGGCACTTCTCCCCGCTCATTATCCATCCGCTGCTCCAGGGAGCCGATCCTCACCCAATGACCTATGCCGTGTCCGAAATACGATCCGTCGGCAAGCCTCGAAAGAAGCGGCTGTCGCATGCCGCTATCGAGCCCTGGCTCTATCTCAGTCCGGCGATTATCCTGCTGGTGGTGGTGCTTTTGGTGCCGCTGGTCATCGGCATCAGCTATTCGTTCCGTAAATTCTCCGCCTTCAAGTCGGAATATGTCGGCCTCGGCCAGTACCAGGCGATGCTGTCGGACCAGGTGCTGGGGCAGGCGCTGGTCAACACGCTGTGGTGGACGGTCGCCAGCCTGTTCTTCCAGTTCTTCCTCGGCCTTGGCCTGGCGTTGCTGCTCGACAAACCGTTTCGGGGCCGCAAGGCCGTGCAGGCGCTGGTCTTCCTGCCCTGGGCGGTGCCGTCCTTCCTGTCGGGCCTGACATGGGCCTGGTTATTCAACCCGATCGTCGGGCCACTGCCGCACTGGCTGTTCGCCTTGGGGCTGAAGGCCGAGCCGACCAATGTGCTGTCCGATCCCTCGACCGCGATGTGGGGGCCGATCGTCGCCAATATCTGGTTCGGCATTCCGTTCTTCGCCATCACGCTGCTGGCGGCGCTGAAATCGATCCCGTCGGAACTGCATGAGGCGGCGGCGATCGACGGCGCCTCGCCCTGGCAGCGCTTCACCAAGGTGACATTGCCGTTTCTGGCGCCGACCATTGCCATCACCGTGATGCTGCGCACCATCTGGATCGCCACCTTCGCCGACCTGATCTTCGTCATGACCGAGGGCGGTCCGGCCGGCTCGACCAACACGGTACCGGTCTACATCTATGTCAGCGCCTTCAAGTCGCTGGACAAGGGCTATGCCTCGGCGGTGGCCGTGCTGCTGCTCGTGCTATTGATTGCCTATGCGATCGCGCTGATCGCCATCCGCCGCTCGCTGGTGAGGCACGTCTGATGATCGCAGGACGCTCAGCCTCGCAACGCTTCTTCGGCGGCATCGGCCTCTACGCAGCCATCGCCGCTTACGTGATCTTCGCCCTGTTCCCGATCTACTGGACGCTGAAGATATCGGTCACGCCGGAGCGGCTCCTCTATTCCGAAGGCATCACCTTCTGGCCTTCGCAAATGACGTTGCAGAATTTCGTCACCGTGCTCGAGGCCACCGATTTCCCGCGCTATTTCCTCAACAGCGTCATCGTCTCGGTATCGACGGCAGCCCTGGTGACGGTCATCGCGACGCTCGCCGGCTACGCCATGTCGCGCTTCACCTTTCGCGGCAAGGCGGCACTGGCGCTGATGCTGCTTTTGACCCAGACCTTTCCGCTGGTGATGGTCATCCCGCCGATCTACCGCGTCATGGGGCAGATCGGCCTGATCAACAGCCTGACAGGGCTGATCATCATCTACACCGCTTTCAACACCGCGTTCGCGACCTTCCTGATGCAGTCCTTCTTCGACGGCATCCCCAAGGATTTGGAGGAAGCGGCGATGATCGACGGCTGTACCCGTGCGCAGGCGATGCGCAAGGTGATCGTGCCGCTGACGCTGCCCGGCATGGGTGCGACGCTGGGCTTCGTCTTCACCGCCGCCTGGAGCGAACTTTTGTTCGCCCTGATGCTGATCTCCAGTGACGACCAGAAGACCTTCGCTGTCGGCTTGCTCACCTTCATCGGCAAGTTCGCCGTCGACTGGGGGCAGATGATGGCGGCGTCGATCCTGGCGCTGATCCCGGTCTGCATCTTCTTCGCCTTCCTGCAACGCTATCTCGTCACCGGCCTGACCGCCGGTGCCGTCAAAGGATAGATCGATGGCCTCTGTCACACTCGAAAAAGTCCGCAAGGATTATGGCGCCGTCCGCGTCCTGCATGCGGTCGATCTTGAAATAGCCGACGGCGAATTCGTCGTGCTGGTCGGGCCGTCAGGCTGCGGCAAGTCGACGTTGCTGCGGATGATCGCGGGGCTGGAGGAGGCTTCAGGCGGCGAGATCCGCATCGGCGAGCGGCTGGTCAACGACGTGGCCCCCAAGGACCGCGACATCGCCATGGTGTTCCAGTCCTACGCGCTCTACCCGCATATGGATGTGTCCAAGAACATGGGCTTCAGCCTGATGCTGCGCAAAGCCGAGAAGCCGGCGATCGATGCGCGGGTGGATGGAGCGGCCAAACGGCTGGGCCTGGACACTTTCCTGCAGCGCCTGCCGCGGCAACTGTCAGGCGGCCAGCGCCAGCGCGTCGCCATGGGCCGCGCCATCGTGCGCGACCCCAAGGTCTTCCTGTTCGACGAGCCGCTGTCGAACCTCGACGCCAAGCTACGCGTCCATATGCGGGCCGAGATCAAGGCACTGCACCAGCAGTTGAAGACGACCTCGGTCTACGTCACCCACGACCAGATCGAGGCGATGACCATGGCCGACCGCATCGTCGTGATGCATGACGGGCTGATCCAGCAGGTCGGCGCGCCGCTCGATCTCTACGATCGCCCGGCCAACATGTTCGTTGCGGGTTTCATCGGCTCGCCCGGCATGAATTTCCTGCCGGCGGCGGTCCGCAAGGGCGGGAAGTCGGACGCCGTGCTAGCCGACGGCCAGGCACTGCGACTGCCGGACGGACTGCCGCTCGATGACGGCGTCGCCGTCACTGTGGGTTTGCGGCCCGAGCACATCAGGCTGGACGACGACGGTGCGCTACAAGGCGAGGTGGGGGTGGTGGAACCGCTCGGCCTGTCGACGCAATTCTACGTCAAGCTGGCCAACCAGCAGCTTTGCGTGTTTGCCATGGGCCGTGCCGGCGTCAAGCCCGGCGACACCGTGCGGCTGTCGGCCGACCCGGCGTCGCTGCATCTGTTCGACCCGAAAAGCGGCGACCGCGTAGGTTGAAGCAATCGGCCGGGGCCGGGGTACTTCGGTCTGCTGCCCCTGCCTTGCAAACAAAAAAGCCGCCCATCGGGCGGCGTTCCTGTTTGCAAAGGGAAAACCCAGATTACTTGATCTTGGTTTCCTTGAATTCGACGTGCTTCTTGGCGACCGGGTCGTACTTGCGAAACGACAGCTTGTCGGTCTTGGTGCGGCTGTTCTTGCTGGTCACGTAGAAGAAACCGGTGTCGGCGGTCGACAGAAGCTTGATCTTGATGTTTGCGGCTTTGGCCATGATATCAGTCCGTTATGTTCGTGGGGTTTTGGCCGCTGGAGCACGGGAAAACACCCGGACGCGGGAAACTTGGCGCGACACATAAAGAACGTGCCCGGAAAGTCAAGCCCGGCGGAGCTTCTCCGACCCACGGGAACCGCCCGATGGCCGCAAATCACGCGGTTTCTGTCTCCGGCGCCGCAACCTTCTTCCAGTCTCCGGTCGTGTTCCACCAGCGATTCGGGTTGGCGCGGTCGTCCAGCCCCTTGGACCTGCTGGCAAGGATCGGCTGGATGCGGATCACCGGCTCCTGATAGGAGTGCGCCTGGAAAATCGCCTCGACGACGCGGGCAGCCAGCGCCTGGTCATCGGGCAATTCGAATGAAACCTCGACCGTGCCCGGGCGGCGGCGCAATTCGGTTTCAGCGCCGGCCGCTGCCCCGTCAAGCGGCCTGTAGCGCTCGATGCCGTGCGCGGACTGATAGGCGTTACGATCGTACTTGCCCATGGCCAGCGGGGCGAGCGCCACCACCGCGTCCATGATGCGGTCGACATCGGCGGCCGGAGCCTGGAAGCTCACAAGCAGCAGAAGCGTCATGCGCAGAGATGTGGTTTCAAAGCCGCTGTCGATCATGGGAGTGTCCTCAACTTCGGATGTTTTGGGGACACTCTTTTAACCGGGTGCTCCTGACAAGGTTCTGTCAGCATCGTGCCTCCGGGGGCGGACAAGGGCTTCGACCGGTGCGAGACTACAAGAGGATCTTGCGGATCAGCCTGAAGCAGACCAGGGCGATGTAGGCGCCGAAGAACAGGCCGAGCGACCAGCCGAAGCCGGACGGGCCGAATGCATCCATGCCGATGCCGATCGCCTGTGGACCGAGCACCATGCCGACGCCGTAACAAAGCACGAAGGCGGCGTTGGCGGATGCCAGTTCATGGCCGGAAAGCTGAGAGCCGAGATGGGCAAGGCCGATCGTGTACATGGCCGCGACAACACCGCCCCAGACAAACAGAAGGGCGGCCATCAGATGCCAATTCTGCGCAAAGAAAGGCATGAAGACGGTGCCGACGAGGCCGACGGTGGCGCAGGCGAGCAGCAGATAGCGGCGGTCGCTGACGCGGTCGCTGATCATGCCGATGGGGATTTGCAGCAAAACGTTGCCGAGACCGATCATGGTCAGCAGCAGTGCCGCGTCGGCTTCGGAATAGCCGATGCGGTTGCCGTAGACCGGAAACAGCGCGAAGCCGCCGGTCTCGACGGCGCCGAAGACCAGGACCGCGGCGGTCGCCGACGGCACCAGCCAGATATAGCGCAGGAAATTGCTGGTTTCGCCATCGGCTACAATGCTCGGGCTCTCGTTGCGCGCGGCCAGCACCGGTATCGCGGCCAGCGTCACCAGCGCGATGATGACGCCGAACGGCCTGAAGCCGGAACTGCCGAGATGGGCGAACAACCACGGCCCGGCGGCAAAGCCGAGCGACAGGACGGTGGCGTAGATGCCAAGGACCAGACCGCGCCGGTGCGGTGGCGCCGAGGTGCTGATCCAGAATTCCGACAGGATGAACAGCACCGTCAGCGCGATGTGCAGCACGATGCGCAGCGGAAACCACATCCAGAAGTCAGGCGCGAAGTGAAAGCCGACGAAGGCCAGCGCGCCGGCGGCGATCATCGCGATCATGGTCCAGGCGACGCCAAAGCGCATGGCGAGCGGCGTGGCGAGCGGGGCGCCCGCGATCGAAGCCAGGCCGGCGACGGCCGTGTTGAGGCCGATCATCGAAGCCGAATGGCCGCGCGTTTCCAGGATGACGCTGAGCAACGGCATGCCGAGGCCGATGGCGATGCCGACGACGCTGATCGACGAGATCGCCGCCACCATCGGCAGCCAATGTACGCGTTCGTCGCCCTGTTGTTGGGTATCGACCGTCATGAGATGCTGAATACTCTGTCTTTTTGATCTTAGGCAATTCCGGACGAAAACCGCGTCACGCTTTTCCTGGAAGTGCTCTAGAGAAGTTCGCGGGTGAAGCGGTTGCCGACAAGCCGGTAGAAGGGGACGGAACCGCCGGGACGCAGCAGCGGATCATGGGCGAGGCGCTTTTCCAGCTCGTCCAGGATCATTCGCGTGATGTCGGGGATGTCGGCTTCCCTTGCCTTGGCAAGCGGCAGCCAGACCAGTTCCTCGAGTTCGTTGGTCGGGCCGCCGCCAGCCAATTCGACGGCGACATCGTCGCGCCAGGCGCTGAAGAAGCGCGTGTCGAAGCGGCGCACCCGGTTGGGCGGGGTGATGGCCCGCGCGATAAAGCGCAGCATATCCAGGGAGGGCTGCACGCCATGCTCGGCAAAGCCTTGCCAATCACGCCTGGCGGTCGCGAAGACGCCTTTGCGGCCGATCAGCAGCCCGGCTTCCTCATAGGTCTCGCGGATCGCCGACAGGGCGATGGCGCGGGCGCGCGCCGCGCTCGTGCGGCCGGGACCGGCAAGCAGCTTTGCTTCCTGCTCAGCGTGCAACGCGGCGGCGACCGGGATGCGGCTGTCGGCAGGGTCGGTGCGGCCACCGGGAAAAACGAATTTTCCGGGCATGAAGGCATGGCCGGCGTGGCGGCGGCCCATCAGCACCAGCACCTCATCGCCCTTGCGGTCGAGAAGGATCAGGGTCGCGGCATCGCGCGGACGTATCGGCCGATCGCTATGGGCGACCATGCTCCGCTCGATCCCATCGACTTGCGCCTTGGTCATACCATCCATGCGCACGACCTAGCGGAAACTTCTTGCATGCGAAAGTGGCCTTGACCATTGGCGTATTGCGCCAGCCTGCACCTCAGGCCCCGGGATGCGGCTCGATTGCATCCTTTTCGCCACCGAATCCGTGCATATAGAACGCCCATTGCAGTCCGATGACGGCACCTTTGACAGGCTGCAGCAGCGCAACCGACAAAAGGATGGTCAAGGGCACCCAGATGACGATGTGCTGCCAGGTCGACAAGGTCGACGTCGCTTCCACACCCATGAAGGCACCGAGAATGATGTGGCCGACAATGACGATGACCAGATAGGCGGGCAGGTCGTCGGCGCGATGGTGGTGGATCTCCTCGCCGCAGACGCTGCAGGTCTCGACGGTCTTGGTGAAGCCGCAGAACAGCTTGCCTTCGCCGCAATTCGGGCAGCGGCCCAGCAGGCCGCGCTTCATCGCCGTCCACAGCGGGCGGGCAACCCGGCCCGAATGATGTTCGCCACCGAAAACCTGGTCTTGTATCCCTAATTCTTTTGGCATCATCGTCTCCTGCCGCGCGAACCCGGTCGCGATTGCGACGCACGGGCGCGGCCCTTGGCCTTGTGAAACGACTTGACGGAGCCTGGCAGGGGCTTCGGGTCGGTCAACATCTCGAAGCGCATCGCGCCGGCCATCGGTGCCACCTCGACGAGCCGGACCTCGACGCGATCCGCAAGCTGGTAGCCTTTGCCCGAGCGTTCTCCAAACAGGGAGCGGGCCGCTTCGTCGTATATATAGTAATCGCCGCCCAGAGTTGACACCGGGATGAAACCATCGGCGCCATATTGCGGCAATTGGACAAATAGTCCCGATCTGGTGACGCCGGAGATGCGGGCGTCGAAGCGGTCGTCGATGCGCTCGGCAAGATAGGCGGCGATCAGCCGGTCGACCGTATCGCGTTCGGCAGCCATTGCGCGGCGTTCCGTGCCGGAGATCAGCACAGCAACGTCTTCGAGCCGGGCTTCTTCGTCGCGCGTCAGCCCGCCCGGGCCGAGGCCGAGTGCGGCGATAAGTCCACGATGCACGATGAGGTCGGCATAGCGGCGGATCGGCGAGGTGAAATGCGCATAGCGCCTGAGGTTGAGGCCAAAGTGGCCGATATTCCCAGGCGAATATTCGGCCTGGCTCTGCGACCGCAGCACCACTTCGTTGACCAGCCCTTCATTGTCGGCGCCGCGCACGCGCTCCAGGATGCCGTTGAACTGGCTGGGCCGCATCTGTGCGCCGCGCGCCAGCGACAGCCCCAGCGTCTGCAGGAATTCGCGCAGCGATTCCTGCTTGGCGAGCGATGGCGCGTCGTGGACGCGGTAGACCAGCGCTTGCTTCTTCGCCTCGAGCGACTCGGCGGCGGCGACATTGGCCTGGATCATGAATTCTTCGATGAGCTTGTGGGCATCGAGCCGTTCGGGCACGATGACGCGGTCGACCGTGCCATCCGGCTTGAGCACGATCTTGCGCTCCGGCAGGTCGAGTTCCAACGGCTGGCGGCCGTCGCGTCCACGCTTCAGGATCGCGTAGGCGTCCCACAGCGGCTTCAGCACCGTGTCGAGGATCGGGCCGGTCTTGTCATCCGGCACGCCGTCGATCGCCGCCTGCGCCTGCGGGTAGGCGAGCTTCGCCGCCGATTTCATCATGATGCGGTGGAAAGAGTGCCTGATCTTGTGACCGTCGGCGGCGAAGGTCATGCGCACCGCCAGCGCCGGGCGGTCCTGGCCCTCACGCAGCGAACAGAGATCGTTGGAAATGCGTTCGGGCAGCATCGGCACGACGCGATCGGGGAAATAGACCGAATTGCCGCGCTTCAGCGCTTCGCGGTCGAGCGCAGTGCCATAGCGCACATAGGCGGCGACATCGGCGATGGCGACGGTGGCGATCACGCCGCCCGGATTTTTCTCATCGAGGTCCGGCGTGGCGAATACCGCGTCATCGTGGTCCTTGGCGTCGGCCGGGTCGATGGTGACCAGCGGCAGGTCTCGCCAGTCCTCGCGGTGATCGAGCGTCGCCGCCTTGACGGCCTCGGATTCGGCGATGACGTCGGCCGGGAAGATGTGGGGAATGTCGTGGGCGTGGATGGCGATCATCGAGACCGCCTTTTCGCTGGTCAGCGACCCCAGCACATTGAGCACCTTGGCGTGGGGCAGACCGTAGCGCGAGGCGCGCGCGGGCTCGACCTCGACCAGATCGCCGTTTTTGGCGCCGTTCTGGAATTCCTTGTCGACGATCAGTTCCGGCTGGCGCCGTTCCACCGGTTCGATGCGAAAGGTGCCGTCCTTGAGCACGCGGAAGACGCCGAGAACGGCATCGGTGCGTTTCTCGAAGATCTTCATCACCCGGCCGGTATAGGCGGGGCCGCCCAGGGCGACATTCGTCTCGTCGGTGGGAAAGGTCTTGGCCAGCACGCGGTCGCCAATGCCGGGCGCCGGTCCACCACCACTGCGCGACAGGCGGATGGAAACGATGGGCGGCGGTCCATTGGCCGTGTGTTCGATGGGACGCGCCAACAGCACGCCGTCGGCGTCACGGTCGAAAATATCGAGGACCGTGACGTGGGGCAGGGCGCCGACGCGGGCCAGCCCCTTGCGCTCCTTGGTCAGGACACCTTCGTCCTGCAGGTCACGCAAAATGTCCTTCAGCCAGATGCGGTCGTCGCCGCGCAAGGCGAACGCCTTGGCGATGTCGCGCTTTCCGGCGCGATCGGGATTTTCGGCGATGTAGCGCAGGATCTCGTCACGCGAGGGCCGGTAGTCGTCCTTGACCTTGGCCCTGGTGTCGGCGGTGCGCGGATCGCCGTGGCTTCTTCCGGTGATCTTGCGCGCCACGCCGTCCTATCCTTTTTTCTTCGCGGCCGGCTTCTTGGTCGCCGCTTTCTTGGTTGCCGGGGACGCTGCCTTGCGGAACGGCTTCTTGCCGCCGCCGCCCTTGGCTTCCCTCTCGGCGATCAGCGCCAGCGCATCCTCGATCGTCACCGATTGCGGATCCTTGCCCTTGGGCAGCGTAGCATTGACCTTGCCGAAATTGACGTAAGGCCCGTATTTGCCGTCGCGAACGACGATCTTGCCACCGCCGTCCGGATGGTCGCCCAGTTCTTTCAAGGCAGCGGCGGTGCCGCCGTTGCGGCCGCCTTTGGCCTTCGATTGCTTCTCGGCAATCACCGTGACCGCGCGGTTGAGGCCGATCGAGAACACGTCCTCGATGCTGTCGACATTGGCGTAGGTGCCGTCGTGCAGCACGAACGGACCGTAACGACCGAGCCCGGCCGAGATCATCTTGCCAGATTCGGGATGTTTTCCCACATCGCGCGGCAATGACAGCAGTGCCAGCGCCTTTTCATGGTCGATGGATTCGGGTGTCCAACCCTTGGGCAGGCTGGAGCGCTTGGCTTCCTTGCCGTCGCCGCGCTGGATGTAGGGGCCGAAGCGGCCTGAGCGCAGCGTGATTTCCTCGGCCGTGTAAGGATCCTTGCCGAGCACCTTGGTGCCGTCCTCGCCGCCGCCATTCTCGGCATTCGGGTTGGCGGCGTCGCCGAGCTGGCGGGTGAAGGAGCATTCCGGATAGTTCGAACAGCCGACGAAAGCGCCGAACTTGCCGAGCTTCAGCGACAGATTGCCGGTGCCGCATTTCGGGCAGATGCGCGGGTTCGAGCCGTCTTCCCGCGCGGGAAACACCAGCGGCGCCAGTTCCTCGTTCAGCGCATCGAGCACGTCGGTGACGCGCAGTTCCTTGATGTCGGCGACGGCGCCGGAAAAATCCTTCCAGAAGTCGCGCAGCACGTCCTTCCAGGCGAGCTTGCCGTCGGAAATCTCGTCGAGCTTTTCCTCCAGCGAGGCGGTGAAATCATATTCGACATAGCGCTCGAAGAAGCTTTCCAGGAAGGCCGACAGCAGCCGGCCCTTGGCCTGAGGCACCAGCCGGCGCTTGTCGATCGTGACATAGTCGCGGTCCTCAAGCGTCTTCAGGATCGCGGTGTAGGTCGACGGGCGGCCGATGCCGAGCTCTTCCAGCTTCTTGATCAGCGTCGCCTCGGAGTAGCGAGGCGGCGGCTCGGTCGTGTGCTGGGTGGCGTTGATCGCCTGGCGGGCGAGCTGCTCGCCGGCACGGATCTCGGGCAGGCGGCGGTTTTCCTCGTCCTCCGCGTCGTCTTCCTTCTGGTCGGTGTAGGCGGCGATGAAGCCGTCGAAGCGGACGACGGAACCGACGGCGCGAAGCTCGGCGGTGCGCGAGCCGTTCACCGCCTCGATCTCGACGGTGGTGCGCTCGATCTCGGCCGGCTGCATCTGGCTGGAAATGGCGCGCTTCCAGATCAATTCGTAGAGCCGCATCTGGTCGGAATCGAGGTATTGCCTGACCGATGCCGGAGTGCGCATGAAATCCGTCGGACGGATCGCCTCGTGCGCTTCCTGGGCGTTCTTGGCCTTGGTCGTGTAAACGCGCGGCTTTTCCGGCAGGTATTTCGGGCCGAATTCCTTGGCGATCGCATCGCGGGCAGCGTCGATCGCTTCCGGCGCCATCTGCACGCCGTCGGTTCGCATATAGGTGATCAGGCCAGTGGTTTCGCCGCCGATCTCCATGCCTTCATAGAGCCGCTGCGCCACCTGCATGGTGCGGGTGGCGGAGAAACCGAGGCCCGAGGAGGCCGCCTGTTGCAGCGTCGAGGTGGTGAAGGGCGGGCCCGGATTGCGCTTGGTCGGCTTGGCCTCGACGGACAGCGCCTTGAAGGCCGCACCTTCGAGCATCGCCTTGATGTCGTCGGCCTGGGCCTTGTTGGCAATGTCGAGCTTCTGCAGCTTCTTGCGCTCGAAGGCGGTGAGCCGGGCTTCGAAAGTCTCGTTGCGGGGCGTGCCGAGAATGGCGGCGATCTGCCAATATTCCTCGCGGATGAAGCGCTCGATCTCGGATTCGCGGTCGCAGACAAGGCGCAACGCCACCGACTGGACGCGGCCGGCCGAGCGGGCGCCCGGCAATTTGCGCCACAGAACCGGCGACAGCGTGAAGCCGACGAGATAGTCGAGCGCCCGGCGGGCCAGATAGGCATCGACCAGCGGCGCATCGATCTGGCGCGGATTGGCCATCGCTTCCAGCACCGACGACTTGGTGATGGCGTTGAAGACGACGCGGCTGACCGGCTTGTCCTTCAGCGCACGCTTCTGCTTCAGCACTTCCAGCACGTGCCAGGAGATGGCTTCGCCCTCGCGATCCGGGTCGGTGGCGAGGATCAGGCCATCGGCATCCTTGACCGCCTTGGCGATGTCGGCGAGGCGCTTGCCCGAAGCGGTGTCGACCGCCCAGGACATGGCGAAATCCTCGTCCGGACGCACCGAGCCGTCCTTGGCCGGCAGATCGCGGACATGGCCGAACGAGGCTAGAACCTTGTAGTTCTTGCCGAGGTATTTGTTGATGGTCTTTGCCTTGGCCGGCGATTCGACGACGACGACGTCCATGAGGTCTCTTATTCAGCTGTGATGCGCCAGAAGAATTCCGCTGCGCGCGACGAAATCTCGTTCCCTGTTGCCGCTCACATGGCCGCGCTTTTGCATCCGGTCAAGGGGAAGCGCCCAAATTGCGGGGATGCCGGCAGCAATACACTCTTAGAGTGTATGGAGAAAATCACAGAATTTGGCTGAGAGAGACGATGGTCGCAAATTGGCGAAAACGACCGGGCCCCGTTTCGATGAGTCGAGGAATGCCGTCCTCGATCATGAGGCCGGCCGCCGGCGGTATCGAAGGATGCCCGGCGACCAGCTGATGCCCCGCCAACAGGCGGGAAGCGGGAAGGAGGCTCAGTCGGCCTTGACGACGTGCCAGACGCCGGCGACACCGTCACCGCTCATGTCGCCAGCCTTCTTGTCCTTGACGAAGGTGTAGACCGGCTTACCGTCATAGGCCCACATCTTGGTGCCGTCGGTGCGTTTGACAACGCTCCATTCGTCGTCCGCCTTGGCGCTGGCCGCGGCCTTCAGCGGCGGCCAGTTGGCGGCGCATTTGTCGTAGCAGTTCGACTTGCCCTTGCTGTCCTTGTCATAAGTGTAAAGCGTCATGCCCTTGGCATCGGTGTAGATCTTGGT
>NZ_VFWQ01000011.1:0-254134 GCF_006442705.1 Mesorhizobium sp. B1-1-7 | reverse complement strand
GTCTTGCCATGATCGACGTGACCGATCGTGCCGATGTTCACATGAGGCTTAGTGCGCTCGAATTTACCTTTTGCCATAGTCTCTTTCCTTGGACGGCCTTGACCTTCAGTTCAGTCGAATGCGGGGCGATTAGCGACAAAGGCAAAAAAACACAAGCGTCTTTTGGCCGGGTGCCGTCTCACTCAGTCCGAACCTGGGATCCGATTGCGGGGATGTGGCGCTGATATAGGTAGGCCCTGGACGGAATGAAATGGGTGAAAGCCGGGTCGATCGGGCCGCCCCGGCGGCCTCATGCCCGCCAATCCGTGTCCGCTTCACGGCCCGTCGATGGCCCATTGCGGTCGTCATCGAGCTCTGATCTCCTGACCCGATGCATTTCCTTCCAACGACCGTTCGCGGCCCACTGTTCATGATCATCTCGACCGGGTCGTATCTCGTCAACGATACGATGATGAAACTCGCGACCGCCGGGCTGCCGTCCTACGAGGTGCTGTTCCTGCGCGGTGTCGCGGCGGCGTTGTGGGGGTTTCCGCTGCTGTTCGCGCTTGGCTACGGCAAACAGATCCCGCTGATCTTCGACAGACGCGTGCTGGGCAGGAACCTGCTCGAGATGGCGGCGATCCTCTGTTATGTCGTGGCGCTCGCCAACATGCAGATCGCGGATTCCACCGCGCTCGGACAGATAACGCCGCTCCTGATGCTGGTCGGCTCGTCGATCCTGTTTGGCGAGCGCATCGGCGGCCTGCGCATGGCGCTGATCGGGCTCGGCTTCATCGGCGCGCTGATGGTGGCGCAGCCGACGATGCAAGGCATTTCGGTCTACGCGCTGCTGGCGCTCGGCAATGCGGCGCTGGCGGCGGCGCGCGACCTTGCCGGCAGGCGGGTCTCGGCCGAGGTGCCGGGGATGATCGTGGCGATCTCCGCCGTCGTGGTGGTGCTGATCGGCGCCGGCGCCGCGCATCTGGTTTCCGAGCGCTGGGTGATGCCAGAGGCACGTCACCTGCTGCTGATGGCCGGCGCCGGGTTTTTCTTGATCTTCGGCCATTTCTTCATCTTCATGGCCTACCGCGTCGGGCCGACCAGCGCGGTGGCGCCGTTCTATTATTGCTTCACCGTCTGGGCCGTCATTTCGGGACTGCTGGTGTTCGGACAATTCCCCAATGTGCTGGCCGTCTGCGGCATCCTGCTGGTGGTGGGCAGCGGGCTGACCATCGTGTCGTTGGACCAACGCAAGCGCCGGCTGGCCGTGGTCGCCTAGCCATTGCTCGCACTACGAAGCCAGGACGCCGGTCACCGGCCCCGAAACAAGTTGGTGACCGGCAAGCAAAAAAGGCGCGTGCGTTCCGGCTAAAGCGTCCTGCGTCCGCTGAACTGGTGGTAGGCCCACAGCACGACCACGGCGCCAACCACGGCGACGATCAGGCTGGAGATGTTGAGACCGGTGACACCCACGCCAAAGATCTGGCTGCAGATCACGCCGCCGACAATGGCGCCGACAATGCCGAGCACGATATCCATGATCAGGCCCTGGCCGGTCTTGTTGACGATCTTGCTGCCCAGGAAGCCGGCGATAGCGCCGAGAATGATCCAGCTGATGATACCCATTTTTTTCCTCTCCATCCCTCGCCAGCGCGACATTTTCATATGATTGTCAAAAGCTCAAGCCAGCTTGAAATTCCGCCCGAATGCGCCATTGTGGAAGCTGGGCTGGGTTTGGTTGAGATGGAGGATCCACTATGGGACTTTTTGACAACGCCGTTCCCGGCGGCAACATCACCAAACCGCTGATGATCGCGCTCGGCGCGTTGCTGGTCGGAAAAATGCTGAGCGGCAGAAGTGCCGAACAGCCGGATCAACCCGAAACTGCCGCTCCACCCGCCCCCGTACCGACCGAAGCCACCGCCAGTGACGGCGGCCTGCTCGGCGGCCTCGGCGGCCTGCTCGACAAGCTCAGGGATGCCGGTCACGGCAACACCGCCGACTCCTGGGTCGGCACCGGGCAGAACCAGTCGATCAACGCCAATGATCTCGGCAATGCGATTGGACCCCAAATTATCCGCGAGATCGCGCAACGGACCGGCATGAATGAGCAGGAACTGCTCAAGCAACTGTCCACGGCCCTGCCCGGCATCGTCGACAAGCTGACGCCGAACGGCCAGGTGCCGCAGCAGCACCAGGTGGCGTCCGCGTTCAACAGCTGACGCGGGCGGAGACGATCGGAGCGCTGCACGCATTGCGCAGTGTTCCGGCTTGCAGCTGGTTGCGATGGAATTCTGGGCGATGGAAATCTGGGCGACGGAATTCTGGAGCGGGTAGCGGGAATCGAACCCGCATATTCAGCTTGGAAGGCTGCTGCTCTACCACTGAGCTATACCCGCGCCTTGCACTGAAGTACCGGATTCACCCGAAAAGCGCCATGCGCTTTTCGCCTCCGATGCTCTTCGCGTTTCAGGGCTTCCGGGCCGGCAGTGGTGGAGAGGGTTGGATTCGAACCAACGTAGGCTAAGCCAACGGATTTACAGTCCGTCCCCTTTAACCACTCGGGCACCTCTCCAGTCTGCCGCCGGAGCCATGCAACGAGGCATTCTTGCCGATCCGGACCCGAGATAGATGTCTTCTCCGAAATCAGCGAAGCGCCTTATGGCGGCAAGGCCAGTGGGTGTCAACCGCGCAGCCGGGCTTTTTCGAACTTGTTCGCCGACTGCGGCGACGGGCCGTATCCCTGGCCGCCGCAGACGGCTATAGAAGCCGACCATGAGCAACAAGACCAACACTCCGAAAGACACCCATTACGCCAAGCTGCGCCGCGCCTTTCGCGACGAGAAGAGCGGCGGCGCGCCGGCATTCAAGCCACGTCAGCCTGTACCCCCGGGCGAAAACGCAGGCGATGGCCTGGTGCGGCTCTATGGCCTGCACACGGTGCGGGCGGCGCTCGACAATCCACGGCGCCGGATCAAGAAAATGCTGGTGACGCGCAATGCGGCCGAGCGTCTTGAAATTGCCGATCTCGCCGCCCTGCCGTTCACGGCCGAACTGGTCGAGCCCAGGGATATCGACAAGATCACCGGATCGGATGCCGTGCATCAGGGTGTGCTGATCGAGGCGGAGCCGCTGAAGCCCAAACGCCTCGACGCGCTGGGCGACACGAAACTGGTGCTGGTGCTCGACCAGGTCACCGATCCGCACAATGTCGGCGCCATCCTGCGCTCGGCGGTCGCGTTCGGTGCCGGCGCGCTGATCACCACGGCGCGTCACAGCCCGCAGGAATCGGGCGTGCTGGCGAAATCCGCTTCCGGCGCGCTGGAGCATATCGACCAGATCGAGGTCAAGAACCTCGCCGATGCGCTCGGCCAGCTGCACGAGGCCGGCTTCCAGACGATCGGGCTCGATTCGGATGGGCCGGCGGAACTCGAAACCAGCTTTGCCGGAGATAGGGTCGCGCTGGTGCTCGGCGCCGAAGGCAAGGGCCTGCGCCAGAAGACGCGCGAGACGGTGACGACGCTGGCCCGGCTCGATATGCCCGGCGCAATCAGATCGCTCAACGTGTCGAACGCCGCGGCGGTGAGCCTCTACGCGGCACGGGCGTTCCTGAAGCGCGACTGAGCCGGAGGCGACAGTTCCGTCGCTGATCTGAACGAGAAACGGGTCCCGGCGATGGTCGCGGGAACCCGTTCTTCGACAGGAAAGGGAGCTGGCGGCCTGGGAACGTTATACCGCCCTCTCCCGACCTATGCCGCTTTGCCTTTGGCCTCGGCCGCCTCGCCGCCGACCTCGAAATTGGCCATCCGCTCAAGCGCCCTGACCAGCGCCGAGTGATCCTCCTTCGCGCCGCCATTGGCGGCGCAGGAATTGAACAGTTGCTGGGTGGTCGAGGTGTTGGGCAGCGACACGCCAAGCGCCTTGGCGCCTTCCAGCGCGAGGTTGAGGTCCTTCTGGTGCAATTCGATGCGGAACCCCGGCGCGAAGCTGCGCTTGACCATGCGCTCGCCATGCACTTCGAGGATGCGCGAGGCCGCCAGACCGCCCATCAGCGCCTGCCTGACCTTGGCCGGATCGGCGCCGGCTTTTGAAGCAAAAACAAGAGCTTCGGCGACGGCTTCAATGGTCAGCGCGACGACGATCTGGTTGGCCACCTTGGTGGTCTGGCCGACCCCGTTCGGCCCGACCAAAGTGACGTTCTTGCCCATCTTCTCGAACACCGGCCTGGCTCGTTCAAAAGCCTTTTCCTCGCCGCCGACCATGATGGTGAGCGACGCCGCCTTGGCGCCGACCTCACCGCCCGAGACTGGCGCGTCGAGATAGTCGCAACCGAGCGCATTGATCTTCTGGGCGAAGGTCTTGGTCTCGATCGGCGAGATCGAACTCATGTCGATGACCAGCTTGCCCTTCGAAAGGCCGGAGGCGACGCCGTTGTCGCCGAACAGCACTTCGGCCACCTGCGGCGTGTCGGGCACCATCAGGATGACGATGTCGGCAGCCTTGGCCACGGCTGCATGGCCGGTCACGGTCTTCAGGCCCTTGGCGACGAGATCCGCCGGCGGCTTGGAGCGGTGATCGCTGGCGATGACCTTATAGCCAGCATCCAGCAGATGCCCCGCCATCGGCGCGCCCATGATGCCGAGACCGATGAAGCCTATGGTTTCCATTGTGGTTCTCCTTTGTGAAGGCAGCGTTCTGTCGCGACCCCTCTGGCCTGCCGGCCATCTCCCCCACAGGTGGGGAGATTGGCTCTTTCGGCGCCTCGCTCATCCTGCAACGTTGGAGATTGGCGAAAGCCGAGATGACATTCGATCTCCCTCCTTGTGGGGGAGATGGCCGGCAGGCCAGAGGGGGGCGCGAAGGATCGCGACTTCAATTGCAACAGCTAAGCCGCCGCACTGCCCTGCCCGGCCAGGTCCCGGAACCAGGCCAGCCCGGCTTCCGTGCCGGCCTTCGGCTTGTATTCCGCCCCGATCCAGCCGGAATAGCCGATGCGGTCGATGTGGTCGTAGAGGAAGGGATAGTTGATCTCGCCCGTCCCCGGCTCGTGACGGCCGGGATTGTCCGCAAGCTGGATATGCGCAATGCGGTCGAGGTTTGCCTCGATTTTACGGGCGAGATCCCCCTCCATGATCTGCATGTGATAGATGTCATATTGCAGGAACAGGTTTTTCGAGCCGATACGGTCGATGAGGTCGAGCGCCTGATCCGAGTGGTTGAGGAAGAATCCTGGGATGTCGCGGGTGTTGATCGGTTCGATCAGCAGCCGGATGCTCGCCTGCTCCAGCTTTTCCGCCGCAAAGGCGAGGTTTTCGGCGAAAACATCCTCGAGCACCTTGCGATCGGCGCCGACAGGCGCGATGCCGGCCAGGCAATTGACCTGCGGACAATCGAGCGCCTGCGCATAGGTTATCGCCTTGGCGATGCCCTGGCGGAATTCAGGCACACGGTCCGGCAGCACGGCGATGCCGCGCTCGCCCTTGCCCCAGTCGCCCGCCGGAAGGTTGAAGAGCACCTGTGTCAGGCCGTTCTTCTTCAGCCTCGCGGCCACCACCTCGGGTGCATGATCGTACGGACCGATATATTCGACGCCCTTGAAGCCGGCGCGGGCGGCTGCATCGAAGCGGTCCAGGAAATCGTGCTCGCCAAAGAGCATCGAAAGATTGGCTGAAAAACACGGCATTCTTTTTCTCCTAATCCAGCATCACGATCGCGGTCGGCGCATCTTCCTGATGCTCGGCAAGGTCCTCGAATTCGGTGATCTTGTCGATCTCGGTGCCCATGGAGATGTTGGTGACGCGTTCGAGAATGAATTCGAGCACGACCGGCACCTGGTGTTCCTTCATCAGCCGCTGCGCCTGCCTGAAGGCGCCGGCGAATTCTTCCGGCTTGCGCACCCTGACCGCCTTGCAGCCCATCGCCTCGGCAACCGCGACATGATCCACACCATAGCCGGCCTCGGGATCGTCCGCCCGGTTGATGTTCTCGAAGGCCAGGCTCACCTCGTAGTCCATCGAGAAACCGCGCTGCGCCTGGCGGATCAGGCCGAGATAGGCGTTGTTCACGACGACGTGGATGTAGGGCAGCCTGTGCTGCGCGCCGACCGCCAGTTCCTCGATCATGAACTGGAAATCATAGTCGCCCGACAGCGCCACGATGGTGCGGTCCGGATCGGCGGCACGCACGCCAAGGGCCGCCGGCAAGGTCCAGCCAAGCGGGCCGGCCTGGCCGCAATTGATCCAGTTGCGCGGCTTGTAGACATGCAGGAACTGCGCGCCGGCGATCTGCGACAGGCCGATCGTGGTGACGTAGGTGACGTCGCGGCCGAACGCCTTGTTCATCTCCTCGTAGACACGCTGCGGCTTCAGCGGCACCTGGTCGAAATGCGTCTTGCGCTTCATCGTCTTCTTGCGGGCCTGGCATTCCTTCGCCCAGCCCGACCAGTCGCGCAGCTTTCCCGCCGTCTTCCATTCGGTGGCGACGTCGAGCAGCATCTTCAGCGCGGCACCCGCATCCGAGACGACGCCGAGATCGGGCGCGAAGACACGGCCGATCTGCGTGGGCTCGATGTCGACATGGATGAATTTCTTTCCCTTGGTGTAGACGTCGACCGAACCGGTGTGGCGGTTGGCCCAGCGATTGCCGATGCCGAAGACGAAATCGGCTTCCAGCATGGTCGCATTGCCGTAGCGGTGCGAGGTCTGCAGCCCGCACATGCCTGCCATCAGCCGGTGGTCGTCGGGGATCGCGCCCCAGCCCATCAGCGTCGGGATGACCGGCACGCCCGATATTTCGGCGAACTCGATCAGCAGATCGGACGCATCGGCATTGATGATGCCGCCGCCGGCGACGATCAGCGGCTTTTCGGCCGCGTTGAGCATCGCCAGCGCCTTTTCGGCTTGCGCCCGCGTCATCGCCGGCTTGAACGGCGTCATCGGCTCATAGGCTTCGATGTCGAACTCGATCTCAGCCAGCTGGACATCGACCGGCAGGTCGATCAGCACCGGACCTGGCCGCGACGAGCGCATCAGGTGAAACGCCTTCTGCAGCGCCATGGGGACGAGATAGGGTTCCATGACCGTGACCGCCCATTTGGCGACGGGCGCCGCGATGGCGGCGATGTCGACGGCCTGGAAATCTTCCTTGTTCAGCCGTGCGCGCGGCGCCTGGCCGGTGATGCACAGGATCGGAATGGAATCGGCGGCGGCCGAATAGAGACCGGTGATCATGTCGGTGCCTGCCGGGCCCGACGTGCCGATACAAAGCCCGATATTACCGGATTTGGCGCGCGTATAGCCTTCGGCCATATGCGAAGCGCCCTCGACGTGGCGGGCCAGCACGTGGCGGATGGTGCCCCTCGCCTTCAGCGCCGAATAGAGCGGGTTGATCGCCGCGCCCGGCACGCCGAAGGCGCAGGCGATGCCTTCCTTTTCGAGAACGAGAACCGCGGCATCGACAGCGCGCATCCTGGCCATTTTCCGGCCCTCCTCAGGGTTGTCATTGTTGGATGGCCGAGAATGTCAGCAAGCCGGCTATTTTTCAATTTTTTCAGAATATTTTTTCATTTCTAGAAAACGGTGATTATGCTCTGATTTCATTGGATTTTCCGTTTTCCAGGAATTCCGCCGCTCGCGCGAGTGAAAAACTTTTTCATTGCTAGTTTGGCGAAACGGCGGAGAATGGCGCCTATGGACACGACCGAAAAACGCCAGCGCGGCCGGCCGCGCGCCTTCAACGGGCCATCCGAAGCCAATTCGGTGCAGTCGCTCGACCGGGCGTTACGCATCCTGGCCATTGTCGCCGAGGGCAGTGGCCTGTCGCTGAGCGAGATATCCGCGCAAAGCGGTCTTGCCGCCTCCACCGCCTACCGCATGCTGACGACGCTGCAGAACCACGGCATGGTCGAGTTCGACACCAGCGACCAGTTGTGGTCGATCGGCGTCGAGACCTACCGCATGGGCGCGGCATTCCTGCGCCGGCGCAAACTGGTCGACCGCGCCCGCATCGTCATGCAGGAGCTGATGGAAAAGACCGGCGAGACCGCCAATCTCGGCGTCGCCGAGGATGATTGCGTGGTGTTCGTCAGCCAGGTCGAGACGCACCAGGCGATCCGCGCCTTCTTCCGCCCGGGAACCCGCAGCCCCTTCCATGCCTCCGGCATTGGCAAGGCGGTGCTGGCGCATCTCGAACCCGAGCGCGTCGGCATCATTTTGCGCAAGGCCGGCCTGCAGCGCTTCACCGACAAGACGCTTTCGGAAATCCCGGCGCTTGCGCATGACCTAGCTGTCATCAAGCTGCGCGGCTGGTCGGTCGACGACGAGGAACGGCACCCCGGCATGCGCTGCGTGGCGGCCGCTATCTTCAACGAGTTCGGCGAGCCGATCGGCGGCGTCTCCGTGTCGGGGCCGACCGTGCGGGTGACGCCGGAGCGGCTGGCCGAGATCGGGCCGATGGTGCGCAATGCCGCGGCCGAGGTGACAAGGATGATCGGCGGCGTGCAAGCCGGTTGATCAGCCCGCCCCAGGCAGCGCGCTCCTGGTCGCGATATCGAAGAAATCGAGCAGGATCGCCATGCCGACACCGCAGGCAGTGAAGACGAGGCCGGCGATGAAGATGCGGTTGGCGTGTTCATAGACGCGCCGCTGCAGCGACTTTGTGTCGAGCAGCAGCGACAGCGCCCGCATCTGCAAGGCGATACCGGCCAGGATCGGCAGGACGGCGACCAGATGGTAGGTCTGCCAGGGAATAGGGTTGGCGGCCCAATGGGTGATGAAACCTAGCGAAAACGCCAGCAGGATACCGACCGTGGTGATGGTGCCATTGCGGAAAACCGTCTCGATCAGGTCTTCTTTCGGGTCCTGCTCGTCCAAGCCACCCTCCCTCGATGCCCATCGCAAGAGACTAGACGCTCCGAAAATCGCTGTATAGCGCCCGCTGCATGGGACCGCCTTGCCGTGGCGTTCGAATGCATGCGAAAGGGCGCGGATGAGAAAAACGATCCAGCTTTTGCTTGTCGCTTCATTGTGCGGATGCGTGGCGGCGGCACCTCGGCTCGATGCGGGCGACCAACGCGGCAATCCCATTCCGATCTCGCCCATTCCGATCTCGCTCGCGCTGGAGGAGATCATTACCGGCGGCATCCGCCAGCATCTGCCGGATCCGGCCTCCGCCAAGTTCGGGACGATGCTGGCCGGCGAGCGGACGTCGGGCGGCCGCCAGGAGATCGTGGCCTGCGGCACCGTCAGCAACAGGATCTCATCCGGGGCTTACGGCGATGACAAAGCCTTTGTCGCCAAGATCTACCCGGATGCCGGAAGCAGCTTCGAACTCGCCGCGATGAGCGATGGATCGGCGGATTCCCGGCTTCGAGTTCAGGGCCTCTGCCGCGCGGCCGGTTTGCCGGTGCTCGACGCCGACGCGAAGTTCTAGACCCGCGACCTTCAAAACGAAGAAGAGGGGCTGCCCGCAACCCCTCTTTCCTGTCGTTGGTTGGCCTCCGCTCAGAGCCGGCAGTAGTGGCTATAGCCGTCGCGGCCGATGTAGGTGTCGGACTCCGGATCGTAGCTCGAGTAGCGATCGAAACAGCGACGGACGTGCCAGGAACCACCGTCTTCGTCGACATAGACGGTACGCGGCGGCTGCTGGGCGAGCAGGCTGCCGAGGACGAAGCCGCCGACGCCGGCGGCGATGCCGATGCCGATGTCATGGTTGTGGTGATGGCTGTGGGCTGCCGAAGGCTGAACGGTGCCAACCAATGCGGTGGCGGCGACAGTGGTGGCGATGAGGCCGGAAACGAGTGTGCGCGTGAACATGATGATCTCCTTGCTTCGTTGACCGAGGCGATCCATCCGCCTCTTGATGATCTGTCGTTGCGGCAAGAAGAAAGGTTCGAATTTTTTTTCGTCTTTTTTTGAACTGGGGAAATCGCGTCCACCGCGATGGGCGGACTCGGGTGTCGCGAATTCCGGCGGCTGCCGAGCTCAACGCAAAAAGGGCGGCCGAAGCCGCCCTTTTGAGGAATTGGGTCCCTCCATCAAAGGAAAATGATCACCCGGCCGTGCCTGTGGTGATGATGGTGATTGTAGTGCTTCCACCAGAACTTCTTGAAGTGGTGGTGGTGATGATGATGGCCGTGCATGCCATGGGCAGACGACGTGCCGACGGTGCCGGCGAGCGCGCCGGTGGCGACGAAGATGGCGACGAGGCCTGAAGTGAGAGTGCGCTTGAACATGATGATCTCCTGGATCTTTTGATCGAGGCGACCCATTCGCCTCCGAACATCGGTCGGCGCGGCGCGGGAAAAGGTTCGAAGGGGCGAGGAGATTTTTTGGAGGGTTGAGGAGTGAGTAGGCAGTAGGCAGTAGGCAGTAGGCAGTAGGCAGTAGGCAGTAGGCAGTAGTGGAACGGCATCACGCGCATCCGAACGATGCAATTCCCTATTCCCTACTGGCTATTCCCTACTGGCTATTCCCTACTCACTCTCTTCGTTCACCCCATGCCCGTCACATGGCGAAGCCAGAAGGCGAGCGCGATGAAGCCGATGATGGTGGTCACGCCGGTCCAGTCGACATTGGCCTTCTTCACATCGCTGATGAGCTTCACCAGCAGCATCCAGGCGATGACGACCATGGGGAGAATGATGATGAGCCTGATCATGCGACACTCCAGTCCGAAGCGGTTGCACCTTGCCGATATGTAGGAAGCAATCCGGCGATTTTCAGGATCCCGCCTTTGAGCCCTCATCCACCGCTGGGGCGAACGAAAACGGAGTTTTGTCTTTACTGGCGCAACAAATATGCTAACCGGAGCGCCATGCCCTTGTAGCTCAGCTGGTAGAGCAGCGGTTTTGTAAACCGAAGGTCGGCGGTTCGATTCCGTCCGGGGGCACCAGTTCACCTACGATCCGTCAAGAGCCGGAAGTCCCTCCGAGCGCGACCGCAACGCGATATCGCTATGAGGCGCTGGCGACTTGCTCTGATGCGCCCGCTTTGTTGAAAGTGTTCCTCACCCTGACAGACCTGTAGACATAAGCAACCCAGATGCCAGCCGCGACAAACGAGGCTATCGATGCCGCCAGCGCATCACCTGCGAGCACCTGGTTCACCGGAACGCCCAGAATTGAAGAAATCCAGATCGTGTCCAGGACAAAAACGACAGGGATCGCAAGCCACTGGAGCAGAAACAACTGCGGGAACCGGCGGCTTTTCCGCAGCATGGAAACGAGCACAACCAGTTGAAGCGCCAGAAATGCCAGATTGAGAGCAACCTCGCCATACACCGCCAGCGGCCCGTTTGAGAGGGCCATGAGTTGCTGATAGCCGTCGGCCGAGTTGGCGAAGTCGGCAAGTGTGCGCAACGGTGATAATGCCTGACCGATAGCCAGCAGCATCAGCCAGCCGCCGAAGCCCACAAGAGCCTCAGGATTCTGTGACGGCTTCGCGGCTGATCGAGCAGCAAAGAAAACAGGCACGCCGATCAACAGCAGCACGATCGCCCAATGCCAGACGGAAAACGCCCCCATTTACCCCTCCCCCTTTTTATGCCCCTCTAAGTTGTACCAGATTTCAAGCTCAACTCAAGAGACGAGCCTCGCGTGACACGACATATATGCCGAGGTGACGATTTCTCCTGCCTGCTCCTGACTCGCTCACACCCCAATCGACGACACCAATATCCGGTTCTGCCTCCGTATCGCCGCGCGCAGCTCCGGTATCCTGGCCTCGTCGCGCTTCACGAACTCGATGAACATCATGTTCATGTTGTTGAAGATCAGTTCACCGAGCGCTGCCCCGTCGATGTCCTGCCGTACCAGCCCAATCTCCTGCAGCCGGGCGATCAGGGCGCGGATCTGTTCCGTCAGCGAGCGGTCCAACGCCGTATAGGCCTGGCCGAATGGGCTGTCGGGCAGTTGCATCGAGATCGCCATCGCCTGCCGCCACATCTCCTTGCTGAGATAATGCAGCGAATGCTCGATATAGATACCGATCAGCGTGTCCAGCGCGTCGCCGACATTGGCCGGCGGCCTGGCGACGACGCCGCGTCCGGCGTTGAGCACCTCGTTGACCTCCAGCGAGACGATGGCGCCGAGGATGTCGCCCTTATTCTCATAGTAATTGTAGATGGTGCCGACCGAGACCTCGGCCTGGGTGGCGATCGCCTCGATCTTGGCGCCCTCATAACCGGCCTCGCGGAAAAGTGCGGCCGCCGCCTCGATGATGCGCCTGTGCCGATCCGCCTTTTGCCTTGCCCGCAATCCGCTCATATCAGCCTCTTGCCACAAAAATAGAATTGACTCAATTTTAAAACTGGTTCAATTTTTTGCAAGAAGCCACAAAGGCAGGGAGAACACTCGATGTCCGCACAGTCAAAAGCCATGAATCCGCTTTCCGTCCTGAAGAACCAACTGCGCGCCGCCTGCGCTGCCACGGCGCTGCTGCTTGGCGCCGGCAGTCTCGCCGAGGCCGCCGATCTCAACGCGCTGATCTGGTGCGATCATTCCGATCCGGCGCTGCTGCAGCCCTTCGAGGAGGCCAACAACGTCAAGGTTAACGTCAAGGAATTCGAAGGCACCGGCGCCGGTCTCGCCATCGTCGAACAGTCGCAGCCCGGCGACTGGGACGTGATGGTGATCGATAGTATCGATGTGCCGCGCGGCGTCGAAAAGGGCCTGTTCGAGCCACTGCCGGAGGACAAGCTGCCGCTGGCCGACCTGTTCCCGCAGGTGAAGATGGACGGCTCGACCGTGGTCGGCGGCAAGCGCTACGGCATCACCGAAAAGTTCGGCTACAACACCATCGGCTTCAACAAGACCAAGGTCGACCCGGCCGACATGCAGTCCTTGGCGTCGCTGACCAGCGACAAGTACAAGGGCAAGGTCGCCATCTATGACTATTACCTGCCGGTCATCGGCATGGCCGCCATGGCGATCGGCAAGAAGACGGCGGAGCTGACCGAGGCCGACCTCCCGGCCATCAAGGCCGAGCTTCTCAAGATGAAGGCCAATGCCAAGCTGGTCGGCGAAGTCACCGCCAGCCAGACGGCGCTTGCGACCGGCGAGGTCGACATACTGGTCGGCGGCGGCGAATGGGTGACGGCGGGGCTGGCCAAGGAAAACCCGGCGCTCGACTTCTCCATCCCGAAAGAAGGCGCGGTGCTGTGGTCTCAATCGCTGGCCATGTTCAAGGATTCCAAGAACAAGGACATGGCGCTGAAGTTCATCCAGTACATCATGAGCCCGGAAGGCCAGGCGCGGCTTGCCACCTCGTCCTGCTATTGGGGCATGCCGTCCAACGCCAAGGCGGCACTGACCGACGACCAGAAGAAGATCCTGCGCTTCGACGAGCAGCCCGGCTTCCTTGCCCGCGCCCAGGCCTATCCGGCGCCGAACGCCGATCTCGACAAGAAGATGCAGGATATGTGGACTGAAATGCTGCAGGCGAAGTGAGCGGATACCGCTCGTGAATTCGACTGCAAAAAACGGGCGCGCCCTGCCCCGGGCGGGCAATGCCCTGCCTTGGGCGCTGGTCACCCCGGCGCTAGGCTGGACACTGCTGTTCTTCGTGCTGCCCTTCATCGCCATGGGGTTTTCCAGCCTGACAGTGCATGAGGGCGGCAGCTTCACGCTCGCCAATTACAGCCAGTTCTTCACCGACCCGTCCTATTGGCAGGCCATGGTGAACTCGCTCGAGGTGACGGCGATCGTCACCGTGGTCTCGGTGCTGCTCGCCTATCCCTTTGCCTGGATCCTCGCCGAACAGGTGCCGGAACGCTGGCAGCGGCTGGCGCTGATGCTGGCCGTGCTGCCGTTCTGGACCTCCTATGTCGTGCGCTCCTACTCCTGGCTGCTGGTGCTGGCGCAGAACGGCGTCATCAACCGCGCGCTGACCGGCTCCGGCCTCATCACCGAGCCGCTGCAGCTCGCCAACACTCGGTTAGCCACGGTCACCGGCTTCGTGCATTTCTTCGTCATGCTGCTGACGTTGACCATCTTCGCCAATCTGAAGCAGCTCAGCCCGAGCTACCGCAAGGCCGCGGCAGATCTCGGCGCCGGGCCCGTGCGCACCTTCCTGCACGTCGTCCTGCCACTGACGCTTCCCGGTATCATGGTCGGCGCCTTCCTCACCTTCGTGCTGTGCATCGGCGACTACATCACGCCGCAGATCCTCGGCGGCAACAACGAGCTTCTGATGCCGCAGCTGGTGATGATGCAGATCGGTCGGCGCGGCGACTTCCCGCTCGCCTCGGCGCTGTCGATCATCCTGATGGCCGTGGTCACCGTCGCCTACCTCGCCTGCGCGCGCTGGCTGAAGATCGAGCGGGCCTGACCATGCGCCGGATTGTCCGCGTCGTTTCCTGGGTCTACGCGCTTGCGGTCTATGGCTTCATCTTCCTGCCGGTGGTCGTGCTGGTGCTGTTTTCGCTGCAGGCGACGTCATTCCCGATCCCGCCGTTCACCGGCCCGTCGCTGCGCTGGTACGAGGCCGTTCTGTCCGACACGCGACTGACCTCGGCGCTGGTCAATTCGCTGCTGGTCGCATCGATCTCGTCCCTCGCCGCGGTCACGCTGGGTTTCCTCTCGGCCTGGGGTTTCGCGCGCTTCGTGCTGCCCGGCTCGGGCCTGCTGCGCGGGCTGATCACGCTGCCGCTGACGGTCAGCTACCTGATCATCGGCATGGGGCTGCTGGTGCTGTTCAACTGGGCCGGCGTACCGAAATCGCTGCTTGCCGCCGGCATCGGCCATGTGGTGATCAACCTGCCGCTCTGCTTTGCTATCATCTACAGCCAGATGGGCGACCACCAGATCAACATCGAGCGCGCCGCGCGCGATCTTGGCGCGCCGGAATGGAAGGTGCTGCTGCTGGTCACAGTGCCGGTGATGGCGCCGGCGATCTTCGCCGGCTTCTTCCTGTCGATGACCTTCTCCTGGGACGAGTTCGTGATCTCCTTCCTGCTGACGCGCTTCGACACCACGCTGCCGGTGGAAATCTGGAACCTGCTGCGCTCCGGCCTCAATCCCAAGACCAATGCGGTCGGCTCGTTGGTCTTTGCCGTTTCCATCGTGCTGGTCGTAGCGTTCGAACTGACATTGTTGCGCAGGAGAAAGACATGACCGCGCCCCTGGTCGACATACGCAGCGTCTCGCACCGTTTCGGGCAACTGGCCGTGCTGAAAAATGTCTCGCTGCAGATCGAGCCCGGCAGCTACACGATCCTGCTCGGACCGTCGGGTTCGGGCAAGACGACGCTGTTGTCCATCCTTGGCGGTTTCGTCACGCCCAGCGAAGGCAAGGTGTTCATCAGCGGCAAGGATTGCACCTCGGTGCCGCCGGCCAGGCGCCCGACCACGACCGTTTTCCAGGATTATGCGCTGTTTCCGCATATGAGCGTCGGCGGCAATGTCGGCTTTGGGCTGCGCATGCAGGGCGTCGACGGTGCGACCCGTGCCGCCCGGGCGCGCGAGGCGCTGGCTCTGGTTGGACTTGCCTCGGCCTTCGACAAGAAGCCTCATCAACTCTCGGGCGGCCAGCGGCAGCGCGTGGCGCTGGCGCGTGCGCTGGTGATCGAGCCGGCGGTGCTGTTGCTCGACGAGCCGCTCGGCGCGCTCGACCTGAAGCTGCGCCGGCAGATGCAGGACGAATTGAAGGCGATCCAGAAACGCGTCGGCACCGCCTTCATCCATGTCACCCATGACCAGGAAGAGGCGATGGCGCTTGCCGACCACTGCGTGGTGATGAATGACGGCCGCATCGAGGACGAAGGACCGCCCGAGCGCGTCTATGCCCGGCCGGCGACGCGCTTTTCCGCCACCTTCATGGGCGAAAGCACGATCCTCGCTGGCACGGTCACCGAGGCCAGGGGCGGGACAAGCACTGTCGCGACGCCGGTCGGGGCGGTCTCGCTGCCCGGTGCTTTGCCGGTAGGCTCGGCCGTTGCGTTGGCCATACGGCCGGAACATCTGACCTTGGGCGCGGCCTCAGGCGCCACAAGGCTGGGCACGGCCAAGGTGAGCGACGTCGTCTTCCAGGGCAGCTTCAAGCGTGTGCTCGCGATGTCCGTCGAAGACCCCTCGGTGCGGTTCATCGCCAAGCTGCCCGCAGCGGCAACGGTCCAGCCGGGCGACACGGTCGCGGCTTCGTGCGATACCGACCAGATCATCCTGCTGACGGATTGAACATGGGCATGCTTGCGGTCATCGACGCACCCGACTGGTACGAGACCATCCGTATGGCCGACGGCGTGACGCTGATCCATGAGCCGTGGATCAAACCGTTCTTCCGCTGCAACATGTGGCATGCGCGCGGCCGTGACCGCGATCTTCTCTTCGACACCGGGCTCGGCCATTTCAGCCTCAGGCGCCAGGTGCCGCTGGTGAGCGAGCGCAAGCTGACCTGCGTGGCCAGCCACACGCATTTCGACCATATCGGCTGCCATCACGAATTTCCCGACCGCTGCGTGCACCGCGCCGAGGGGGAAATCCTCGCCGATCCGCGCAACGAATGGACGGTGGCCGACCGCTATGCGACCGACGAGATGTTCGATGGCATCCCGAAAGGCTGGGACACCGCGCGCTACGGCATTTCAGCCGCGCCGGCCGGCCGGCTGCTCGAACATGGCGATGTCATCGATCTCGGCGACCGCGCCTTCGAGGTGATCCACACACCCGGCCATTCCCCCGGCGGCATAGCGCTGCATGAAAAGAAGACCGGCATCCTGCTGTCCGGTGACATCGTCTATGACGGTCCGTTGATCGACGACGTCTATCACTCGGATATCCCGGACTATGTCGAGACACTCGCCGCCCTGCGCGACCTCGGCGTCTCGGTCGTGCATGGCGGCCATTTCCCGAGCTTCGGCAAGGTCCGCTATCGCCAGTTGATCGATGAATACCTGGCGCGAAAACGGCAGGTCGGCTGCCATCTGCACAAGAGCCCCTGACGACCTTAACGCATCAGTTCAAAAGTGTCGCGGAAATGCCTGATGCAGCAGCAGCAGCATGGTCTTGCGCAGCACATCGGTGTCACGGCTGGAAGGGTTCAAATGGTCCCAGTACCAGGCGCCATGAACCAGATAATTCAGGCTTTCCGAGAGGGTGTGTATGTCGACGCCGGTGTAACCACCGCTGCGCGAAATCTCGATCAGCAGTTCGCGTGCTTCGGCGGTGTAGGCGAGATCGCTCGGCAGGCCGATTTCATTGTAGATCTGCATGCTCTTGCGGTCGCTGGAGAACACGACAAAGACCGAGACCCATTTCGAATGCTGCCGGGCAAAGCGCTGCGCGCAATCGACGGCGCCCAGCAATCTTTCGACCGGCGACAGTCCGGGCGCCCGCACCAAGGTAACCCACAGCTCGTCATATCGATCGCTGAGATACTGCAGGACGGCCCGGAACAGGTTTTCCTTGCTGCGAAAGTGAAAGACGACCAGCGCGTTGGACGAGCCGACATGTTCGGCGATGCGCTGCATGGTGACGCTCGCCAGGCCCTCCTCCGCGATGAGCTCGATCGTGGCGTCGATGATGCGCTGCACGCTCGCTTCGCCGCGCTCGCGCCGACGGTCCTTGGGGGGAGCATCGTTTGCCGCGCCCCTGCCCTTGGCCGTTACAACTCCGCGTTTTTCCGGCTTTGCGGTTGCCTTGCGTTGCGCCATTTTCGTCAGGCCTTTCGGACCCACGGCGGAATATCCCGCCCCTTAGTACTTCGCTCGCTCCAGAGATCACTCAGAGCGAAGGGCGTTTCCCGGCGTCTCCATACCATTGCCCCCGGGCCGTTTCATAGGCCAGCCCAGCCCGGAAGACATCGGCATCGCTATAGGTACGGCCGACGATCTGGATGCCCGTCGGCACGCCGCTGGCCGCATGGCCTGAAGGTATGGTCAGAACCGGGCAGCGACTCATCATGTTGAACGGCGTCGTCATCACCCAGCCGAGCGACGGGTTCACCTCTTTGCCATTGATCTCGACCCTGTCCCTGGTCTGGTCGAACTCCGCCGGCACCGCCGGAAGCGCGTTGGTCGGGCAGATCAGCACGTCATAGGTCTCCAGCAGTGGACCCAGCGTCTGGTACATCCTGGCCGCCACATCGAGCGTTGCGACAAAATCCGTCGCCTTGGATTTTTGTCCATCCTCGGCGAACTGCCGGGCATAGCTGGTCATGTCCTTGCCGTGCTTCCCGAGCAGTTGCGACAGCGATGCGCCGAAAAGATGCTCCAGGTAGGCCATGCCGGCCTTGAGCACATCATCCCCCCAGCGCAGATCGACCTCTTCGACCGTAGCGCCGAGCGAGCGGAACACGTCGCAGGCGGCAAGAGTGTTCTTGCGCACGTCAGGGTCGACTTCAAAGGAGCCGAGATCCATGGAAAAGGCTATCCTCCAACCCTTGATCGGCTTGTAGTCGAGCGGCAGACGCAGCTTCGGGCGCAGCGTGGCGATATCGAGCGGGCTCGGTCCGGCCATGACGTTCTGCAGCAGGATCGCATCCCTGACGTTTCGTGCCAGCGGACCGGTGTGGCAATAGAAGTCGAGATTGAACGGCGGCTCGTCCGGATTGCGCCCGTAAGGCGGCTTGAAGCCGACGAGGCCGCAGGCCGAGGCCGGAATGCGGATCGATCCGGCAATGTCCGAGCCGGTTGCGATCGACGACGTACCGGAGGCAAGCGTGGCCGCCGAACCGCCGGACGAACCGCCCGGCGTGAAGTCGCGGTTCCACGGGTTGCGGGTGACGCCCCAGCGCTTCGACCAGGTGTAGCCTGCACAGCTGAACTCGGGCGTCGCCGTGCGGGCATGGACGATGCCGCCAGCCTTGATGACGCGCTCGTTCATCGTCGAGGTGTGGCCGCCAATGGCGTCCTTCGACAGCAGCGAGCCGTGCGATGTCGGCTTGCCCTTGATGTAGCTCTCGTCCTTGATGCCGATCGGCAGGCCCTCGAGCGCGCCGGTGCGGGCGTCCTTGGCATATTTCGCCTCGGCCTTGGCCGCCAGCCCCATCGCTTCCTCGAAATGCGTGAAGGTGAGGCAGTTGATCGCCGATTTGGTGGCTTCGGCACGGCGGATCGTGGCGCGCATCAATTCGACGGGCGACAGTTTCTTCGCCTTGAACAGTCGCAGTGCCTCATGGGCCGGCATGTAGCAAAGGTCGAGATCGGACATCGGAAATCTCCCCGCGATCGCGAGACCGCACTGGCATCAAGGTCGGATATGAGGGTGGCCGGACCGCGCGCTGCGGTCCGGTGGCTGTTCGTCGGGTTCGGCCGGCGGCGCTACTTCTGCAGGTCTGTCCAGATTTTCGTGTAGAGCGCCTGCACATCCGATGGGCAGGCCGGCATGAACTGGCCCTTGGCGGCGAATTCGGCCGGAACATTGACCTCGGGTGCGTTTTTCATGTCGTCAGGCATGAAGGCTTCCGAACCTTTTATGCCGTTCGCGTAGCGCGCGAAGGCCGAGATCATAGCAGCGTTCTTCGGGTCCATGATGAAATTCTGGAAGAGCTTGGCATTCTCGACATTCTTGGCGTCCTTGAGCACGGCGACATTGTCCATCCAGATCGGAAAGCCTTCCTTGGGATAGCCGTAGACGATCTTGTCGTTCTGCAGTCTCTGCCGCAGCGAAATGCCGTTCCAGTTGACACCGGCGGCGATGTCGCCCCTGCCCAGGCCGTCGACGGCCGCGTAGTCGAGCGAAAGCCATTTCGCCTTGGCCTCGACCAGCTTGTCGTGGACCTTCTTCAGCACCTGCATGTCGTTGGTGCAGTACTGGCCGCCTTCATAGGCGATAGCGAGGAACATGATGTCCCCCATTTCGGGGACGACGTTGATCTTGCCGACCAGCTCGGGCGGCGGATCGAGGAAGAGCGCCGAGGTGTTGGGGTCGCCGGTATAGACCGACTTGTTCACCGAAATGCCTGTCGTGCCCCACTGCCACGGAACGGTGTATTTGCGACCCGGATCGAAGGGAACGTCTACCCATCTGGGATCGACGTTCTTGAAATTCTCCATCTTGCTGGGATCGGTTTCGAGCAGCAGACCTTCGCTGATCCAGATCGGCACGACGCTGGCCGAGGGCACCACGATGTCGTAGCCGGAAGCGCCCTGGCGGACCTTGGCCAATGCGGTGTCGTTGGAATCGTAGTCGGTGACGGTGACCTTGACCTTGTAGGTCTCCTCGAATTTCTTGATCAGGTCCGGGTTGGTGTAATTGCCCCAGTTGTAGATGTTGAGTTCGCCATCGGCGCGGGCGATGCCGGTTACCGCGAGCAGCGACAGCCCGACGGTTGCCGCGGTCAATTTCCAGTTCATGCGAGTGCTCCCATTGTTGGGACCGGCAGCGTATCGCCTCAGGTCCATTTCCTGCTGATGAACAAGCCTGATGACGCCTTCGCCCCAATTGCGGGCCGGATGGCCGTCACGATATTCCCCTTTTCGCGGCCATTCACCGGCGCATGCCGGCTGGCCAACTCTTAACGCCAGGAATAATTATAACTAACCATACAGTCAATATGTTTTCACAAGCTTTGCCACGCGGCCGACTTCATCGGCGTGCGCGGCCGCTGCCTTCCCGAGCGATTTCCAAAGGGACGTCAGCGACTGGTTGAAGGACGGCCCGGCTTACCTGGTGAGACCATGCAAGGCCCCGGCAGGCGCAGCCACGAAGTCCACGACCCGACAGACCTTGCCTGGACGCTCGACGGCGATGCCAACCTTCAGGTTGTTACGGGTGGAAGCGAGATCGTATAGCGCGGTGGTGTCGACGCCTTCCGGCCTCTCCTCCACTGCTTAAACCGATCTCTCAGGCGGATTGGAGGCTTCTCGTAGATCGGAGGAGCAAGGCCAGCGAGTTCGTAATAGCCATCGAGGATGTTGGTACGCAGCAATTGGCGTTCCTGCGGATAGAAGCTGAAATGCGCCACGATCAGGTCACCAAATATCTTGCCCGGCCGGTCCAGTCTGGTGGGCAAGGTCGCCGAAAGCCACTCCTCCTCATCGCCCGACGGCGGATGGAAACTCTCTCCCAGGCCGACAATATCCGATCCGAAAAAGCCGAGTGCGTTGATCGAAAAGCGCGATAGCCTGATCTCCCTGTCCGGCACGCGGAAGTCATCAAGCCGGTTGGCGCGGACGGCCTCGATGAAGACCGGATGAAGCGCCTGTGGAAAGCTGGCATGAGCCCACGAGAATTCGCATGACGCCTGGCAAGTCAGCGGCCCGTCCACCAGGACCCTGGAAAGCTGCTTGATAAGTGAATTGCAGATGGCGTTGTTGATGATCAGCGGCGCGTACCAGATGGCCGATCCTCTCTCGGCCATGACCCTCGTCATGAACTTTTGAAAGAAGCCATCCTCGACAAAAACCACATCGTCGTCGAGGCGCAGGTAGAAAGCCTCGGCGTCGTCGCAAAAACGATAGAAGTCGCCGATGACGTTAAACCCGCCATCGGCGTGTGGAAGTTTCTTGATCCGGCATCGCGGGTCGGAGGCGGCCAGCCGTTGAAGGTAGGCGCGGTCGGCTTCATTGCGGCAATTGTCCCACAGGTGCCATTCGTGCACGTCGGGGCTTTTCAAAACGTGATGGCTGAGCAAGCGAAGATATTTCTCGCGCCCTGCCGGAGTCACAACGATCAGCTTCATGAAACGTACAATCCTGTGATGGCGATGGTTTACTCGGCCGATTGACCAAAGAGGACAAATCAGGTGGTCGAATACTGAAGTTTCTTTCAGGCTACAACAAAGCTGATGTAGCTTGCCAAAAAATATTTCTGTCCATTCGGACTGCCACCTCGTGTTCCAAACACTTCAACCCCATGTCGTTTTTCGCTTGTGTCGTGAGCGGCAGCAGCCAATAAGGCACGGACTTCAAACGCTGGATGGATCGGCCGAATGGACAAGAACCTGCTGAGCAAAGCCGACATCCTGATCGTCGGCGCGGGATTCTACGGCGCGACGCTGGCGGAGCGTATCGCCACCCAACTCGGCCGGCGGGTGCTGGTGATCGATCGGCGCACGCATATCGGCGGCAATGCCTATACCGAGCAGGATCCCGTCACCGGCGTCGAAATCCATCGTTACGGGCCGCATCTGTTTCACACTTCCAACGAGGAGGTCTGGAACTATCTGCAGGGTTTCACCGGCTTCACGTCCTATCGCCATCGCGCATTCTCGACCTATCGCGACAAGGTCTATCCGCTGCCGATCAACCTCGCCGCGATCTGCCAGTTCTTCGGCAAGCGGCTGAGCCCGGACGAGGCACGCGGCATGATCGCCGAGCAGGCAGCCGAGCTTGGCGATCGCCCGCCGGCCAATCTCGAGGAGAAGGCGATCTCCCTTGTCGGCCGTCCCCTCTATGAAGCCTTCATCAAGGGCTACACCGCCAAGCAATGGCAGACGGACCCGCGCGAACTGCCGGCGCAGATCATCGCGCGCCTGCCGGTCCGCTACACGTTCGAGGACGGCTATTTCAATGACCGTTTCCAGGGCCAGCCCGTGGATGGCTACACCGCGGTCTTCGAAAAGATGCTTGCACACGACCTCATCGAAACACGGCTTGGCGTCGACTTCTTCGACATCAAGCCTCTGCTGCCGAAGGACCTGCCGGTCGTCTATACCGGCCCGATCGACCGCTATTTCGACTATTGCGAGGGCGAACTCGGCTGGCGGACCATCGATATCGATCTGGAGGTGGTGAACACACCGGATCATCAGGGCACGGCGATCATGAACTATGCCGACGAAGCCGTGCCCTACACCCGCGTGGTCGAATTCCGGCATTTCAATCCGGAACGCCAGCACGGAAGCGACAAGACACTCATCGGCCGCGAGTATTCCCGTTTCGCCGGCCGCGCCGACGAACCCTACTATCCAATCGACACACGCAAGGACCAAGCGATCTTCCGCCGTTACCTCGAAAGGGCGGCGGCCGAGAAAAACCTGCATCTGGGGGGACGGCTGGGCACCTACCGGTATCTCGACATGCACCAGGCGATCGGCGCGGCCCTCAAGGCCTTCGAAACCGTCTTTGCCCCCCATTTCACAGGCAAGCTCGATTCACTTCCGCGATCGGCATGATTTCACGATCGCAACGACTTCACGGTCGGAAATGACTTCACGATCGGAATGAAGGGCCGTACGGCTTACAGCTCCGCCCTTTGCGGGCAAGGCATTCCGGCGGCATCACCACAGCGAGATGCGGTGGGCACTGGTCTGTTGCTCATTTCTTCCGACTGGCGAACCAGCGCGGCGAAGACCAGCGCAAAGCTTCCCAGGATGACAAAAACGATGATCAGGCGTGCTACCGGCAATATGTCGGCCTCGTCTGGTTGGCGCGCACATCCCCGAACATCAGGATATTCTCGAGGGATCATGCACACAGATCAAAAGTGCCGCAGCGTCCTTTTGATGTCCCGAAGGATCCGGCAATGCTGCGGGCGCCCCACGCCACCCATGCCGGCTAACATGATCGATCCAGCTTTACGAGAGGTTACGCCCGGCCTTAACCATCACATTCGTTGGTGCCTTGACATCAACCGCGACCGGCCGGCCTCGGCAGGCCGCGGCGCGATCGCTTTGCCGGCCGACACAACGGCTCTCTTTGCAGACCTGCCCGCCCCATGCTACCCCGGCGCTGGCGCGGTCGGAACTGCCGCCAATCGGTCGCGATCGGGAAGCCATGAGCACAGCCGCCAACAGCATCGCCTTCGTCTCGTCCGACACAGCAGACGCCAAGGCGGCGCTGGAAAGCCTGTCGGCGCGCTATGGCCAATGTCCAGTCGCGGATGCGGGGGTTGTCGTGGCCCTGGGCGGCGACGGCTTCCTGCTGCAGACCTTGCGCGACACGATGGGGACGGGAAAGAAGGTCTACGGCATGAACCGTGGCACCATCGGGTTCCTGATGAACGAGTACCGTTCCGGCGGGCTCACCGAGCGCATCGCGGCAGCGGTCGCCGAAACGATCCGCCCGCTGGAGATGCTGGCCGTCACCTCGGAAGGCGAAACGGTCTCGGCTCTGGCGATCAACGAAGTGGCGCTGTGGCGCCAATCCTATCAGACGGCCAAGATTCGCATCAGCATCGATGATCAGATACGGCTTGAAGAGTTGAATTGCGATGGCGTCATGATCGCGACGCCGGCCGGATCCACGGCCTACAATCTCTCCGCGCACGGCCCGATCCTGCCGCTCGACGCACCGCTTCTGGCGCTGACCCCGGTCAGCCCGTTCCGTCCGCGCCGCTGGCGCGGTGCATTGCTCTCCAACAAGGCGACCGTGCGCTTCGACATTCTGGAGCCGGAAAAGCGGCCGGTGAACGCCGCCGCCGACCATACGGAAGTCAAGGCGGTGACCACCGTGACGGTGCGGGAGTCGCCGACGGCGACGGCGACCTTGCTGTTCGATCCCAACCACTCCTGGAACGAGCGCATCCTGGCCGAACAGTTCCGGTATTGAGCCGGTACAGACACAAGCAGCCGGATTAAGCATCGCGATTAAGGTTACGACTTCACAATCGCGCCAATCCCACCCGTTTCTGTTGACAAATCGCGGGCTTGCGCCTAATCGCAATACCAATCTTGCAGGCGCGTGGCGCTTGCCGCGACGAACAACGTTGCGCTTCCCCGAACCAGCCAAAGACAGCAACACTTGTCCTCAGACACCACGACCGCTCAAGAAGCGTTGACCTTTTCAGACCTCGGCCTGTCGCCGAAGGTGCTTTCCGCAGTTACCGATGCCGGCTACACGCAGCCGACTCCGATCCAGGCCGGCGCCATTCCGCACGCCTTGCTCGGCAAGGACGTGCTGGGCATTGCCCAGACCGGCACCGGCAAGACGGCTTCCTTCGTGCTGCCGATGCTGACCCGGCTGGAAAAGGGCCGCGCGCGTGCCCGAATGCCGCGCACACTGATCCTGGAACCGACGCGTGAGCTTGCCGCGCAGGTTGAGGAAAACTTCATCAAGTACGGCAAGAATCACAAGCTCAACATCGCGCTCCTGATCGGCGGCGTGTCGTTCGACGAACAGGACAAGAAGCTGGAGCGTGGCGCCGACGTGCTGATCGCGACGCCCGGCCGCCTGCTCGACCACCGCGAGCGCGGCAAGCTCTTGCTCAACGGCGTCGAAATCCTCGTCATCGACGAGGCCGACCGCATGCTCGACATGGGCTTTATCCCCGATATCGAACGCATCTGCGAGATGATCCCGTTCACCCGGCAGACGCTGTTCTTCTCGGCGACGATGCCGCCGGAAATCACCAAGCTTACCGAAAAATTCCTGCACGCGCCGGTGCGTGTCGAGGTCTCCAAGGCCGCGTCGGCCGCAACCAACATCATCCAGCGGCTGGTCAAGTCGGGCTCGAAACCCTGGGACAAGCGCGAGACGCTGCGCAACCTGATCAAGGCTGAAGATGCCGAGCTGAAGAACGCCATCATCTTCTGCAACCGCAAGGTCGAGGTGTCGGAACTGTTCCGCTCGCTGCTGAAGTATGATTTCGACGCCGGTGCGCTGCATGGCGACATGGACCAGCGCGCCCGCATGCAGATGCTGGCCAATTTCCGCGATGGCAAGCTGCGCTACCTCGTCGCTTCGGACGTTGCCGCGCGCGGCCTCGACATCCCCGATGTCAGCCACGTCTTCAACTATGACGTCCCGATCCATGCCGAGGACTATGTCCACCGCATCGGCCGTACCGGCCGCGCCGGGCGCTCGGGCAAGTCCTTCACCATCGCGACCAAATCCGACACCAAGTATATCGACGCCATCGAGCGGCTGATCGGCACCAAGATCGAGTGGCATGACGGCGATCTGTCGACGGTGGTCGCCAGCGAAGGCGAGGACGACGCGCCGCGCCGTGGCAAAGGCGCACCGCGCCGTGCCGGCCGCAAAGATGACGACCGTAAGGACAGGGGCGAGCGCAAGGACGGGGGCGAGCGCAAGAAGAGCGGCGAACGTCGCGCCAGACACAGCGAGGAAGACGCGCCGGCCGTGGTTGCCCAGCAGCACGAGCAGTCCGACGCAGCAGAGACGCCGGTCGCCGACGTTGTCGAACGGCGCGCGCGCAAGGATGCAATCCGTTCGGAAAACACCGAGCGTAAATCCTCCGATCGCAATGAGCGCGCACCGGAGCGCGGTGATACAAGGCCGCAGCGCGGCGACAACAACCGCCCTGGCCGTCAACGCCACCAGGAAGACAACGACGCCACCGTCGGCTTCGGCGACGACATGCCGGCCTTCATGCGGATCGTCGCCAAGGTCTGATTCCCGGGCGGGCAAGCCAGCGATCCGGCTTGCCCTCGGTAGACGCACCGATGGATATCGACAAGCCTCGGCTTGGTGTGCCTGCTACATCGGGCCCGGCATCATCTTGGTCGGTTTCTCCAGCATCGGAAACTCGGCCTTGTTGCATTTCACCTTCGGGTTCGTCGGACTGAACATGCCGTTCGGATTGTCGTTCAGCCAGGCGTGAAGGTCGTAGTGGACGAATTCCCTCGGGATGAGCGGATAGTGCCCCTCCATCGGACCCATGAAGGTCTGGCCAAACAGCTTCGGCGGCGCTTTGACGTCCGGCGTCAGCGGCACCAGCCATTCCACACCGACCAACTTCAGGCCTTTCTTGGTCGGCTCGTAGATCAGGACGTTGGGCTTCATCGGGTCGAGTTTCTGGCCGACACTCGGGACATTGACGAAATGGATGCCCATGGCGCCCTTCGGGTAATCCATCGAGCCCGCTATCTTTTCTCCGCTGTAGTAGACGCAGCCGACCGTCGACAGATAGAGGTCGCGGACGGCGGCGGTGTAGTCTTCATATTTGGCGAGCGATTTTTTCAAGGCATCGATGTCGGCCTTGTTGGCGTCCTCGGCCCTCGCCGCGGCGAGGCCCAGCCATAAAGTTGCAATGCCTGTCAAAGCAAGGACGCCGCAGCGCCCAAGGGTAGCTGTTCTTGTCATGCATTCCTCCCAGACTTCTGATCTGGCCGTGCAAGACCGAGGCGGAAAAATGCTGATTGCGCGGCCGATTGTACCGCCTCATCCCCTCCGGAACAGCGAGGATGATATTCCTTTCCATGGTCGCGGGAAAGAAATTTATTAGAAATCGCTAAAATAGAGCGCGCACTTAGACAAAACGGCTCCGCGTGGGAGCCGTTTTGTTTTGGCTTGCCGAACAGGTCGGGGCGCTTGCCGGACAGATCAGGTGAGCGGCGAAAGCTGTATTTCGACGCGGCGGTTCTGGGCGCGGCCCTCGGACGTCGCATTGGAGGCGACCGGACGCGTCTTGCCGAAGCCGGTGACGGCGAAGCGGCGCTGATCGACGCCTTGGCCGGCCAGATAATTGGCGACCGCCAGCGCACGACGCTGGGATAGATCGAAATTGTGCTGATCGCCACCGGTCGAATCGGTGTGGCCGAAAACGTCGACCGTGGTCTGCTTGAACTTCTTCAGCACCAGCGCAACCGAGTTCAGCACCTGGTAGAAGCCCGGCTTCACCGCATCCTGATCCGAATTGAAGGTGATGTCGGACGGCATGTTGAGGATGATCTGGTCGCCGCTGCGGGTGACGCTGACGCCAGTGCCCTCGAGCTGCCGACGCAACTCCGCTTCGTTCTGATCCATCGTGGCGCCGATAGCGCCGCCGGCCAGCGCGCCGATGCCGGCGCCGATCAGCGCATTGCGACGGTCATTGCCGCCGGCAAGCAGACCGAGGCTGGCACCCGCCAAGGCACCAAGACCGGCACCCGCGGCCGTGTTGGAAATCTTCTGGTCGCCCGTATATGGATCCGTAGTGGTGCAGGCGCTCACGAGCAAAGCCGTCGCCACGACGACGAGCACGGTCTTCTTCATAGATGGTCCCTCTCCAAGTCGCGCCTTTTCGACGGCGCCAAATCAGCCCTTGCCGCGACTTGTACCATGAAATGCGGCGAAAAGCGGAACGGGAAAAATCGCCTGCAACGGCTTTTTCCCCGGAGCCGGTCGGGTAACGAACCGTGTTGGCTGGCTACCAGAGATTCTTGCCGTCAATGACCACCACTTCGACCTTGTCGAGATCGAAATCATCGAACAGCCGTGAATTGACGCTGATCTTCGGATTGTCAAAATCCGGCTCGCCGGCGGACCAGTCCGGTGTTTCGGTGAAAGTGCCGCAGCCGCAGATGGCGCAAAACCCATGTTTTACGGTTTTCGATCCCCACTGATAGAAGGAAACCTTGTTCGGCGGCGTGATGAGCTTGAACTGCGAGGGGATGTAGTAGGCCCACAGCGAACCGCGCTTCGAGCAGAACGAACAGGTGCATTGCGTCACCGTTTGTGGGGCCTGCGAGACCTCGAACATTGTCGCCTTGCAGTGGCAGCTTCCCTTGATGGTCATGAAACATCACCTCTCCGTTGGCCGCCGCCCCTGCAACAGGGCACCATAAAGAAGCGATGCTGACAACTGTCCGTCAGCAGGCTACGGCTGAAGGCAACCTCGGCCTTCACCTGCCAATATAGGCGGCCAGTTCGTCCGGCGTCCCATTTGGGAAAGCCTGTTTCAGGAAGTCCAAGAACGCCGATACGCGCGCACTGAGCAGCCGCCGAGATGGGTAGAGCGCCCATAGAGAGATCTCGGGGCCGTCGATATCTCCCCAATTCACCAATGTGCCGTCAGCCAAGTCGTGGGTCACCAATGAAATGGGAAGCCGTCCCGCACCGACGCCGGCTCGCACCGCGTCCCGGACCATGATGAGCGTTGACAGCGTGAGGACAGGCTCGACTGTAATCGTCGAGCGGCCAGCTTGTGTCTTCACGTGCCATGTTTGCCGATCGCCTGGGCCGCGGGCAACGCTAGGAGCGGCGAGTCCATCTGTCGTGCGAGGAAGGCCGGGGCTTGCCACCACGACCAGACGGTCGCGCAGAAACGCCCGTCCGACCAGGCTTTCGTCGGGATCTGGATTGACTCGAATTGCCAGGTCATAACCTTCCTCGATCATGTCCACATACCGATCCTCGGTCGTGACCTCCAGCCTAACCTCCGGATACTTAACGGCAAATCCCGCGGCTATCCTGCCCATTGCGGTCTGAGAAAAATGGAGAGGTGCACTGATCCGTAATCTGCCCTTGGGTCTCTGACCGCCCGAGGCAATCGCCGCCGCCGTCTCGTCCAGTTCGGCAAGCAACGTCCCCGTTCGCTCGAAGAGGGCCCGTCCTTCCTCGGTCAGCTTCAAGTCACGCGCGCCCCGTTCAAACAGGCGCAGATCAAGACTGCTTTCCAACTCTCCAACGCGCCGGGACAGCGTTGCCTTGGGCCGGCCGGTGGCCCTTGCCGCCTTGCCGAAGCCAGCATGGCGGGCAACGAGATTGAAATCCGCGAGGGCAAGAAGATCCATGGCGTGTTCCACCAGTGAGACGATGCGTCTAAATTTTCCGCCTGTTTGGCGCTTTGTGAGCCACACATATGGGAGGCGTCAAGCACCCCAACAGGAGAAATTTCATGGCCATTCTCGTTACCGGCGCCACGGGCAACATTGGGCGCCAAGTCGTCGACCAACTCGTCAAGCGCAACGCCGATGTTCGTGCCCTCGTCCGCGATCCGTCGAAAGCCAGCTTCCCGGCAGGCGTATCCGTCGTGCAAGGCGACTTTCTCGATGTCGATTCGCTGCGCAAAGCCATGTCTGGAGTTTCCACTCTGTTCCTCTTGAACGCCGTGGTACCGGACGAGTTCACCCAAGCTTTGGTCGCGCTGAACGTCGCCCGATCGGCCGGCATCGAGCGGATCGTCTATCTGTCGGTGATCCACGCTGACGTCTACGTGAACGTGCCGCACTTCGCCGGCAAGTTCGGGGTCGAACGGATGATCGAGCAGATGGACTTCAAGGCCACGATCTTGCGCCCGGCCTACTTCATCCAGAACGATCTGATGGTCGAAGACACCATCACCGGCTACGGCACCTACCCAATGCCGATCGGCGCGAAGGGTCTTGCCATGATCGACGCCCGTGATATCGCCGAGATCGCCGCCCTTGAACTGCTGCGCCGCGAACAGTCCGCGGAGCCACTTGCGATCGAACGGATCAACCTCGTCGGTCCGCAGACACTGACAGGAACGGATATCGCCGCAATCTGGTCAGACGTGCTCGCCCGTCCGATCAACTATAGCGGCGACAACACAGAGGGCTTCGAGCAAAACCTCAAGCAGTTCCTGCCCGCCTGGATGGCCTACGACATGCGCTTGATGGGCGAGCGCTTCTTCACCGACGGGATGCTGCCGGAAGCCGGCGACGTCGAGCGCCTGACCGCGCTTCTGGGCCGCCCACTGCGCCCATATCGCGACTTCGCCTCAGCAGTCGCGGCCTCCGCATGAGGCAACAACGTCACAGGCCAGCCATCTCAGCAAGGTTGTGGAACGATGGCTGGTCTTCCGATGCATTTGTCACAACCTAAAAAGAGCGCGGCGGGACGAACAGGCAGATCGTCCTGCCGGCATCGAGACCGCCTTGATGAGCGCACCAGTGAAACTCGCCGTCAGGGCTGTCCTTGATGCGCTTGTCTGTCATTGGAACGACCTCGCCGGTGCCGGCGATCACATAGCCTTCGGGTTTCTCCAGTACTTCCCCGGTGTGTGCGGCACGACAATCATAGTTGGCACAGCAAGCGAATGGATAACTCCAGCCTTGCGGCTTTGCCGCCGTGGGCTTGGCGTCATGGGCAAAGGCAGCTGGCGTAAGCATCGCGAGCGCACCGATGGCGAGCAGGGAAAACATAAGTCGGCCAGCCGGCTGAACGGCTCTGGCCGATCGGAATGTGGCAGCAGACATGGAAACGTTCCTTTCAAACGAGCATCAAGCGTTTCGCTTGCCCGTTCCCGGAACGTGTCTTCCCAGTGGCCGGATCGTCAGGTCGCAGATATGCCGCGTCCGGCCATAAATGCTTTTTCTCTCCCAGCCTTTGGATGCTGGGCTGATTCCCTGGTAGGCGCAAGAAGCTGCTGCTATCGGCGATATCGCCGTGCAGGCGCCAACCCTCTGCAATTGCTGACGAGATTCAGGCCAGGTTCCACTCCCGGCATGCGAGTTTCGACTAACGGGCGAGCATCGAAATAACGGCGATCGGCCCGAATCGGTTCCAGCCTATCGAGCGTCGGAGCCGACGATCACGTGCTCTTGATATTGCGGCAGGTCGTCGGTGATATCGAACCAGCCTGCCTTGGAGCCGACGAAAATGTGCGCGGTCGGACGAATGGAAGGATCGCCGACAAGGGTTCCCATCGGCACATGGAAAAAGGCTCCTTCGCGGACGAGCGAATAGAGCAATGAGCCGCACAGTCCGCAGTGGGCGTCATGAGCGCCGCTTTGATCGCCGAAGATCAGGAGCTTGTCCTCGCCCTTGACGAGGGCCAACTTGTCTCGCTCGATCCCGGCAAAAGGTTTGAAGGCCGAACCGGTGGTCCGCCGACAATTCGAGCAGTGGCAGTTGGCTGCGTAGACGAATTCGTCGGCGACGTCGTAGCGCACTGCTCCGCAGAGGCATTTTCCCGAGAGCCTGCGTGCCATCGTCGGTTCAGCTCCGTCGTTCAAGCGGCTGCTTTTAATCCAGGTCCGCCACCACTTCACCCGCACCGCCCTCGATGCGTTGCGACAGCGAAGCCTCCATGAAATCGTCGAGGTCGCCATCGAGTACACTGGAAGGGCTGGTGCTTTCGACACCGGTACGAAGGTCCTTCACCAGCTGATAGGGCTGCAGCACGTAGGAGCGGATCTGGTGGCCCCAGCCGATATCGCTCTTGGACGCTTCGGTCGCGTTGGCAACGGCTTCGCGCTTCTTCAGCTCCTCCTCATAGAGGCGCGAGCGCAGCATCTCCCAGGCCTTGGCCTTGTTCTTGTGCTGTGAACGCTCGGCTTGGCAGGCAACCGCGATACCAGTGGCGATATGGGTGATGCGTACGGCCGAATCGGTGGTGTTGACGTGCTGGCCGCCCGAACCCGACGAGCGATAGGTGTCGATGCGAACGTCGGATTCGGACACGTCGATCTCGATCGTGTCGTCGATGACCGGATAGACCCAGACGCTGGCGAAGGAGGTGTGCCGGCGCGCATTGCTGTCATAGGGCGAAATGCGCACCAGGCGATGGACGCCGGATTCCGTCTTCAGCCAGCCATAGGCATTGTGGCCCTTGATCAGCAAAGTCGCGGACTTGATGCCTGCTTCTTCGCCGTCATGCACTTCCAGCACCTCGACCTTGAAGCGGCGGCGCTCGGCCCAGCGCGTGTACATGCGCAAAAGCATCGAGGCCCAGTCCTGGCTTTCGGTGCCGCCCGCGCCTGCGTGGACTTCGAGATAGGTGTCGTTGGCGTCGGCTTCGCCCGACAGCAGTGTCTCGACCTGGCGGGCTTTCGCCTCGCCCTGCATGGAGCGGAGCGCGGCCTCGGCCTCGGCGATGACGCCTTCGTCGCCCTCTTCCTCGCCGAGCTCGATCAGGCCGATATTGTCCTCCAGCGCCTGCGTCAGACCCTTGACCGATGCAATGCCTTCCTCGAGGCCCTGGCGCTCGCGCATCAGCTTCTGCGCCTTCAGCGGTTCGTTCCATAGGCTGGCGTCCTCGGCGCGAACGTTCAGGTATTCAAGCCGCTTTATGGCCTGATCCCAGTCAAAGATGCCTCCTCAGCAGGGTTATCGCCTGCCTGATCTCGTCGACAATATTCTGCGTTTCCGCGCGCATGGCCTGGTATTTTGTCCTGTTGCTGAAGTGACACTTTGGTCGGCGCGATACATAGGGACGGCGCCGCCATGTGTAAAGCGAACATGTGCAAAGCGAATAGGCCGGCCCCAGGGCCAACCCCAAGGCCAGCCGTGCCGACGACCGGACCCGTTAGTAGAGTCCGCCGCCGCCGTCCTGGATGGCCTGGTTGGCCTGTGGCGACAAGGCGCCGCCGGAGGCATTGGAGCCGTCGGCGCCCATGCCGATCACCCAATAGCTGTCGGCGGGGCCGGTGCCCGGCTTGAAGGCCTCGACGATGGTGCCCGGATCGCCCGATGCCGCCCGCATGCCGGTCTTGCGGTTGATGGCGATCAGGTTCATGCCATCGGGAACCTTGAAGTCGACATTGGGCGTGCCGTCCAGCGCCACGCGCATGAAATCCTTGAAGATCGGGGCCGCGAGACCGCCGCCGGTGGCGCCATGGCCAAGGCCGCGCGGCGTGTCGTAGCCCATGTAGAGGCCGACCACGAGGTTCGGCGTGTAACCGATGAACCAAGCGTCCTTTTCGTCGTTGGTGGTGCCGGTCTTGCCGGCAATGTGGCGGCCGAGCTCACCGATGGTGGCGCCGGTGCCGCGCTGGACGACGCCTTCCATCATCGACGTGATCTGGTAGGCGGTCATCGGATCGAGAACCTGCTCGGAATTGTCGACCAGTTCCGGCTCCGGCTGGTTCTTCCATTCAGGCGCATTGCAGCTTTCACAGCCACGTTCATCCTGCTTGAACACCGTCTTGCCGTAGCGATCCTGGATGCGGTCGATCAGCGACGGTTTGATCGACTTGCCGCCATTGGCCATGATCGAATAGGCCGAAACCATGCGCATGACGGTGGTCTCGCCAGAGCCAAGCGCCATCGGCAGATACGGCGCCAGATGATCGTAGACGCCGAAGCGCTCGGCATATTCAACGACGAGCTTCATACCCATGTCGTTGGCAAGCCGCACGGTCATCAGGTTGCGCGACTTCTCGATGCCGGAGCGCAGCGTCGCCGGACCGGCGACGGTGCCGTCATAATTCTTCGGCGTCCATGTCGTGTTGCCGCTCTGGATGGTGATCGGCCCGTCCATGATCACCGAGGCCGGCGTGTAGCCATTGTCGAGCGCGGCCGAATAGACGATCGGCTTGAACGAGGAGCCCGGCTGACGCATCGCCTGGGTGGCGCGGTTGAATTCCGACTGCGAATAAGAGAAGCCGCCGACCATGGCCAGTACGCGGCCGGTGTGCGGATCCATGGCGATCAGGCCACCCTCCACCTCGGGAACCTGGCGCAGGCTGTAGGTGTTGTCGGAGCCTTCGTTCTTCTGCACGAAGATGACGTCGCCTGGCTTCAGCACGTCGGCCGGTGATTTGGCCCTGACTGTCTTGCCATCGACCAAATGGCGCATGGCGAAACCCATGTCGTCCTTGCTGACGGTGCCTTCGACGCGTTCCTTGACGATCTCGCCCGACGCCTGGCGTGCGGGCTGCAGGCCGATCGACAATCCAGTCGCCGAACTGTCGAGCACGACGGCAAGCGACCATTCGGGAACGTCCTCCAGCCCCTTGACGGCGCCCAGCGAGGCGCCCCAGTCGCCAGACACGTCGATTGTCTTCACCGGCCCGCGATAGCCGCGCAGCGTGTCGTATTTCATCAAACCGTTCTGCATCGCCTTGCGGGCAATGAGCTGGACTTTCGGGTCGAGGGTGGTGCGAATGGACAGGCCGCCCTCATAGAGCGCGTTCTCGCCGTAACGGGCGATGATCTGCCGGCGGACCTCTTCCGTGAAATACTCGCCGGCGAAAAGGTAGGAGCCGGTGCGGCGCGGGGCAACGCCAAGTGGCTCGGCCTTCGCTTTCGCACCCTCTTCGGGAGTCACGTAACCGTTCTCGACCATCTGGCCGATGACCCAGTTTCGCCGCTCAAGCGCCCGATCGGCATGTTTGAAGGGATTGTAGTTGGCTGGGCCTTTCGGCAGCGATGCCAGATAAGCGGCCTCGGCCACGGTCAATTCGTTCACCGACTTGTCGAAATAGGTCAGCGCGGCGCCAGCGACACCGTAGGCGTTGAAGCCAAAGAAAATCTCATTGAGATAGAGTTCAAGGATGCGATCCTTGGAATAGGCCTGTTCGATGCGAAACGAAAGGATGGCCTCCTTGACCTTGCGTTCCAGGGAGCGCTCGTTGGTGAGGAGGAAGTTCTTGGCAACCTGCTGGGTGATCGTCGAACCGCCCTGCATCGGTCCACCCGAAACGTAAGTGAGCGCCGCCCGGCCCAATCCCGTTATGTCCACGCCAGGGTGATTGTAGAAATTCTTATCCTCGGCGGACAGGAAGGCAGCCTTGACGCGATCGGGGATCGCCTGAATCGGCAAATACAGGCGCCGTTCGCGCGCATATTCCGCCATCAGAGAGCCATCCGAGGCATGGATGCGGGTGGTCACCGGCGGTTCGTATTTGGCCAGCACTTCGTAGTCAGGCAGATCCTTTGCCACATGGCCGATGTAAATCGCAACGCCCGCCGCGACCAGAAGGGCCAGCGTCGTGCCGATGCCGAAGAAATAGCCAATGAGACGAATCATACCCGCTCCAGTCCTTGGTTCGGGAATTTCCTAAACGAAGCCGCCTTCCGCGCAAGCTTTCGTGCCGGGCCCAAACCGTAATCGAAAACCCATGTCGCCGCCATGTGGACAAAATACGGCAAGGCCTTGTTTCGTGGGCGCGTGCTGGAAATAAAGGCATCGGGTGTTGTCATACAGCAACGCCGCCTCTGGTTGCAGGCGTGGCCAGGCATGTCAGCCTCCGGTTCCGGCACGGGCGGAAGCAAAAAGCGCGACGGCGTTGGTGATGCTTTGCGCGGCTTTGTCGCGCCAATCGGCGTTGAGCAGCTGCGCCTCGTCCTTGGCGTTCGAGAGATAGCCGAGTTCGACCAGCACCGATGGCACGTCTGGCGCCTTCAGCACCTTGAACCCAGCGGAACGCTGCGGATTGTTGATGAGGCCGACGCTGGTCGAAAGCTGGCCGACCAATGTGTGGGCGAAACTCATTGAAAAGGTGTGCGTCTCGCGGCGGATCAGGTCGATCAGGATGTCCGTCACCTCCTTCTTATCGTCCTTGATCACCATGCCGGCGAACTGGTCGGAGAGATTTTCACGGTCGGCCAGCGCCTGCGCCTCGGGATCCGACGCCTTGTCGGAAACCGTATAGACGGTGGCGCCGCGGATGCCCTTGACGCTGATGGTGTCGGCGTGGATCGAAATCAGCAGATCGGCCTCATGCTGCCGCGCAATGCGGACTCGGTCGTCCAGGCGCAAATATTCATCGCTGTCGCGGGTCATGAAGACATCGTATTTGCCGGCCGCGGCGAGCTTGTCGCGCAACTCCGTGGCGAAGGCGAGCGTGACGTTCTTCTCGATGGTGCCGTTCAGGCCCTCGGCGCCGCCATCGACGCCGCCGTGACCGGGATCGATGACGACCGTGAAGCGGTGCCCGGGATTGGAGACGGGCCCGGTGCCGACCCGCCCGCCCTTGTCGGTCGAAACCGTGGAGCCGGTGGTCAGCGCCTGGTTGGCAAGGGCTGCATCGAACTCGCGCGCGGAGGCCGCCGACATGTCGATGGCTATGCGGTAGCCGGTGCCGTCCTCGTCCTTGAGCACATCGAGCTTATCGACGGCGAACGGCCCCTTGCCGGTGAGGATCAGCCGCGAAACGCCGTCGCCGAGTTCGCCCAGGCGCACGCCCCTGACCAGACCGCGCGGCTTCAGATCCTTGGCATCGATGGCCAGTCTGGTGTTCGCCAGGTCGATGACCAGACGATTGGGAGCACGCAGCAGGAACCATTTGATGTCAGGCTCGCGATCGAATTCCATGACGATGCGCATCTTGGTGGCATCGCCCGCCATCTTGTAGCCTTTCGCCACCAGCGGCGCATCGGCGGCATTGGCGACTGAGGAAAGGGGGGAACAAACCACCAGCAGCAAGAAACAGAAGGCGCCGAGAATCCGGCCGCCGACACGACATCCCTTGTCTGCGAGGTCTGCCAGTCCCATCTCTCTTCCAGTCGCTCCCGGTTTGGCGCCCGGCGCCCGCTCGTTTCGTCGAAGTGCCGGTTAGGCCGCGAACTCGATTAACGATTGGTATCCAGAGAAGGTTAACCAAGCCTTTTCATGCAGGGCTGGAGCCAGGTTTACGCTACGGAACTGCTTTTTGCCGGCATCGGAAATCGGGGTTGCCTTCCACCCCGCCAAATCATAAAAGCGATAGTGGATCACTGCAATCCTGGAACCGCCCTCCTCCGCAGCTTCCTGCTACAGGGTCAGATGAAAGGCGGCTCCTTTCGCTTCACGCGAAAAGGCTTCAGGTGATCGCGACGAATTTCGCAGGTGTGCGCCCGTGGCGGGGGAATCGCCTGCGTGAGGAAAACGGCCGGGTTTGTTCCCGCGCCGGCTCTGTACGAGCAAACAAGCTGGTCCGGTTTCCGGGCTTTGGTTCAAAGGTTCTGCTGGTGACGATGGCTTCAAGCGCAATCATGGAAAGGTCCGCATCAAACCGCGCCAATATGGCAGCGGGCGGCACCGCCATGACACGCAGGCAGCGTCCGGCGGACGTTCAATTATCCGGCACCCATACTCATCCAGACACACAGCAGCGGGCTTTGCCCCGCCAGCTGCGGCTGACGGCTGCCGGGGGGAAACGAAATAATGCCCAACAAAATGCTGATAGACGCCTCCCACCCGGAGGAAACACGAGTTGTCGTCGTACGCGGTAACCGTATCGAAGAATTCGACTTTGAATCCCAGGACAAGAAGCAGCTCAAAGGAAACATCTACCTCGCCCGCGTAACGCGCGTCGAACCTTCCCTTCAGGCAGCCTTTGTCGAATATGGCGGCAACCGTCACGGTTTTCTCGCCTTCAGTGAAATACATCCCGATTACTACCAGATCCCGGTCGCCGACCGTCAGGCGCTGCTGCGCGCGGAAGCGCAGGAAGCCGAGGACGAGGAGAACGAGGATAGCGAAGGCGAGGATCGCCAGAGCCGCGATCGCGGCCGGCGCGGACGCCGGCGCGGCGGCAAGAGCCGCGACCGCGGCGAGCACCCGCGCGATGCAGGCGGAGCCGAATCCGGCGAGGCAAACGAAGCCGCTGGCGAGGCAAGTGAAAACGGCGACAGTGGCGCCGATGCCGTCGCCGAGGACACCTCCAACGTTTCCGAGACCGTCGAACACGCGGCGGATACGTCGGCCGATGCCGACGCATCCTCGCATGACGAGGCTTCTGCCGAGCAGGAGGAAAGCGAAGCCCGCGAAGGCGGCCCCACCTCGATCGCCGCCTCCGTCGAAGCCGATGTGATTTCCGAGCCCGTCTCGCAGGCGGACCAGGGCAGCGAAGCCACCTCCGCCGACAATGATCGCGGCATGCTCGAAGAGGTGTCGTCCTCGCACCCGGACGATCATGAGATCGAATCGGTCGGTGCCGAGGATGCGCTGGAAGAAGTGCGCAACCGCCGCAAGCCGGTGCGCCGCCAGTACAAGATCCAGGAAGTGATCAAGCGCCGGCAGATCCTTTTGGTGCAGGTCGTCAAGGAAGAGCGCGGCAACAAGGGCGCCGCACTCACCACCTATCTGTCGCTTGCCGGTCGCTATTCCGTGCTGATGCCGAACACGGCGCGCGGCGGCGGCATTTCCCGCAAGATCACCAGCGCGGTCGACCGCAAGCGCCTCAAGGAGGTCGTTGCCGATCTCGAAGTGCCGCAAGGCATGGGCGTCATCCTGCGCACCGCCGGCGAAAGCCGCACCAAGGCCGAGATCAAGCGCGACTACGAATATCTGATGCGGCTTTGGGAGAACGTGCGCAACCTCACGCTCCAGTCCACCGCCCCTGCCCTCGTCTATGAGGAAGGCAGCCTGATCAAGCGCTCGGTGCGCGACCTCTACAACAAGGATATCGACGAGATTCTCGTCTCCGGCGACGAAGGCTACCGCGAGGCCAAGGATTTCATGCGCATGCTGATGCCGAGCCACGCCAAGGTGGTTCAGCCGTTCCGCGACACGACGCCGATCTTCGTGCGCAACGGCATCGAGGCGCAGCTCGACCGCATGTTGCAGCCGCAGGTGACGCTGAAGAGCGGCGGCTACATCATCATCAACCAGACTGAAGCGCTGGTCGCCATCGACGTCAATTCGGGCCGCTCCACCAAGGAGCACTCGATCGAGGATACGGCGCTCCACACCAATCTGGAAGCGGCCGAGGAAGTCGCGCGTCAGCTCCGGCTGCGCGACCTTGCCGGCCTGATCGTCATCGACTTCATCGACATGGAGGAGAACCGCAACAACCGCTCCGTCGAAAAGCGGTTGAAGGATCACCTCAAAAACGACCGTGCGCGCATCCAGGTCGGCCGCATCTCGCATTTCGGCCTGATGGAAATGTCGCGCCAGCGCATCCGCGCCAGCGTGCTTGAATCGACCATGAAGCCCTGCCCGCATTGCGGCGGCACTGGCCATGTGCGCTCCGATTCGTCGGTCGCGCTGATGGTGGTGAGGGCGATCGAGGAATTCCTGCTCAAGGATTCGCGCAGCCACATCACGGTACGCACCCCGGCGGCGACCGCGCTTTATGTTCTCAACCACAAGCGCGGCACGCTGGTGGAACTCGAAAGCCGCTTCGGCCTGACCATCACCATCGAGGCCGACGATGCGGTTGGCGCCCAGCACTATGCGATCTTCCGCGGCGCGCTGGCCGAAAAGCCCGAAGGCTTTGTCGAGTTGCGCAGCCTGCCGGCCTATGTCGAGCCGGAAGAACCCGAGGACGAGATCGTCATCGAGGAAGACGAGGAAGCACCGGCCCAGGCCGAGCAGCCAAGGCACGCCCAGCAATCGCAGCACCAGCAGCCCAGGTCGGGTGAGCCAAGGTCTGGCGAACCCAGGACGGGCGAGCCGAGGACGGGCGAGGACGGCGAAGGCCGCGACCGCAAGCGCCGCAAGCGCCGCAGACGGCGCGGCGGCAAGGATCGCGACCGCGAACATGGCGCCCCGACGGACGGCTCGTCCATCTCCGCACCGGCCGGCGATTTCGCCGAATCGGCACATGAGGCGGACAATGACGACACCGAAACGGACGATGCCGCTGCGATCTCTGCCAGCGCGTCCGACGAGGCGGTACAGGCTTCCGATGACAGCCAGGGCAAGAAGCGCCGGCGCGGCAAGCGCGGCGGCAAGCGCAATCGTCGCGAGGACGGTGAAGGCGAGACCGAGGCCGAGGCCGGCGAAGCCGCCGACGCCTCGGTGATCGATGCCGCTGAAGCTGAGACGGTCGCTAGCGAGCCCGTAGCGGTTGAAGAAGCCGCGGCTTCCGCACCGTCGAACGACGACGCTCCAGCCGAAAAGCCGAAGAAGAAGCGTGCTTCAAGGGCAAAGAAGGCCGCAGCCGAAGTCCCCGCCGAGGCGGTGACCGAGGCAGATCCGGAAGCTGCCGTCGAGCCCGCTCCTGTGGACGATGCGAACGTCGTTGCCGAGCCGTCCGTTGCCGAAGAGGAGCCGGCGAAGGCCCGCCCGTCGCGGCGCAAGGCGGTGGCTGCGGATACTCCGGTCGTGCCAGTGGTTTCTTCGAGCGTCGCCGATGAGGCCAAGACCGAAGAAAAGCCGAAGCGTGCCGGTTGGTGGCAGCGGAAGGGCTTTTTCTAAGCTTTTCAGCTCGTTGAGCTGATGTTCTGACAAGAAAATCCCGCGCGATCGAAAAGATGGCGCGGGATTTTTCATACCCGGCATTCCGATAGGGCGGGAAACGCTAAGGCGCGAAGATCGACCAGTTCATCATCCTGGCCAGCTTTTCCAGTGCGATCGAACCGAGCTTGGAGTTGCCGTTGGCATTGAGGCCGGGCGACCAGACGGCAAGCGAAGCGACACCCGGCACGATGCCCAATATGCCGCCGCCGACGCCGCTCTTGCCGGGAATGCCGACGCGGAAGGCAAAATCGCCGGAGCCGTCATAATGGCCGCAGGTCAGCATCATGGCGCCGATGCGCCGCGCCCGCTCGGCCGACACCACGGAATGCCCCGTCGCCGGGTTCTTGCCGCCATTGGCGAGGAAGCGGCCGGCCATCGCCAGTTGCCGGCAACTCATGGCGATGGCGCAGTGATGGAAATAAACGCCTAGCGCAAGCTCCGGTGCATGATGGAGATTGCCGAAGGATTTCATATAGTTGGCGAGCGCAAAGTTGCGATAGCCGGTGGCGCGCTCGGAGGCCGCCACCTCGCGGTCGATGATGATGGTCTCGTCGTCGGCCAGGAACTGTATGAAACGCAGGATCTCGCCAATCGCCTCGCGCGGCTGGTGGCCGGCGAGCAGGATGTCGGAAATGACGATGGCGCCGGCATTGATGAACGGATTGCGCGGAATGCCGTTCTCGTGCTCGAGCTGTACGATGGAGTTGAACGGATTGCCGGACGGCTCGCGCCCCACCCGCTTCCACAGCGCATCGCCGACATTGCCAAGCGCCAGGGTCAAGGTGAAGACCTTCGAGATGCTCTGGATCGAGAACGGCTGGTCGGCATCTCCCGCCACCAGCACGCGGCCATTATTGGTGACGGCAGCGATGCCGAATTTCCTCGGATCGACCTTGCCCAGTTGGGGAATGTAGGTCGCGACATCGCCGCGGTCGGTGCGCTCGGCCATTTCGGCGGCGACCTCGGCCAATGCCTGATCAAGTTTGGGGGCCTGATCAAGTTTGGGGGCCTGATCAAGTTTGGGGGCTTGTTCGAGTTCCGGCATGGCGCTACCTCAACCAGCGTTCGAGGCGCGCCATGGCCTCGACCATGTCGTCATGGCTGCCGGCATAGGAAAACCGCATCGTGCGGTGCCCCGCCTGGGTATCGAAGTCGCGGCCGGGCGTCGCCGCCACATGGGCTTCCGCCAGCATCTTGCGCGCGAATGCCATGCTGTCGTTGCTGTGCCGGGTGACATCGCAAAAGGCATAGAAGGCACCATCCATGGGCGCCGCCAGCGGAAAGCCGAGCTCGGGCAAACGTTTCATCAGCAGCTCGCGATTCCATGCATAGCGGCCCTTGACCGCCTCCAGTTCCTCCGTCGCGGCAAAGGCCTCGATCGCGGCGATCTGCGACAGCTCCGGTGGCGAGATGTAGAGGCTCTGGGCGATGCGCTCGACCGGACGCACCAGCTCCTCCGGCAGCACCATCCAGCCGATACGCCAGCCGGTCATGCAATAATATTTCGAGAACGAGTTGATCACCGTCACGCTGTCACCGAAGGCGAGCGCCGTGGTGTCGGGGGCGCCATAGGTCAGCCGGTGGTAGATCTCGTCGGAAATGACGGCGATGCCGAGCGCCTCCGCCGTGCTGACCAGCGCCGACAGTTCGCCGGCCGGTATGACGGCGCCCGTCGGATTGGCCGGACTTGCAAACAGGACGCCCTTCAGCGGCTTCTGGCGATGCGCCGCCTCTAGATGGCCGGCATGCAGATAGGCCGCCTCGCCGAGCTCGATCTCGACGACATCGATGCCGAGCGCCGCCATGATGTTGCGATAGGCGGGGTAACCGGGCGCGGCGATAGCAACGCGGTCGCCCGGATCGAACATCGCCAGGAAGGCGAGATTGAAGGCCGCCGACGATCCGGTGGTTACCGCGATCCGCCCCGGCTCGACATCGAGCCCGTAGTGATCGGCGTAATGCCCGGCGATCGCCTTGCGCAAACCGGCCAGACCCAGCGCGTCGGTGTAGCCGATGCGGCCTTCCTGCAGGGCCTTGGCCGCCGCGGCGCGAACCTTTGCGGGCGCCGGATCGGATGGCTGGCCGACCGCCATGGAGATCACCGGCACGCCGTGGGCCTTCAGCCGGTTGGCTTCGGCCAGCACATCCATGGCGTGGAACGGCTCGACATTGCCACGGCGTGAGAGCGAAACGACCATTTTATCCCTATCCCGACGGTTGAGCACGGCATGCCCTGGACGCATGCGCCGCACAAATGCCCGATTGGTGTGAGGATCACAAGTTGAGGAAGTTTTTCCGGTGCCGACTTTTCATCTTTCGCCCGCTCGTCTACCAGTGGACACGTCATGTTGAGCCGACCCAGATCGACCATTGCAGAGGTGGCGCGTGTTTTCGCGACACTTTCGCTCGGCTTTGCCGTTGCGGTGGCGTGTTCGGTCACCGCCTTTGCCCAGTCCGTGCCGGTGGTGCGCGATGCCGAGATCGAGGCCCTAGTTCGCGACTACGCACGGCCGATCTTCAGGGCGGCCGGGCTGGCGAATGACGGCATCGACATCGTCCTGGTCAACGATTCCAGCTTCAACGCCTTCGTCACCGGACGCCGGCTGTTCATCAACACCGGCGCGCTGATGATGGCTGAAACGCCGAACGAGATCATTGGCGTCATCGCCCACGAGGCCGGCCACATCGCCGGCGGCCACCAGCAGAAACTGCGCGACCAGCTCGAACGCGCCAAGACGATGGCCATCATCGCCACTTTGCTAGGCGCCGGCGCCATTGTTGCCGGCGCCACCACCAACAGCCGCGGCCTTGCCGGCGCCGGCATGGGCGTGGCGGCTGGCGGCGGCGAGATGGCGCAGCGCAGCATCCTCGCCTATCAGCGCACCGAAGAGACGACCGCCGACCGCTCGGCGATCACCTATCTCAACGCCACCGGCCAGTCCGGCATGGGCATGCTGAAGACATTCGCCCGCTTCCAAAGCGCGCTGTCCTTGTCCGGCACGCAGGTCGATCCCTATCGTATCAGCCACCCGATGCCGCAGGAACGCATCGCCAATCTCGAAGTGCTGGTCAAGCAGAGCCCCAATGTCGGCAAGGTCGACCCGCCCGCGCTGCAGCAGCGCCATGACATGATGCGGGTCAAGATTGCCGTCTACATGGAAGGCCAGGCGGCTGGGTCACGGCTGATGCGAAAGATGCAAGGAACGCTGGCCGGGCTATATGGCGATGCCCAGTCGACCTACCTTTACGGCAATATCGCCGCAGCGCTCGCCAAGACCAACGCACTGATCAAGGCGCAGCCCAGGAATGCCTACTTCCAGGAGTTGCGCGGCGACATTCTGATGAAGGCGAACAACCCCAAGGATGCGGCGGAAGCCTACGCCAAGGCGGTCAGCCTCGATTCGGCGCGGTCCGGCTTGCTGCCGGTCTCGCTTGGACAGGCGCTGATGGCCATCGGCACGCCCGATTCGCTCAGGAAAGCCGTCGCGCAGATCAACAATGGTCTGGGGCGCGACAAGGAAAATTCCATGGGATACCGCTATCTGGCACAGGCCTATGGCGAGTTGGGGGACATACCGGGCGCCGAGCTCGCCACTGCCGAAGGTCATTTCTATTCCGGTAACTACAAGGATGCGAAGATATTCGCCATGCGGGCGCAGCAGCAGATGAAGCGCGGCGAGCCGCGCTGGATTCGCGCCCAGGACATCATAAACTACAAATCATCAGGCAAGATCTAGTGAACCCTCCGGCCATGCGCTGCGACATAGCCAGACCGGGAAACAGGCAAAAGGAACGAGAACAATGAAAAAGGCACTGCTGTTGGGCACCACGGGAATCGCTGTAGCCCTTGCGATGCTCGCTTTCGGTTTCGTCGCCGGCAACCCGCAGATCGCCAAGGCCGGCACGGCCCAGCCTGTTCAGACGGCTGAGCCTGTCCAGATGGCGGGCGCCGACACCAAGATCGACCGCGCCGAGGTCGAAGGCATCATCCGCGACTACCTCTTGAAGAACCCCGAGGTGTTGCTCGAAGTGCAGGACGCGCTCGAGGCCAAGCAGAAGGAAGAGCAGCGCATCGCCCATCTCGGCGTCATCAAGAACGCCAAGGACCAGATCTTCAACTCCGCCTTCGACGGCGTCGTCGGCAATCCGAACGGCAAGGTGACGATCGTCGAGTTCTACGACTACAATTGCGGCTTCTGCAAACGCGCCATCGAGGACATGCGGGCGCTGACCAAGACCGATCCGGACCTGCGCTTCGTGCTCAAGGAGTTCCCGATCCTCGGCCCGGATTCGCAGAAGGCGAGCGTCGTCTCGATGGCGTTCCACCTGATGATGCCGGAAAAGTACGGCGAGTTCCACAATGCGCTGCTTGGTGGCCAGGGACGCGCCACCGAAGCGGCCGCTATCAAGATCGCGCTTTCGCTCGGCGCCGACGAGGCGACGTTGCGCGAGAAGATGAAGGATCCTTCGATCCCCGAAGCCTTCTCCAAGACCTACGATCTGGCCAACAAGCTGTCGATCACCGGAACGCCGTCCTACGTCGTCGGCAACGAGGTCGTATTCGGGGCTCTCGGACAGGATGTGCTGGCGGAGAAGATCGAGGCGGCGAAAGCCGCGCTTTGATCCGCCGCCGATTTTCATCACGGGTGCATTTCGGCCTGTTGTGGACAGTGAAAGAACGCACTTGCGCTCTTTCCGCGGGCGACTATGCCCGGTATAGAGGCCCAGCGCGCAGGCTTGACGCCGGCGCCGAAAAAGGTCGGCTTTTTTGAAAACGGTTTTCGTCCTGAACGGTCCCAATCTCAACGCGCTCGGCAAGCGCGAGCCGGGCATCTATGGCGGCAAGACGCTTGCCGCGATCGCCGACGACTGCAAGCAGGCGGGCGCGTCGCTTGGGATCGAGATCGATTTCCGCCAGTCCAACCATGAGGGCGACCTCGTCGACTGGATCCAGGAAGCCGGAGACAAGGCTGCCGGCATCGTCATCAATCCAGGCGCCTACAGCCACACCTCGATCGCGATCCATGACGCCATCCGCTCGGTCGCGCCGCTGCCGGTCGCCGAAGTTCATCTTTCCAACATCCACGCGCGGGAACCATTCCGCCATGTCTCCATGGTCGCGCCGGTCGCCGTCGGCATGATCTGTGGCTTTGGGCCGCTCGGCTACACGCTGGCGCTGCAGGCGCTGGCCGCGCGCCTATGACCGGCCCACAAACAGAAGGCTCGAAAATGTCGATAAAGAAGACCGGTGTTGACCAGCAGCTGATCCGCGATCTGGCGGGCATACTGAACGACACCAACCTGACCGAGATCGAGGTTGAACTGGGCGACCTGAAGGTGCGCGTGTCGCGGCAGGCGCCCGCCGTCCACGCGATTGCGGCCCCCCAACCCGCCTATGCGCCAGCGGCAGCCGCTCTGCCCGTGGCCTCGGCCCCGGCGGCCGCGGATGTGTCGAAGAACGCGGTGGCCTCACCGATGGTCGGCACCGCCTATCTGGCGCCCTCACCGGACGCCAAGCCGTTCATCGAGATCGGCCAGAAGGTCAAGGAAGGCCAGACGCTGCTGATCATCGAAGCGATGAAGACGATGAACCAGATCCCCTCGCCGCGCGCCGGCACGGTGACGGCGATCCTGTTCGAGGACGCGACGCCGGTCGAATACGGCATGCCGCTTGTCGTGATCGAGTAGAGCGGGCCGGATGTTCCAAAAGATCCTCATCGCCAATCGCGGCGAAATCGCCCTTCGGGTGCTGCGCGCCTGCAAGGAACTCGGCATCCAGACCGTTGTGGTGCATTCGACCGCCGACGCCGACGCCATGCATGTCAGGCTTGCCGACGAGAGCGTGTGCATCGGCCCGCCGCCGTCGCGCGACAGCTATCTCAACATCCACCAGATCGTCGCGGCCTGCGAGATCACCGGCGCCGACGCCGTGCATCCGGGCTACGGCTTCCTGTCGGAGAACGCCAAGTTCGCCGATATCCTGGCAGCCCACAACATCACCTTCATCGGCCCGTCCGGCGACCATATCCGCATCATGGGCGACAAGATCGAGGCCAAGCGCACCGCCAAGCGCCTCGGCATTCCCGTGGTGCCGGGTTCCGACGGTGCGGTGACCGAGGAAAAGGAAGCCAAGCGCATCGCCGCCGAGATCGGCTATCCGGTGATCATCAAGGCATCGGCCGGCGGCGGCGGACGCGGCATGAAGGTTGCCCATACCGAGGCCGACCTCGAGGTCGCCTTGCAGACGGCGCGCTCGGAAGCGGGCGCCGCCTTCGGCGACGACGCCGTCTACATCGAGAAATACCTGCAGAAGCCGCGTCACATCGAGGTGCAAGTGTTCGGCGACGGCTTTGGCCGCGGCGTGCATTTCGGCGAGCGCGACTGCTCGCTGCAACGGCGCCACCAGAAGGTCTGGGAAGAGGCCAATTCGCCGGCTCTCAACGCCGAGGAGCGGTCCCGTATCGGCAGCATCTGCGCCACGGCCATTGCCGATCTCGGCTATTCGGGCGCCGGAACGATCGAATTCCTGTACGAGAACGGCGAGTTCTATTTCATCGAGATGAACACGCGCCTGCAGGTGGAGCATCCGGTGACGGAAGCGATCACCGGCATCGATCTCGTCCACGAGCAGATCCGGGTCGCCTCCGGCGGCGGACTTTCGGTGAGGCAGGAAGACATCAAGTTCAACGGCCACGCCATCGAGTGCCGCATCAATGCCGAGGATCCGCGTACCTTCACGCCCTCGCCAGGCACCATCACGCATTTCCACACGCCTGGCGGCCTCGGCATCCGCGTCGATTCCGGCGTGTATTCCGGCTACAGGATCCCGCCCTACTACGACAGCCTGATCGGCAAGCTGATCGTGCATGGCCGCAATCGCGTCGAGTGCATGATGCGGCTGCGCCGCGCGCTCGACGAATTCGTCGTCGACGGCATCAAGACAACCTTGCCGCTGTTTCGCGATCTGGTCGGCAATGCCGACATCGCCAATGGCGACTATGACATCCACTGGCTGGAAAAATACCTGGCCAAGGAAGAGTAGTCCGGGGACGCGATGACCCGCCCTTACGCGCCTGGCTATCGCATCCCCACGGACCTCCTGCTCAAGGCATACGCCTCGGGCGTCTTTCCCATGGCCGAAAGCGCTGCCGACCCGGAGGTGTTCTGGGTGCGGCCGGAAACGCGCGGCATCATTCCGCTGCACGGGTTCCACACGCCGAAGAGCCTGAGGAAGACAGTCCGCAAAAACCTGTTCGACATCCGCTTCGACTTCGACTTCGAGGCGACGATCGACGGCTGCGCCGAAAAGCGCGAGGAGCGCCGCTCCACCTGGATCAACGCGCCGATCCGCGAAGCCTATGTACAACTGCACCGCATGGGCCATTGCCATTCGGTCGAGGCCTGGCGCGAGGAGCGGCTGGTCGGCGGCCTCTATGGCGTGTCGCTGGGGCGGGTGTTTTTCGGCGAAAGCATGTTTTCCAAGGAGACGGACGCGTCGAAGACCTGCCTCGTGCATCTCGTCGAACGCTTGAAGGCACGCGGCTTCGCGCTGCTCGATACACAGTTCACCACCGAGCACCTCAAGCGCTTCGGCGCCGTCGACGTGCCGCGCGGCAAATACGAGAAGATGCTGGCCGAGGCCCTGAAGGGCGAAGCGGTCTTCTTTCCGTAGGGATCAAGCCTTATCGGCCGCGGCCTCAATCGGGGTCTGCGAATGGAACATCATCTTCCAGCCGTTGACGCGGTGGACGTAGCCGGTGCTGACCAGCGCGGCATAGGGTTCGCCGTTCTCCCGCGTCGCATGCGCCTCGTAGGTCAGCATGATGACGTCACTGCCCGGCTCGATTATGCCCTTGAGCTCGATATCGAGGTCGCGCCATCGGTTGGGATTGGTCGCCGTCTTGGCCAGATCGGCATTGTCCATCGCTCGTGCCATCCGCGGAAATGCCACCAGGCACTCCGTGTCGACATTGGCCGCATAATAAGCGGCATCGCCCGTCCAGAAGCCTTTTTCGAGTTCGAGCAACTCTTTCTTGCTGGCAGTGATCCGCTTGCTGTCCGACATCGGACTGTCCTCCGGGCGCATCGATGCGCGGTCGTCCGTGGCCCAACGCATGATGACCATGACGGTTCCCGGGGATCAGTTTGTGTCGGTGGTGTCCGGCTCTGTGGGATCGGGCTGTTCCACATCCGGGCTGACCTCAGCGTTCGGCTTGGCGGCAGCCGGCTTCGAAGCGTCGGCCTTGGTGGCGTCCGGTTTGGTGGCATCCGGCGCCGGCACATCGGACTTCTGCTTGCACGCCTTCAGCCAGACGTCATAGACGGCATGTTCGACGGCGTTAAGACCCGGGCTTTCGGCAAACATCCAGCCGGTGAAGATGCGGCGAATCTTGCGGTCCAGCGTGATCTCGTCGACCTCGACGAAGGAGTCCGTCTTCGGCTCCTCGTTCTGCGGCCGGGAATAGCAGACACGCGGCGTCACCTGCAAAGCGCCGAACTGCACCGTCTCGTCGATATAGACATCGAAGGTGATGATGCGGCCGGTGATCTTGTCGATGCCGGCGAACTCGGCAACCGGGTTGGTGATGCGGTCCGATCCCGCGGGCGGAGCCGGCGCAGGTGCCGCAGGTGCGGGCGACGCGGCAAAGGCGGCGGTGCTGACGGCGAGGCTGGCGGCTACCGTCAGGCCGCCTGTCGAGATTCGGTTGAAAAAGCTCATGCAAGGGTACCGGTGGTTCGCGCCCAGGTGATTCCGTCGATCGCCAAGGCTATTCGCCGTTTTCTGATGAGCAAGCAGCTAAACACCAATTGTGGCGATAAAGGACCTGCCTGCACTTCGTGCTGTGACAAGTCGGGGCGCCGTTACGAGCCGGGCCGTTACGACCCGGGCGTCCAGGCGTCGTAGTCGCCGGTAACCTGCGGGCGGTGCTGGTTGGTCAGCACCGAGCCCTTCGGGCGATAGGCCGCCGGTGTTCCGGTCAGATTGGGCTGATGCGACTTCTGCCAATCGCGCGGCTTGTAGTCGTCGCTCGGTGGCGCGACATCGACCCGGTGGTGAATCCAGCCGTGCCAGCCGGGCGGAATGGCCGAAGCTTCCGAATAGTTGCGGTAGATCACCCAGCGGCGCGTGCGGCCTTCCGAATCGACACCCCCTTCGTAATAGACGTTACCTGTCTCGTCCTGGCCGACCCTCTTGCCGTACCGCCAGGTGTGCAGGCGCGTTCCCAGCGTCTGGCTGTTCCACCAGGTGAAAAATTGCGTCAGGAAAGTCTTCATCTCAGAACCCTCGCGCTGGCGGCGCCTGTTTCCTGCTTATGGCGTCAGGCCTTCGGGAAGGCAAGGGTTTTGCCGTATAGAGCGCACAAATGGCGCGCCCGGGATCGACACCGACTTGTGATCTTTCCACATAACGGGATGCGCGCTTGCCAAGTCTTCCCGGTGTTTCTAAAGCTCGGCGTGGTCCGCGCGGCAGTATCCAAACTGACCGCGAGCCCAACGGAGGTGACGATTGGCCACGGAATTGCCGACCACCGACAACCGCGTCAGTCCAAGCCTGATTCGCCAGCGCAAGGGAGGTACGCCTCTCGTTTGCCTCACGGCCTACACCTATCCCGTCGCCCGCCTGCTTGATCCCCATGTCGACCTGCTTCTGGTCGGTGACAGCGTCGCCATGGTCCTGCATGGCCATCAGACGACGCTGGGCGCCTCGCTCGAGATGATGATCGCGCATGGGCAGGCCGTGATGCGCGGCTCCGCCAGGGCCTGCGTGGTCGTCGACATGCCGGCCGGCACCTATGAGGATTCAGCGGCACAGGCCGTTGCCTCGGCGCGGCGCATCGTCGACGAAACCGGCTGCCAGGCAGTCAAGCTGGAAGGCGGCGTCGACATGGCCGGACGGATCGCCGCGATCGTGGCCACCGGCATTCCGGTCATGGGCCATATTGGCCTGCTGCCGCAATCGGTGGAGAAGGAGGGTGGCTACAAGATCAAGGGCCGCACTGACGAGAATGTCGCGGCGCTGGTGGCGGACGCGCTGGCCGTCGAAAAGGCCGGTGCGTTCTCGGTGGTCATCGAAGGCACCATCGAGGCGGCCGCCGCCGACATCACGCGCCGCATCGCCATTCCTACCATCGGCATCGGCGCCAGCGCCGAATGCGACGGCCAGATCCTGGTCATCGACGATATGGTCGGACTGACCGTCGATCGCGTGCCGAAATTCGTCAAGGAATATGCCGATCTGCGCAGCGTGATCGCGCATGCCGCCGAGCGCTACGCACTAGAGGTGCGAAGCCGGACATTTCCCGGTCCTGCCCATGTCTTTTCGAATTCAAAACTCTTTTCCCGCACGAACACGAGTGGCGGAGATGACGCATGAGCCGGCTTGACGTCGTCGACAGCGTTGCCGCCCTTCGCGCGCGGATCCGTGACTGGCGGCGCGATGGGCTTCGCGTCGCCATGGTGCCGACCATGGGCGCGTTGCATGAAGGGCATCTCTCCCTGATCAGAATCGCACGCGAAAGAGCCGAGCGCTGCGTGGTGTCGATCTTCGTCAACCCGGCGCAGTTCGCGCCGAGCGAGGATCTCGACAAGTACCCGCGTCAGCTCGCCCGCGATCTCGATATGCTGGCGACGGCCAGGGCCGATCTTGCCTTCACACCGACTGTCGATGCGATGTATCCCGCCGGCTTTGCCACCAGGATTTCGGTCGGCGGCCCGTCCGCCGGGCTCGAATCGGATTTTCGCCCCACCTTTTTCGATGGCGTTGCCACCGTGGTGGCCAAGCTGTTCCTTCAGGCAACGCCCGACTTTGCCGTCTTTGGCGAAAAAGACTATCAGCAGCTTTGCGTCGTCAGGCAGCTCTGCCGAGACCTAGACCTGCCCGTCGAGATCATTGGCGCACCGACCATACGCGATCCGCATGGCCTCGCCATGTCGTCTCGCAACGCCTATCTCGGCGAGGCCGAACTCCAGATCGCTCGCCAGCTCAACGTGATCCTGCACAAGACAGCAGCGGCGCTGGCGGCGGGCGCGGGCCAGAAAGACACAGTCGCCGAAACCCGCAGCACCTTGATCGCCGCCGGCTTCCAGACGGTCGACTATGTCGAGGCCCGTGAGAGCCTGACGCTCGGGCCATGGCGGCGCGAGCGCGCAGGCCGCGTTCTCGCCGCCGCCTGGCTTGGAAAAACCAGGTTGATCGACAATGTGGAAATTGCCTCCGCCTGATGTAACAACCGACGGCTAGTGCGGCATGATCCGCGAATTGTCGCCGCCCGTGCGCTCACGCTGCGGGGCCTGAAACTCCGGTCGCCGCCTATTCCTCGGTCGGCATATGCAGGTACATCGACTGGATGCCCACCCGGCCCGGGCCGGTGAAGCGGTTGACGATGAAATTCATGTTGGCGCCGAAGAAGCCGCTCGACAGGCGGTCGATCTTGGTTTCCATCTTGACCGAGGTGTCCTTGAACAGCCAGCCGCCCGGCTCGATGTCGATGGTCTCGCCTGGTGCAAGCGTCTTTTCGAAGACATTGCCGTAGCCGTGCAGCCAGACGATGCCTTCGCCGGCATCGCCGCGAAACCGGTCGATGAAAAAACCGCTCTGTCCGAACAGCATCGTCGCCAGGCCGCGCACCCGCTCGAACGTGTAGTCGACATTGCCGGTGGCGGCGAGAAACTGGTGTTCGCGCACCTGGATCTCCTCGCCGCGCCTGAGATGGATCGGCACGATGTGGCCAGGCCCGTCGCGGCTGAAGGCGATGATGCCCGCCCCCGACGCCTCGGTGACGAAGATCTGCATGCCTGCCATCATGCGCTTCAGCGCGCCCTTCAGCGATTTCAGCCCGATGGTGATGGTGGAGTTCTTCCACAAAAGGATGTGGTGCTCGAAATAGACCGGCATCTGCGTCACATCGACGGAAAGCACGGGCACCAGCTCGCCCGCTATATGATAGGTGACGCCACCAAAAGTTTCGTCCGACACCTGTGTCGGCATCAGTTCCGGCAAGCTTGGCATGATCCCCCCAACGCCGCCTTGCGTGCCGGTTCATTCCGGCTTCCGCACGGTCAGCTGAGGCAGCTTTGGGGCCGGAGCCAAGGGGCGTCAAACGAAAACAGCCCCTCCACAACGCCGCTCGCGCGAAGGTGATCCAGGCCGGTCCGCCGGAAAGAATCAGCCGGCGAGCGGCCGGTGATAGACGAGCGTCGCCTCACCAGTGGCGCGTGCGCGTTCGCCGGCATCGCCGGACCGCACGAAGCCATTCGCCTCGTAGAAGGCGATGGCGTGCGTGTTCCGCTTCTCCACCTCCAGACGGACGGCCCGGGCTTCGGGGAAGCATTCGATGACCTCGTCGAGGAGCATGCCGCCGATGCCCCTGCCCTGCAGGGTTGGAAGCACGTAGAGCTGTTTCAGGACAACCAGGTCTCCGCCATCGACGCTTTCGGCAAAAGCCACGCCGCCAATGCGCTTGCCGTCATCGGCGACGAGGAATTCGCTGTTGGGCTTGGTCAGCCGCGCCTTCAGCGCGGCGATCGAATGCCATTCCTCGGTGATCGCGGTGACCCGCTCGACGCCATAGATGGCGTCATAGGTCGCGTGCCAGGTTTCGACCAGCAACGCCCGGATGGCAGCAAGGTCACGATTCCCTGCGGTGCGGACGAACATAGCCTTACTCTATGCCGAGCTTGGCCTTGACCAGGTCGTTGACCGCCTGCGGGTTGGCCTTGCCGCCCGTTGCCTTCATCACCTGGCCGACGAACCAGCCGGCCATCGTCGGCTTGGCGCGCGCCTGCTCGACCTTATCAGGATTGGCTGCGATCACCTCGTCGACGGCCTTCTCGATGGCGCCGGTGTCGGTGACCTGCTTCATGCCGCGGCTCTCGACCAGCTGGCGCGGATCGCCGCCCTCGTTCCAGACGATCTCGAACAGATCCTTGGCGATCTTGCCGGAGATCGTGCCGTCCTTGATCAGGTCGATGACAGCACCAAGCTGATCGGGCGAAACCGGAGCGTTTTCAATACCCTGGCCGGCCTTGTTCAGTTGCCCGAGCAGATCGTTGATGACCCAGTTGGCGGCGAGCTTGCCGTCGCGACCGGCGGCCACCTTCTCGAAATAATCGGCGATCGGCTTTTCCGAGACCAGGATCGAGGCATCATAGGTCGAGAGGCCGAGCGAGGCGATCAGCCGCGCCTTCTTGGCGTCGGGCAGCTCCGGCAACTCCTTGGCCAGCGCATCGACATAGGCCTGGTCGAACTCGAGCGGCAGAAGATCCGGATCGGGGAAATAGCGGTAGTCGTGCGCCTCTTCCTTGGTGCGCATGGAGCGCGTCTCGCCCTTGACCGCATCGAACAGACGCGTCTCCTGGTCGATCTTGCCGCCATCCTCGAGGATGGCGATCTGGCGCCTCGCCTCATAGTCGATGGCTTGGCCGATGAAGCGGATCGAGTTGACGTTCTTGATCTCGCAGCGCGTGCCGAATTCGCCGCCGGGCTTGCGCACGGAGACATTGACGTCGGCGCGCATCGAGCCTTCGTCCATGTTGCCGTCGCAGGTGCCGAGATAGCGCACGATGGTGCGCAGCTTGGTGACGTAGGCCTTGGCCTCGTCGGCGGAGCGCATGTCGGGCTTGGAGACGATTTCCATCAGCGCTACGCCCGAGCGGTTGAGATCGACATAGGACATGGTCGCATGCTGGTCGTGCATCGACTTGCCGGCATCCTGTTCCAGATGCAGGCGTTCGATGCCCACCTCGATGTCCTCGAATTCGCCCTGGCGATCAGGACCGACGGAGACGATCACCGTGCCCTCGCCGACGATCGGCTGCTTGAACTGCGAGATCTGGTAGCCCTGGGGCAGATCGGGATAGAAATAATTCTTCCGGTCGAAGACCGACTTGTGGTTGATCTGCGCCTTCAGGCCGAGGCCGGTGCGGATCGCCTGCTTGACGCATTCCTCGTTGATGACGGGCAGCATGCCGGGCATCGCCGCATCGACCAGGCTGACATTGGCGTTGGGGGCCGCGCCGAAAGTGGTCGAGGCGCCGGAAAACAGCTTTGCTTCCGAGGTCACCTGCGCATGGACCTCGAGGCCGATGATGATCTCCCAGTCACCGGTAGCGCCGGGGATCAGGCGTTTTGCGTCGGGCGTGCGGGTATCGATGATTGTCATGGTAGCCTGCGCTTCTAGCTCGCGAATATTGCGATTTTCGCGAATTTGGGTGTTGGCCTTCGCTAGTGCAAACCGCCCGGCGAGACAAGCGCAAAGCCGCAGGCTGGCCTTTTCTGACCTGTTCGCCTATGGGACTCCCATTCCAATGGAGAGTGGATGTCCACTTACGCTCGGTCCCGGTAAGGCCCTGACCTCGTAGCGAGGCAGGGCAGAAAACCTGAAACCCCGTGCCGCGAAGCTCCGCGGCGGCGGCTTTTTTTGTTTTCCCGGAAAACTCTCCCATGGATATTTCGCGCACTGAACAGCGCATCCTGCACCTGCTTGCGCAGGGCGGACGCATTGAAATCGAAAAGAACCAGAAGAAGCGGATCGCCTCCGTCAAATGCCTGACCCGTGACGGCTGGCATTATCCGGGCGTCGATCTCGACCTGTTTCGAAAACTGAAACGCAAGAAGGCGGTTTCGTCGTCGGGTGGCGGTCCCTACATCACAAGGCGCGGACTTGAACTCGTCCGCTCCGAACTCGACAACAGGTAGCCTTGTGCCGCCGGCCGGAATACCGACCGGCGGTTTCCTTCGCCGCTCAGGCGGTGGCGATGTAGGCGCGTATTTCCTCGGCCTCACGCTCGACATCCTCGATGCGGCGCTTGACCACGTCGCCGATGGATACGATGCCATCGAGCAGGCCGTCCTTTTCCACCGGCAGGTGGCGGAAACGCCCCCTGGTCATGATCTCCATCACCTCGTTGACGGTGTGGTTCTCGTTGCAGATCTTCACCTTCGGCGTCATGGCCGAGCGCACGGGAATGTCGAGCGCGGCGCCACCTTCCCTGGCGACCACCCGCACGATGTCGCGTTCGGACAGGATGCCGACGATCTTGTGATCGCCGTTGGTGATGACCAACGCGCCGATCTTGTGTTCGGCCAGGATGCGGATGGCTTCGCTCAGCTTTTCGTTCGGCCCGAGCGTCAACACGTCATGGCCTTTTCTTTCCAGAATTGCCTTAACCGTCATGGCGTCCTCCTCTGCTTCGCCTGCCGGTTCCCTGCCCAGACCGGCCTCACGCAAGAGTGAACATCGTGCGCCGTGATCGGTTGCATTTCAAGTGCGGTCGAGGCTCTCCCATTCCGGTGCCTGCCATCCTCTGTCGAACCACCGCAGGCCGAAAAAGCCCGCGATAAAGCCGCCAATATGAGCCTCCCAGGCAATCTGGCCATCTGTTCCCGGCGCGAAGCCAAGAAGGCCGGTGGCGAGGTTGATGATCATCCACATGGCAAGGAAGATGACGACGCCGCGCGAGCGCAGCACGATCGAGACCGGCAGCACCGGGCCCGCGAAAGCCGCCTTGCCGGCCGAACGGTCGGTGTGGAAGCCAAAACGCGCCGCGGCACCCATCATGCCCGATATGGCGCCGGAAGCGCCGACCAGCGGCGCCTCTCCGTACGGATGCATCGCCCAGAAGAGGCCCACGGAAGCCAGTCCGGTCACGGCAAAGAACAGTGCGAACCGGAGTGCGCCCAGACGATTGGCCAGCGGCGAGCCAAAAGCCGCGAGCCAGACCATGTTGATGGCGATATGGGCAAAACCGCCATGCATGAAGGCATAGGTGAAGGGCCGCGTGAACAGGAACCAGTCGAAGCCGTATTGTCCGGTGTAGAGGACGGGAATGAAGGCCCCGTCGTACAACAGCGTCATCTGCTGCGTGTCGTTCAGCCCATACTGCTGCAGCAGAAAGACAGCCGCGCAGATGCCGATGATCGCGAGCACGACCGGCGGCAGGTTGAACACCGGCTCGCGACGCCGCTCCGGCTCCAGGCCGGCCTGTTCCATTTCGGGGGGACTTTCGGGTTCGCTCATAAGCGCCAGCACTCGATCCAGGGAATTTAGTCGGGCGAGCATCTAGACCACTGGCAGCCAACTCACAAAGGGCGAATCGCCCCAGCGCGAATCAAAAAAGAAGCCGTCCAAGGTTTCCCTTGAACGGCCGGTCGAGCCCCCTGCTCCCCTAAAACTCTTGACTGAAGTGCTGCCGATCGTCGCAAAACGACCGCTTCTGGAGTGGTTTTGGTGTGCCACAGGGCTCGCCCGGGCGCAACGTAAACCACTTGTTAACCTTAACGGCCCCGACCCGTGAACAAGTGTTAACGACGCTGGCACGCTTCCTGCTCGGCAACGCATGTAGGTCATCGGAGGGCGCCCTTCTGTTCACCGATGGGACATCAGACGACAGAATGCGCGGAGCTGCATAGCATGAACCAGAACGGATCGATCACGCTGTTCCACTATTGGAACCGCCTGCGTGACGGACGCCCCGCTCCGAAGCGGTCGGAGGTCGAGCCGGCCGACATCAAAGCGCTGCTTGCCGATACGTTCATCCTGGAACGGGACACGCGCGGGCAACCCGTGTTTCGCCTGGCCGGCACCAGGCTGTGCGCCTGTTATGGCCGCGAACTCAAGGGGTTCTCGTTCCCGTCGCTGTGGCGCGAAAAAGACCAGCGGCTGGTATCGCGGCTGATCCATGGCGTCTTCGACCAGAAATCGGTCGTGCTGATCGCCTTCGAGGGCTTCAGTCGCAACGGCCGCTCCAACAAGTTCGAATTGCTTGCCCTGCCGCTTGACGGCGGTGTCGAAAACCCGCGTTGCCTCGGCGTGATCAGCGCCGTGGAGAAGCCGTTCTGGCTGGGCGCGGATCCGATCACCGACGCATTGATCGATTCGATCCGCGTCATCGACCCGGAAAAGGAACTCCTCAACAACCGCCCTGCGATCAGCGTTCCGTCGCTCGTTCCCGACGAGATCGACACGCCCGAAACGATCTCGGAACTCGGCCGCGCGCGCCGCATCCGCCATCTCGTCGTGTTCGACGGCGGACGTGAGGAATAGTTGACGATCTGCCGGCCCAACGGGCTCACTTTTCCCCTTTGTTAACCCGCTTTGTTGTAGTTCTGCGATGAAGTTCCTCGCATCGACGCGCGGAATGCCAAACGGGGTGTAGGCAGACATGAGGTCAGCGGCGGTCGACTACGCGCCGTCCCAAGCTGAAAGGCGTAACTTTCAGCGCGTCCGGGTCAAGATATACGGGCGCTTCATGCTGGAAGACCGCACCGAACACCCTTGCCAAGTCGTCGACATGTCGCCCGGCAACGTCGCGTTTCGCACCGATCGCATCGGTATGCCCGGCGAGAAAGTCATCGCCTATATCGACCATATCGGCCGCATTGAAGGCGTCGTGACACGCACCCTGCAGGACGGCTTTGCGATGACGGTGATTGCGTCCGACCGCAAGAAGGACAAGCTTGCCGCGCAATTGACCTGGCTTGCCAACAAGCACGAGCTCGACCTGCCGGAAGACCGCCGCCACGAGCGCGTCGCACCGCGCAATCCGACCAGCGTGCTGCAGCTCACCGACGGCCGCCAATATCAGTGCCGGATCATCGACCTGTCGCTGTCGGGCGCGGCGGTCGAGATCGACGTCAAACCGGCGATCGGCGTCCAGGTCACGCTCGGCACCATGCGCGGGCAGATCGTTCGCCATTTCGAGGATGGCGTCGCCATCGAATTCGCCGTCATCCAGCGCCCCGAGACGCTCGATTCCGAATTCAACACACCGCGCGCCTGACCGGGTCGGCCAGGCCAGGACGCCCCAATCGAACCGGCCCTTCGCGGCCGGTTTTTTGTTCAGCGCCACAGCAACTGAGATCCTGCCGGACAGCCCAAGATCGCGGTTCTCGACAGCCTGCGCCCTCGAAAGACAGGTTTCCGCAATCCAAACAATTCAATACTCAAATGATTCAAATTTTATGTTTATTCTATGGGCGTTTTACTTAATATCTACTTCGCGCCTTTGCGTCAAATAAATCCACCTGTGGCAATGTCTCCTTCGAACGGGGAGACTAGAAATGAAAAAAACGAGGGGCAAGCTATTGCTGCTGGCAATGGCGATGCAGCTTTCCGCTTGGGGATCAGCATATGCCGCGGGACCGGCCTATATGCACACCGGCGGCCGCACCACACAGCCTGTTGGCCATTATGAATTCTGCCAGCGCATTCCCGGCGAATGCAACGAGAAGACGCCCAAGGGAGCGCCGGTCGACCTGACCCGCAAGCTCTGGGCAACGATCATCAATATCAACAATTCGGTCAACACCCGCGTCAAGCCGCGCACCGACATGGAAAACTACGGTGTCGAGGAATACTGGGCCTATCCCGACAATGGCTATGGCGACTGCGAGGACTACGCGCTGGAAAAGCGCCGCGCGCTGATGGATATCGGCGTGCCGGCCGGCGACCTGCTGATGACGGTCGCCCGCCAGCCCAACGGCGACGGCCATGCCGTGCTGACCGTGCGCACCAGCCTCGGCGAGTTCATTCTCGACAATCTGCAAACCAAGGTGCTGTCCTGGACGGACACCGACTACACCTATCTCAAGCGCCAATCGACGGAGAATTCCGGCGTTTGGGTGACGATCAACGACGGCCGCTCCGACGCGGTCGCCAGCGTCCGCTAAAGGCGCACAGAGAACAGAGATCAAGCGCGTCGCACGAATGGACGCGCTTCAGGAGAAACCCGGTCGAGTCCCCACCCTCCCCGTCCCCAACGACCGGGTCATAGGAGCCGGCCCCGTCCCCGGGCCGGCTCCGCCATTTCTGGCGGTCACTTGAGCAACCTATCACCTTTGGCGGCCCCGAAGATCGGTCGAGCCAATGGTGTCATCCCGACCCACCTTTCCACGAGCAGCAGGTGGAGGCACTATACGCCATTGATTTCGCCACCTGGATCACGGTGATGTTGGAAATCCCGGAAGATCGATGCGAGCGCCATCGTCTGTTCAAGGCGATCGACGACGCGTTCAAGGCCGGTGACTTCGATGACCTTGGCAAAGCCCTGGGCGACTCGCCGCGCTGGTTCAACGAACGCATGCCGTTTGAACTCGGCCTCGGCCACCCGCTGGAATATGCGATCTATTGGAGCCCGGTCGGCTTCATCTCGACCTTGCTGGATGCGGGCTCCGATCCGAATTATCAGGATCACGGTGGCTTTCCGGCAATCATTGCCGCGCTGTCCACGGACCGCACCGACCGACTGGAAATCGTCAGACTGTTGATCGATGGTGGCGCCGATCCCAACATGCGGGGCGTGAACGACTGGACACCGCTTCACTATTCAGTGGTCATTCGTAGCGCCGACGCAATCCGCCTGCTTTTGGCGGCAGGCGCCGACCCGATGCTCGAAACCCGCATCGACAACTATACGACAGCCGTCGAGGAGGCCGACAATGCAGGCTTCGAAGCCGGTGCTTCATTGTTGCGTGATGCGATAGCCGGACGCGACTCTAGCGGACGGTGAATTGGGCTGCGACTGTCGGCAACAGGAACAAGCCAGACTGGCCTCAAACCTTCTTCAGCCCTGCCTTGAAGCGTTTGCCGTTGGCGACGTAATGCGCGGCCGACCCGCGCAACCTGGCGATTGCCGCGTCGTCCAGCACCCTGATCGCCTTGGCGGGCGAGCCGACGATCAGCGAATTGTCCGGGAATTCCTTGCCTTCGGTGACCAGCGCACCGGCTCCGACCAGGCAATTCCTGCCGATCTTCGCTCCGTTCAGCACGATGGCGCCCATGCCGATCAGGCTGTTGTCGCCGATCGTGCAGCCATGCAGCATCGCCCGGTGGCCGATCGTGCAGCCTTCGCCGATGATCAGCGGAAAGCCGGGATCGGTGTGCATGACCGTATGTTCCTGCACATTGGTGTCGGCGCCGATGACAACAGGTTCATTGTCGCCGCGGATGACGACGCCGAACCAGAACCCGGCGTTGCGGCCGACGCTGACATTGCCGATCAGCGTCGCATCGGGTGCGATCCAGTTCGAGCCGGCGTCCACGAAGCTGGGTTCCGTTCCATCGATCGCATAAAGCGGCATTGTCGGCCTCCGAATCGCCTTCAGGCTGGAATGCCGGACCCTAGGAGACGGATCGTCCATGAGGCAATGGCAAGCACGACTACGCCCAGGGCCAGGGACCAGGCAATCGCGGTGCAACCGCACGACAAGAGCGCCACTGTCGAAATGCGGTTCAGGCGCCTGGCATCCAGGGCATCGTTGATCAGCATGAAGGGCCCGGCGCCGGCGGTCGCCGCCAGCGAGCGCAGCACATGCGAGGGCGATACATAGGGTTCCGCGAAGGCGACCTTCCGGCCTGACACCAGCTCCATCGTCGAGCCGATCAGCCCGCAGACCGTCAGCCCGACGACAAAAGCGAACAGGAAAGGTTCCATATCAGTCATCTTAACCCTCCATTTACCATGAAATCGCACAGTCGTTTCAGCAAGGCTGCAAGAGCCGTGCCGAGCGATGTGTGCCGCCGATGGACACCCAAGGCGCATGGCAAGCTGGATTCGAGGACCGAGATGAAACAGGCAACGATCGCCGACGGCCCCGAGCTCACCGTGGTCGATTCCGTGCTGATGAAGCGGGTGTTCTACGCCTTCGCGGCGCTGGCCTTGCTGTCGATCGCCATCAGCCTTGGCGGCAAATGGTTCGGGCACTCCATCGCCATGGCCGGCTATACGGACGATCCGACCATCCATCAGGTGGTCATCGGCAACAATGTCATTGCCGTTCCAGCCAACACCATCCGGTTCGCCCAGGCCCGGCGCGAAGGCATCGCCTCGCGTCTCGACCTTTATCTTCGCTATCCGCAGATGGACGGCTTCAGTGCGGCGGCGAGCGACGACTTCAATCACACCGGGACAGCCAAGAACATCATTTTCCTGTCCTTCGAACAGCAGATGATGTCGCGCGACATGAGCGGCCGGTTCGCGCCGATCTACAGCGCGCTGATCGTCCAGCCCGGCATTCCCGGGCCGGGCGGCACGACGGTCTACGGCTTCAACGAGAAGTCAGGCTACCTGAACGAGGTGCTGGTCGTCGGCAAGCGGGAGGGCAAGGCTCCTTTCGTGGCGCGATGCCTGAGCGGGCCGAGCGCCGGCGAATCGCTGGCGCCCTGCGAGCGGGATATCCATGTCGGCGAGGATCTCAGCCTCACCTATCGTTTTCCGAAAGAGCTTCTCGATGATTGGCAGGCGCTCGACGCGGCAATGACGAACGAGGCTGCGCGAATCCTGAAAACCGGGCACTGACGGACAGGTGCCGAGGCCGGCCGCGCTCGACGCGGCCCGCCATGAAAATAGCTGGCTCAGGCCAGATCGATGTCGAGGATCGCCATCGAGAAATTGTAGTCGCCGTCGTCCTCATCCTTGAAGACGATGCCGAGGAACTCTTCACCGACATAGACTTCGGCCGAATCCTCTTTGCGCGGCCGAGCCTTGACCACAAGCTTGGGGTTCTGGAAGACGCGCTTGAAATAGGCGTCCAGCTTTCTGATTTCGTCCGGCTTCAACAGTCTTCTCCGATCATCGGGCTTGCTGGTTTGAAGGGCGCTTCTGGCACGTCGACAATGGCGATGTAAAGGCAAGCCCGCTGTATTGCACCGGAAGCCGCAGCGCCGCCGGGCAAATCGCGATCACGCCAAGGCGGCGCGCCGGCGAGGAAAATCAGATATCGAAGCTGACCACCTGGTCCATCGTCTGCGACGGCAGCAACTGGTCCATCTGGCGCGAAGGCTGATCGCAGCCGGTCTCGCCAACGACACGGGCCGGCACGCCGGCAACCGTCTTGTTGTGCGGCACCGGTGACAGCACCACCGAGCCCGCGGCGATCTTGGAGCAGTGGCCTATCTCGATGTTGCCGAGGATCTTGGCGCCGGCGCCGATCAGCACACCACGGCGGATCTTGGGGTGGCGGTCGCCGCCGGCCTTGCCGGTGCCGCCCAGCGTCACGCCGTGCAGAATCGATACGTCGTCCTCGATGACCGCGGTCTCGCCGACGACGAGGCCGGTGGCGTGATCGATGAAGATGCCCATGCCGATGCGCGCGGCTGGGTTGATGTCGGTCTGGAAGACCGACGACGAGCGGCTCTGCAGGTAGAGCGCGAAATCCTTGCGGCCCTGGTTCCACAGCCAATGCGCCAGCCGATGGGTCTGGATGGCGTGAAAGCCCTTGAAATAGAGAACCGGCATGATGAACCGGTCGCAGGCCGGGTCGCGGTCATAATAGGCCTGGATGTCGACGCGCACCGTGGTCGGCCAGCCCTTGTCATCGGCCAGCATCGACTTGAAGGTCTGGCGGATGAGGTCGGAGCCGATGTCCTGATGGGCGAGCCGCTCGGCGATCCGGTGGATCACGGCCTCTTCCAGGCTCTCCTGATTGAGGATCGTCGAATAGAGGAAGGCGGCAAGCAGCGGATCACGGTTGACCGCTTCCATCGCTTCGTCACGGATCGAACGCCAGATCGGATCGACCGGCTGCAACGCGCTCTGGCGGGAAATGCTGATGCTGTTCATCGACGTCTTGTCCTGCGTCCTGCTAGCTTGCCTGTGGTGCTGCCTGCTATCTGGCCGCACATATAGGCCAGATCATAGCACGATTGAACTCAATTTTCCTTAGTGCTCTGTCAAATGGATTTGGTTCGCAGGAATTCAAGCAGCCATGGAAAACGAACCCTTGATCGACAATGCAGTGAAAACCGAGCTTTCGGCGCTCTACCAGGCAAAGGGCCGCCACTACCACAACCTTGCCCATATCGAGGCGATGCTGGCGCTGGCTGGCGACTATCGGCGGCTGCTCGGCGACCCCCAGGCCGTCGAGGCGGCAATCTGGTTCCACGACGCCATCTACGATAGCAAGGCCAAGAACAATGAGGCCAAAAGTGCGGCTCTTGCCGAGAAATGGCTCGCGGGCCGCATCGATGCCGGGCGCCTGAGCCGCATCAGAGCGATGATCCTGGCCACCGCAACGCATGAACTGCCCCGGTTCGACGACGCAACGGCGACGCGGGACGCCAGCCTGTTCCTCGACATGGATCTGTCGATCCTGGGTGCCGGGCCGGATGCTTTCGACGCCTATGAGCGCGCGGTCCGGCGCGAATATGACTGGGTCGAGGAGCCGATGTGGCGTGCCGGCCGCGGCGCGGTGCTAACGAATTTCCTTGCCCGTCCGCACATCTTCCACACGGAGGAATTTCGCCAACGTTTCGAGCCGCAGGCCAGGCTGAACATGGCGCGGTCGCTGGAGGCGCTGCAGAAGCCTGCCTGACCGGTCCCCGTGGCGCCCTTGCGTGGGTCGCCTTAAGTAGTTCGTGCCGCCGGGATCGTATCGAACAGGGCCCCGAGAAACGCTCGCAAAGTCGGTTCAAGGAGCGAGAAAGCCGGACTGAGCCCAGGCCCGCTGCGCAGCTTCAAAGCGGATGTTCGGCGTAGAACTCCAGCACGCGCTGCTTGAAGGTCTTGTCACCGACCGCCAGCATATGGTCCCTGCCCTCGATGTGAAAAGCCCTGGCGTTCGGCATCAGGGCGGCCAGCTCGTCCGGCGAACCGCCAATGTCGTCGGTGGTGCCGACCGCGATCAGCGTCGGTTGGGAGATGCGGGCAATATCTTCGTCGCTCAACAGCTCCCGCGATTTGGCGATGCAGGCGGCAAGCGCCCGGCGGTCGCTGCGGGTCTGGTCGGCGAAGGCGCGAAACGAGCGGCCGCGCGGATGCGTGGTGGCGGCCGGATCGTCGGCAAGAAGGGCCGCGGCGATCGGATCCCAGTCGCCGACACCGTCGATCATGCCGATGCCGAGGCCGCCGAAGACCAGCGTCGCCACCTTGTCCGGATCTGACAGCGCCAGGAACGCCGCGATACGCGCGCCCATCGAATAACCCATCACGTGCGCACGTTCGATGCCGAGATGATCCAGCAGGGCGGCCGCGTCGGAGGCCATGGCGTCGGGCGTGTAGTCGGCCTCGTCATAGCTCTTGGACGACGAGCCGTGGCCGCGATTGTCGAAGGCGATGGCGCGGTAGCCGGCATCGTTGAGCGTCTTGAACCAGCCGGGCGACACCCAGTTGACATAGTGGCTCGAAGCGAAGCCGTGGATCATCAGCACCGGATCGCCCTCGCCCGATGCCGGCTGGCGGTCGAGGAAGGCAAGATCGAAACCGTCGTGTGAAAAATACTGCATCAGCGACCCGCCTGTGTACTCAACCGCCGCCGTTGGGTGCATCGCCCTTGTCGGCCGGCGGCACGCCAGGCCCCGATGCGGTGCCAATCGCCGGATGGCGCAACAGATCGCCGTCCGCGATACCGTCCCGGGCGGCCGTGCCGGCCTTGAGTTCGAGCACGAAGCGGACCGGCTCGCCTGGCGACACGATCGCCTCGGATTGCGGCTCGCCTTGCTTGATCGCCCGGATCCTGCCGTCCTGGCCGACAAAGATCAGGTCGAGCGGCATCGGCGTGTTCTTCATCCAGAAATTGACCTCGCGGGTCTCGTCGAAGACGAACAGCATGCCATGATCGTCGGCCATGTCCTTGCGGAACATCAGGCCGGCCTCCCGCTCTGCCTCGTTATCGGCGACTTCGATCGAAAAGGAGCGTTCGCCGCTTTTCGTCACCGCGACCAGCGGCGTCGGGTCGACAGGAAGGAGCATCGCCCTGCCATCGGCCGCGCTGGGTACCTGGAAATAGAAGAAAGCGCCTGCGGCGATGATGACGGCAGCAACGGCGCAGATCACTCCCGCCGTCAGCCAGTTCCTGTGAGCCATACGAAATCCTCGGCCGGGTCGCCCTAATGCGAGACCGGCAAGGTACCCATATCGGGGTGAATTTCGGCGGCCATAAGGCCTTTGTCACCGCGCCCGAAACGGACCAGCACGACCTGTCCAGGCCGAAGCTCGGTGATGCCGTAGCGGCGCAAGGTCTCCATATGGACGAAAATGTCCTCGGTACCCTCGCCGCGCGTCAGGAAGCCAAATCCCTTGGTGCGGTTGAACCATTTGACCAAGGCACGTTCGAGCCCGCTCTCCGGCGTCACCGAGACGTGGGTGCGCTGCTCCTGCATTTCCGCGGGATGGACGGCGGTGGTGACATCCATGGACAGCACGCGGAAGGCCTGCAGGCCGCGCTCGCCCTGTTTGACAAGGCAGACCACGCGCGCGCCTTCCAGGGCTGTCTGGAAGCCGTCCCGTCGAAGACATGTCACATGGAGGAGGATATCGCCCGAAATACCGTCATCCGGAAGGATGAACCCGTACCCCTTGGCCACATCGAACCACTTGATGGCGCCAGCTATTTCGACGAGATCGGCAGCATCGCCGCCTTCGTCGCGCGTCAAGGCGTCGCCAAGGGTATCGGCCCGCCCCGTCAAAGAGGCCTTTTCCCCCATAAGAATGCCCCCTCTTTTCAAGAACACCGCAACTGATTCTTGATACCAGATTAACACCGGCGCTTCCCGTGTGTGCAAGACCTGACGTGCCTTTTTTCACGGTTCATTGCGGGAATACCGTATTTGTTCTTTGCCGGCATCCCCGCGGCCCGACGATTGCCCTTTGAGCGACCCGACCCTATGTTGCGCCGCAACCCAACAAATCGAGGAAAACACATGCGCTATCTGCACACCATGGTCCGCGTCGCCGATGTCGATGCCTCGCTCGATTTCTACTGCAACAAGCTCGGCCTGAAGGAAGTGCGCCGCTATGAAAACGAGCAGGGCCGCTACACGCTGATCTTCCTTGCCGCGCCGGAAGACGAGCAAAGCGGCATCAACGAGAAGGCACCGCTGGTCGAACTCACCTACAATTGGGATTCGGAGGACTACAAGGGCGGGCGCAATTTTGGTCACCTCGCCTATGAGGTCGACGACATCTATGCCACCTGCCAGCGGCTGATGGACAGCGGCGTCACCATCAACCGGCCGCCGCGTGACGGCAACATGGCCTTCGTCAGGTCACCCGACGGCATCTCCATCGAGCTTTTGCAGAAAGGTCCGGCCAAGGCCAAGGCCGAGCCCTGGGCTTCGATGGCGAACACCGGAAGCTGGTAAGCTTCCATCCATGCCGGGCGAATATTGCCCGGCGGCCTTTGGCGTTCGGCAACACAGCGCCTATCTGTCCGATGTCGCGCCGGCTTTGAACCGCCGGCGCCTTGTCATGCCAATGGGCGTCCGCCCGCGGAGAATTCAGTCATGCCGTCCAGCCATGCCGACGTCGCCACCGAACATGCCAGCCACTATTTGCAGCAATTGTGCAAGCACTGGGCGCACAAATTCCCGGTCGAGTTCGATCCCACCCATGGCACGATCGATCTCTCGCTCGGCCGCACCACAATGGATGCCGATGCAAGTGCGCTGCACATCGCGGTATCGACTGACGAAGCAGGCTCGCTCGAGCGCCTGGAAAGCGTTGTTGCCGATCATATCAAGCGCTTTGCCTTCCGCGAAGAGTTGAGTTTCGACTGGAAGCGGGCTCCGGCGGCGTAGTCCTAGTTCTTGCCGGCCTTACCGGCCATTTCCAGCAACGCCAGCACCGAGCGCCAGTTGCGCGCCGTGCAAGGCACCTTCAGAACGCGCGGAATGAGGTTGGCAAATACCGATTTGCCGAGCCCGTCCGGCGCGCTGAGATAGAGCACGTCTCCCTTGACTTCGAAGCGCTCGGGGCCGGTGCACTTTTCGGCGAGCCGCGCCACCTCTTCGGCGGTCGGCTCGCGCTCCAGCGCATAGGCATGGAGCTTGGTGTGGTCGGCGGCCGCTTCCGGATAGGGATTTTCGTTCACCAGCCGTTCGAACCATGAGAGATCGCGCACCATGATGCGCGAATGAAAACCCCATTTCTTTTCGAAGGCCGCCTCGATCTGTTTGGTAAGCGCGGCGGCATCGCCCTTCGTGGCCCGGAACACGGCATTGCCGCTCTGCACATAGGTGGCGACGTCGGAAAAGCCGAGATCCGCGAAAAACGTCCGCAACTCCGCCATCTTGACGATGCGGTTGCCGCCGACATTGATCCCGGAAAACAGGGCGATGAAGGTTTTTGCGCTCATATGATGAACCCGGCCAATGTCTCATTGTCGGTGATGTCCTGATACTGGACGCCCTCGGCCTCGAAATTCGCCTTCAGCAGATCGAAATTGCGGCGATCCTTGGTTTCGATGCCGATCAGAACCGAGCCGAAATTGCGCGCCGACTTCTTCAGATATTCAAAGCGCGCGATGTCGTCGTCCGGACCGAGCAGTTCGAGGAAGTCACGCAGCGCGCCCGGCCGCTGCGGAAAGCGGATGATGAAGTATTTCTTCAGTCCCTCGAAGCGCAGCGCCCGCTCCTTGACGTCCGGCAGCCGCTCGAAATCGAAATTGCCGCCCGAGACCACGGCGACAATGGTCTTGCCCCGGATCTCCTTCCTGGAAAAATCCTTCAGCGCATCGATCGCCAGCGCGCCGGCCGGCTCCAGCACGACGCCTTCGACATTCAGCATCTCGATCATGGTGGCGCAGAGCCGGTTTTCCGGGATGAGCCGCACCGTGTCGGCAGCGAACTCCTTGAGATGCCGCAGCGGTTCGCGGCCGATCTCGGCGACCGCGGCACCGTCGACGAAATTGTCGACCTTGGCGAGCTTCAGCCTTTTTCCCGCCGCAAGGCTTTCGCGCAGGCTCGGCGCCCCGGCCGGTTCGCAGAAGACGAAACGCGCCTCCCGGCCCTGATCGGCGAAGTAGTGCGTCACCCCGGCAGCGAGGCCCCCGCCGCCGACCGGCAGCATGACGATGTCGGGCATGCGCGCGCCCGGCATCTGGTCCGCGATCTCATAGGCGACCGTCGCCTGTCCTTCGATGATGTCCTTGTGATCGAAGGGCGGCACCATGTGGGCGCCGGAACTTTCGGTGAATTCGAAGGCGGCGCGGTAGCAGTCGTCGAAGAAGTCGCCGACCAGCCTGATCTCGACGAAGTCGCCGCCGAACAGCCTGGTCTTGTCGATCTTCTGCTGCGGCGTGGTCACCGGCGTGAACACCACGCCCTTCCTGCCGAAATGGCGGCAGACGAACGCGAAGCCCTGCGCATGGTTGCCCGCGGAAGCGCAGACGAACAGTTCGGCCTGGTTGCCGGCGGCAAGCGCCTTGCGGAAGAAGTTGAAAGCGCCACGGATCTTGTAGGACCGAACGGGGCTCAGATCCTCGCGCTTCAGCAGCACCCGCGCCCCGGTCTTTTTCGACAGATAGTCATTCTCCTGCAGCGGCGTCTCCGGAAAAATCTGACGGATCGCGGCAGCAGCGGTGGCGACGCGCGAGGAAAAGCTGGTCATGGCAAGATCATCCCGGACCGCCCGCAGGCGAGTTAGACCCAACCCTATTGCACATCCGGCGGGGCAAGACCATTGTCAGATTGGCGTCGCGCCAACTGCAACATATTCCTGTCATAATTGCAGTCACTTGAAAGCGTTTGTTGATGTCCTCTGCAAACGGTATGAGCGCGCATCGTCGGTGCCGCTCGCGGGATCCGGCCGAGGCCTGGGATGCTGGCCTTGCGCGGCGCTCCAGCCTTCCCGCCGCCGCGTTGGCTTTCGCGCAACAGTCGGAGGGCCGTCGCCGGACGCCGATGAGATTTCGGCTGGACACGACTTACTTCCGCCGCACTTTGGCCTGCTGGGGAGATATCGCGGAGGGTGGACGGCCCTTGTTTGGGCCCGGGTGGAATTTGACGTGGAATTTTTGACGTGCATTTGAAGACGATTTGCATTCTTGCGCTTGCCTTGCTGGTTGCGGGCTGCGGCGGCCGCCAAACCGAGGAACTGCTCGGCAGCGCGGTCATGGCCGTACCGGTGACGGAAATCGCCGGCAACCATTCGATCTTCATCGCCACGACGCGCAAGCATTCCGACGATCCAAACAAGGTCTTCGATGGCGAACGCTCGGCGACGCTGAACTACGCACGCGTCAACGTCACCGTGCCAGGCGTCCACCAAACCGGCCAGATCGAGCGGCGCTCGCGTGGCAAATCGAACGATCCGGCCAAGTATTTCATGGCCTCCGAGGTCGTCGGCTACGACACCCAGCCGAAATTCTCCAGTGCGCTCAACGCCGACATCGCCGCGCGCGGCGGTCGCGTCATGGTCTTCGTCCATGGCTACAACACCGGCTTCGACGATGCCGTCTACCGCCTGACCCAGATCGTCCATGATTCCGGTTATCCCGGCACGCCTGTGCTGTTCTCCTGGGCCTCGGGCGCCAAGACCACCGACTATGTCTACGACAAGGAAAGTGCCAGTGCCGCCCGCGACCAGCTCGAAGTGACCTTGCGCATGCTGCAGCAGTCCGGCGCACGGCGTATCGACATTGTCGCGCATTCGATGGGGACCTGGGTGACCATGGAAACGCTGCGCCAGATGGCCATCAGCGGCGACCGCGACCTCGGCGGCAAGCTCGGCGACGTTGTGCTTGCCTCGCCCGACATCGACGTCGACGTGTTCAAGAGCCAGATGCGCCGCTACGGCAAGCCGGACAAGCCGTTCATCCTGCTGTTATCGGACGACGACCGGGCGCTCAGGCTCTCCGGCCTGATCGCCGGTTCGCGGCCGCGCGTCGGCGACTACAAGGATGCCGCCGATCTTGCCACCTATGGCGTGACGGTGGTCGATCTCTCCAAGGTCAAGGGCAGCGACAGCTTCAACCATACGAAATTCGCCGACAATCCGGCCCTGGTGAAGATGATCGGCCAGCGGCTGCGCGAGGATGACGGCTTTGCCAGCGACCGCGACGTGACCGACCGCATCAGCCTGCTCGGACAATAGATGCGGGCGCAGCGGATTAGATGCGGGCGCAGCGGATTGCGCCGTGCCCGCTCACCATTGCCGAGCCGTCAATCCACTTTGAACTGGACCGCGCCGGTCACTGGCCTTATCGGAATAGTCAGCGACGTCATGCGTTTGACGTCCCCCGCTGCGGGAGCCAACGTGTGACTGTGCGTTTGAAGGGTTTGCTCGTCGCATTTGTGCTCGCCATCGGCGGCTGCGCCGGCCCTACGCATGACCTCCTCAACAAGACCACCGTCGCCGCGCCAGCTTCGGACATCGCGGCTACACATGAGATTTTCGTTGCGACGACGCGCCAGAGGGCAACGAAGGATCCGCGGCAGGTGTTCGACGGCGACCGTTCCCTGACCACCAGCTACGCCCGCGTCGACGTTACCGTTCCGAGGAGTCATCAGGTCGGCGCCATCGAGCGGGCCAAGGGATCCGCCAACAGCAATCCAGCCAAGGATTTCACCGCCAAGGACGTCACCTACTATGAAGGCGCACCGCAATTCGCCAAGGCGGTCGGCGCCGACATCGCGATGCGCGGCGACCGTGCGCTGGTCTTCGTGCACGGCTTCAACAATGGCTTCGACGACGGCATCTACCGGCTGACGCAAATCGCCCATGACACGAAATATCCGGGCACGCCGGTGCTGTTTTCCTGGGCGTCGAGCGCCAAGACCACGGGCTATATCTACGACAAGGACAGTTCCACCGCCGCCCGTGACGATCTCGAGGCGACGCTCAGGATGCTCGCCAAGACGCGGGTAAAGAGTATCGACATCATCGCGCATTCGATGGGCACCTGGTTGACGATGGAGGCGCTGCGCCAGCTCGCCATCACCGGCGACCGCGATCTCGGCGGCAAGCTCGGTTACGTCATCCTCGCCTCCCCGGACATCGATGTCGACGTGTTCAAGAAGCAGATGATCCGCTATGGCAAGCCCGACAAGCCGTTCGCCGTGCTGCTTTCAGGCGATGACCGGGCACTCAAATTGTCCTCTCTTATCTCCGGCGACAAACCGCGTGTCGGCGATTATGGCGATGCGGCCGATCTCGCCAGCTATGGCGTGTTAGTGGCCGACCTGACCAAGACCAAGGGCGGCGACGGTGGCCTTAACCATGCGAAATTCGCCGACAATCCGATCCTGGTGCAGTTGCTCGGAGACCGGTTGCGGGCGCCGGCCGGCCTGGCGTCGGACGAACCCGACCCGACGCAGCTCAACAATCTCGGCCAGGGCCTCGGCAAGGCCGTCGGCTCGGTCGCCGAGATCGTCATCACCACGCCGTTCAAGGTTCTGACCATCGCCACCGGCGGGTGAAGGATTTATCTCGTGCCGTACTCGATGTGGATATTTGGCTTAGCTGGTGTCGGTATTCTAGTTTATTTCAATCTCCTCGATAAGGATACGCAACGGTGGCGAAAACTAGAAAATAGAACCGATGTGTATGCTTATATTGCCTTTTTTGGATCTATTGCATTAGGGATCGCTGCATCCTTCTTTGAAAGTTACCTCTTCTAATTCTGCTGCAAAAAGCCCATACAGAGCTCCAGCGGGATCGGATATTCCCAAACAGTTTATACAAAAAGATCGACCTTCTGGAACGTCGTGACGTCGATCAGGCCGACGTCGGAGATCCTGAGCTCAGGAATGACGACCAGCGCCAGCAGCGAGTGCTGCATGTAGGCGTTGTTCAGGGAACAGCCCATCTTGCGCATCGCCTCGGTCAGCTTGTCCGCCTTGGCGGCGACGATCTCGGCCCGCTCGTCCGACATCAGGCCGGCAATCGGCATTTCGACCAGCGCCAGTTCCTTGCCCTTGGAGAACAGCACGACCCCGCCTCCGACCTCGCCCAGCCGGTTGACCGCCAGCGCCATGTCCTGCTTGTTGGTACCGACGCAGATGATGTGGTGGGCGTCATGCGCTACGCTGGACGCCAAGGCGCAGTCTCCCATATAGCCGAAACCGGAGACGAAGGCGTTGGTGACGCCGCCGGTGCCCTTGTGCCGCTCGACCAGCGCGATCTGGCAGACATCGTTGCGGCGATCCATGGCGACCAGCCCGTCCTCCACGGCAAGATCCGCCTCCAGCGCCCGCGTCGGCGCCTGGTTCTCGATGACGCCGATGACCCGCACCCGCACCTCGTTGGCGCCCTTGGGCGCCGCCGCGATGTCGAAATCGCCGGCCTTCAGCTTCTTGCCCAGCTTGACGGTGTTCTTCGCCGTCTTCGGGTAGTCATAGGCCGGAATGTCGATGTCGAGCTTGCCGCCCTTGGCCAGCCTGACACCGCGCGCATAGACCTCGTCGATGGTCATCGCGGCAAGATCGGAGACAATCAGCAGGTCACCCAATCGCCCCGGCGCGATCGAACCGATCTCGCGCTCCAGCCTGAAATGCTGGGCGGTGTTGATCGTCGCCATCTGGATCGCCGTCACCGGCTTCAGCCCTTGGCTGATGGCGTGGCGCACCACCCGGTCCATGTGGCCTTCGTGGACCAGCGTGCCGGAATGGCTGTCGTCTGTGCACAGTATGAAATTGCGCGGGTCGATGCCGCTCTCCGTCACCGCCTTGATCTGCGAGGCGACATCGTACCAGGCCGAGCCCAGCCGCAGCATCGCCTTCATGCCCTGGCGCACGCGGGCGATGGCGTCCTCGGCGCGCGTGCCCTCATGGTCGTCCTCCGGGCCGCCGGCGACATAGCCATGGAACGGCAGGCCGAGATCGCGCGAGGCATAATGCCCGCCCACCGTCTTGCCCGCCTTCACCGTCGCGGCGATCTCGCCCGACATCACCGGATCGTTGGCCGCCACACCAGGGAAATTCATCACTTCGCCGAGCCCGATGATGTTTTCCCAGCTCATCGCCTCCGTCACATCGGCGACCGTCAGTTCGGCGCCGGCGTGTTCGAGCCCCGGCGCCGAGGGCACGCAGGACGGCATCTGGACATGCACGTTGATCGGCATCGCCACCGCCTCGTCATGCATCAGCCGCACGCCGGGCAGGCCCAGCACATTGGCGATCTCGTGCGGGTCGATGAACATCGAGGTGGTGCCATGCGGGATGACGGCGCGGCAGAACTCGGTCACCGTCACCATGCCGCTTTCGACATGCATATGCGCATCGCAGAGGCCGGGCACCAGATAGCGCCCGCCGGCGTCGACCACCTTGGTGCCCTGGCCGATCGCGTGGCTGGCATTCGGTCCGCAATAGGCGAAACGGCCGCCGGCAATCGCGATGTCGGTGCCGGCGATGATCTCGCCGGAATGAACATTCACCCAGCGGCCGTTGCGGATGACGAGATCGGCGGGCTTGCGACCCATGGCGACATCGACGAGATGCGTCGCCATCTCGGTCCATGGCCTGGGTTTCGTCGCATGCGCCGCCGGCTTCTTTGCCATGAAGGAACTCCTGTTTGCGCGACTGTGCCAAGCCTGCCTGGATTTGACCAGCGCCAAACAGCGGATTGGGTGAGGCCTACGCAGCCCTCGCAAAGCCTATTCGGCCTTTACCGACGCTGCGACGGCAACGGCGCCAGGCTTGCCACCGCACCGGCGCGGCAGGCGGCATAGGCCGCTATCGGAAATCTGATTCCGTTTTGCGGCAAATCAGGTTACGTTGCCCGCAAGGATTTTTCTGGCTCTTGGTCCGGGGAGTTCGATGTACCGCCTGATCGTCGCAAGTGCCGGTCTTCTTGCAGCCCTGTCCGTGCCGGCTTTGGCAGCCGACCCGACGGTCGATGTGCCGATGACCGCGCCCGGCTTCGACTGGACCGGCTACTATGCCGGCATGCAGGCGGGTTATGGCTGGGGCCAATCCGATATCTCCGGAACCGACGGCGGACCGTTTTCCGTCTCGCCCGAGATCGACGGCGGCTTCGTCGGCGGCCACGTCGCCGGGCTGTGGCAATTCGACCAGGCGGTGATCGGCGCCGAGGCTGACCTCAACTATTCCTCCGTCGACGGGACTGCCGACCTAGGCGCGGGAAACACGTTCGGTACCGACGTCAAGTGGTTCGGGTCGGTCAATGCCAAGGCCGGCTATGCCATCGACCGCGTGCTGGTCTATGGCATAGGCGGCGTCGCCTTCGCCGGCATCGAAACCTCGCAATCCGCGGGCGCCGCCTTCTCCGAAACACGTACGAATGTCGGCTGGACCGTGGGTGCCGGCGTCGACTATGCGCTGACCGACAAGTTCGTCGTCGGCGCGCAGTATCGCTACTACGATTTCGGCTCGGAGCACTTTGATGGATCCAACGGCTTCGCCGACCGCGACCAGGATACGAAGCTGAATACCGTCGGCGTCAATCTGAGCTACAAGTTCTGAACATCGCCAACAGCGTTACACTGCCGACAAGGCCTTGACTTGTGGATCGATCCTGCGGATGCGGGGGCGGCCGACGCCCGCAGGGGGCGGGGGAATGGGTTGGGCCTGAGAGGCGCCGGCCATGGCGGATCAAATCCGCCGCGCCAACGTTACCACAGCCTCCGGTGAGGATAATTCCGCGATCGCACCAGTATCGCCGCGCGCCCTCCTCTGGGTTGCGCGTTCAGACAGCCCAAGAACACGACTTGACGGCCTGTGTCTGGCGTCTGAAAAGGGCTGGCCTGCGGACGTGGCGGAATTGGTAGACGCAAGGGACTTAAAATCCCTCGATCTCTGATCGTACGGGTTCGATTCCCGTCGTCCGCACCACCCTTCGCTCTTCGAGCTTCGGGTGGCAGGCCACCTGGAGCTCGTTAGACGAAGGAGTTGTACTCCGAAGCTCCCGGCGCTTGCGTACCAACGAACCGCTTCCGACGACCCGGATCAAGCCTTCATCGGGTGCAGCTTCAAATGCTGGATCAGAATAATCGTCTTGGCATCGATGATGCGGCCATCGGCAATGCCGGCGAGCGCTTCGTCGAGCGGCATTTCCAGGACTTCGATGTCCTCGCCTTCTTCGGCCGCGCCGCCGCCGGCCGAGATGCGGTCGGCGGGTGAATAGCGGGCGATGAAGAACCAGAGCCGCTCGGTGACGCTGCCGGGGCTCATATACGGCGAAAACAGCCGCTCGATATCCTTCAGCCGGTAACCGAGCTCTTCCTCGGCCTCCTTGCGGATGGCGGTCTCGGGATCGTTTTCGTCGAGCAGGCCGGCGCAGGCCTCGATCAGCGATTCGCGGTGGCCGGTGACGTAGGCCGGGTAGCGGAACTGGCGCACCAGGAGCACGGTCGAACGCTGGGGATCATAGGGCAGGATCACCGCGCCGTCGCCGCGATCATAGGTCTGGCGGACCTGCGTTTCCCACTGGCCGTCACGCCGGCGATAGTCGAGCACGGTCTTCTTCAGGACCGCCCAGTCGTCGGAAAGAACCTCTTCCGAGCGGATGCGAACGCGATCTTCCATGGGATACCTCGGTGCTTGCTTGGCGGACGCAGGCGTAGCCGCGAACCGGCTCCGGCGCAATCGGACCAGCGATTGGTCCAGTGCGCTTCACTCTCTCGTGTGTGGTATGGAAGAGGTCCGCTGCCTAAATAGCGCATTCCCCCTCCCCGGAGTTTCCTCATGACGACATCGCTTTTCCAGCCGATCACGCTCGACGGGCTGACCTTCCCCAACCGCATCGCCGTGGCGCCGATGTGCCAGTATTCCGCCGAGGACGGATCGGCCAGCGACTGGCACCTCTACCACTGGATGAACCTTGCCATGTCGGGCGCCGGCATGGTCACGGTGGAGATGACCGATGTCGAGCGGCGCGGGCGCATCACCCATGGCTGCCTTGGCCTCTATTCCGAAGACAATGAAGCCGCCGCGCGGCGGACGCTGGACGCCGCCAGGCGAGTGGCCGCACCCGGCACGAAATTCGGCACGCAGCTTGCCCATGCCGGCCGCAAGGCCTCGAACCGCAAGCCCTGGGAGGGCGGCGGCCCGCTGCAGCCAAACGAGGATCCCTGGCAGACCGTCTCGGCCTCGGCCATCGCCTACGACAGCGGCTGGAACGTGCCGCACGCCCTGGAGGACGAGGAGATCCTGCAACTCATCGAGCGGTTCGCCGAGGCCGCGAGGCGGGCCGAACGCGCCGGCTTCGACTTCATCGAACTGCATGCCGCGCATGGCTACCTGATCTTCCAGTTCCTGTCGCCGCTGTCCAACCAGCGCACGGACCGCTGGGGCGGCTCGCTGGAAAACCGGATGCGTCTTGTCGTCGAAATCGCCAGGGCGGTGAGGCGAGCGGTGCCGAAGCTGATGCTCGGCACACGGCTGTCGGTGAAGGACTGGGTCGATGGCGGCTTCGACGTCGAGGACGCGATCGAGGTGGCGAAAGCCCTGAAGGCCGAGGGTGTCGCTTATCTCTGCTGCTCCAGCGGCGGCAATTCGCCATTGCAGAAATTGCCCAGCGGCCCCGGCTACCAGGTGCACCTGGCGGAAGCCGTGCGCAAGGGCGCCGGTATCCCGACCCGCGCGGTCGGCCTGATCGACGATCCGAAGCAGGCCGAGACAATTGTCGCCGAGGGCCGCGCCGACATGGTGGCGCTGGCGCGTGCCTTCCTCGCCGACCCGCGCTGGGGATGGCGCGCGGCCGCCACGTTCAGCGAAAAGATCCATCCGGCGCCGCAGCTCGCCCGCTCGGTGACGACGATGGAGCACTGGATGAAGGCGGCGGGCTGATCGGCCCGTTTTCCTGAAACCGGCGCGCCGCTGCCTGCGGTCCCGGAAAGTTCGCCCGCTTCAATTCCGGCCGTGAACTGCTACGTTGGGTGAGGCTGCGGCGGGCGCGGCCGGGCTTGGGAGGACATCATGTCAATGAGGGCATTCTTGCCGGCGGCAGCGTTCGTGGCTGCTGCCGGGTTTTGGCTTGGCGCGTCAACGGCGAGCGTCGCGCAATATTGCGAAGGTACGGTGCACGGCCTTTCCGGCCGCTACAATCTGGCGACCGGCAGCGGTTTTCTCGCCGTGCGGACACGGCCAAACTCGTCGTCGCGGATGATCGGGCAGCTGTTCAATGGCGATCACACCGAGATCTTCGACCGGCGCGGCAACTGGTACCAGGTCGAAATCGGCGGCACGACCGGCTGGGCGAACGTGCGCTGGCTGCGCAACGATTGCGGCTACTGAGCTGGCCGCGCATGTCGCCCAAAACTGGATCCGGTTTTGGGACACGTGATTTTGGGACAGGCATCAGACAAAGACTGAAGCGCGTCGCAAGCGACTTTTGGGCGCAGGCTGAAGGCCATTTTTGCAACCAAATTGGCTGCTTTGCGTTGCGGCCATGATGGACAACAAACCTTTTGAAACGCCCGTCGTGGTCGAGCTTGGCCATGTCGGCAAATATCGGCAAATCCGCAGCGCCCAGGAGGCGGCGGAATGCCTGATGACGGTGTGGCCACTCAATCGCGGCCCGCGCCATCGTGATGCCCTCGACACTTGCCTCAAAGTGCTGGAAGGTTATCGTTCGACAGCGGATGCGCGTCGAGCACTGATCGAGGCCGCAAGGGAATCGGAAGTGCTGGTGCCAGACGACAGACTGTCCGACGACCGGCTGCATTGAGCAGGCGGACCTTTCAACCGGAGGTTTTCATGGCGAAGCTGACTTACAAGATCGTCGAACATGACGGCGGCTGGGCCTACAAGGTCGGCGCCACTTTCTCGGAGACGTTTCCCACGCACCAGGACGCGCTGCGCGCAGCCGAAATCGCTTCAGCCGAGCAACAGGTGGCGGGCTCCACTGACGGCATCCAGTATGAGGATGCCGAAGGCAAGTGGCATGAGGAACTGGCTGATGGCCGCGATCGGCCGCAGACCGAGGTCTCCGACTGATTTCGCAGCCTAATGATATGCAACCTTAAGCCTGATCGCCTGATCGCCTGATCGTCGCGCGCCGGCCGCGGACGTCAGGAGAGAAAGACGTCCCGCGGCCAGCACGGGGCCCGGCTGGCTATTTGCCGCAGTACTGGTCGTTGACGTTGCCCTGGGCATTGGCATCTGGACCAGGGGTATTGAAGGCGCAGGGTCCAGTGTTGCCGTAGGTGTTCAGCCCGGAACCGTCCGCATTGATGCTTCCGGTCGTGGTACGGTCAACGCTCGAGGAATCCTCGTTGCCCCAGAGCCAGTTGTGGTGAAGCCAATCTTGATCGTTGGAATAGGTGCCGTCCGACGACTGCGCCATGGCAGATGTGGCGAGACCGATCGTCAGAACGGACGCTGCGAGAAGTTTCTTGTACATTGGATTACTCCGTTTCGTCTTTGTCGCCTTGGGTGCGACACGAGGCAAACCGGTCATCCGCCGAATGGTTCCTTGAATTCCTTGTGAAGCGGCGGTGAAGTCGCATCACAAAATGCGTGAGCGGCCATGCGCTGGATGAAGGCCGCGACCCGTTCCGGTTCGACGAACTGCGGCATGTGGCCGACGCCGTCGACGGGTTCGAAGCCGAGCCCTTTGATCTTTTCTTGCATCGGCTCGCCATGGATGCCGATGTCGATGACCTGGTCGGAGGTGCCGAAAAGGATGCCGGCGGGCATGGCGATCTCGCTATAGCGTTGCTCGATACGGCCGAGATCGCGTTCGATGGCCACGACATCGGCGGATGTTGCCTGGAAATGGGCTGGCCGCAGCCCGAGCCAGCCGCCGCCGTCGACCATGTAGTCTGCTGGAAAAGCCTGCGGTGCGAAGATGAATTCCATGGTCGGCCGCGCATACCGCAGGCTCGTCGGTATCGCGACCGTGTAGGCCATGATCCAGCGCCGGAGTGGTGATGGAATATTGAGCAAGCCGGACTTCTCGCGCATGCCGGCTTGCATATGGGTCAACGGCGCCAGCAAGGCGATGCCCGAAATCGCCTCGGGATGTTCCACGGCCAGGGTCAGCGTGATGGCGCCGCCCAGCGAATGGCCCACCACCAGCGGCTTCTCCAAGCCCAGCGTTTCGATGAAACGCCGCACGAGCTCGGCCTGTTCGGGCAACCGGCCCGTCGCGCCGCGCGCCCGAACCGAATAGCCCGATCCCGGACGATCGAGCGCGATCAGCCGGTAGCCCGGGCCGAAATGTGCGAACAGCGTGTGGCGGAAGTGGTGGAGTTGAGCGCCAAGCCCGTGCAGGAAGACGATCGGCTGTCCATGGCCGACATCGACATAGTGAATGCGGTTGCCGTCGACCTCGATGAATTTTCCGACCGGCGGCACCAGCCTTTCGGCCTTGGCCGCGATCCACAATGTCGCCAGCATAAGGCAGCCGATGGCGAGGACCGCCAGCAGGAGCAGAACGGCCAGCAGCCACGACAGTATCGACAGGAGCATCGTTCACCCGGATCAGACGAGGTCAGCTTAGTTGCATCCGGTCGCGCCGCAATCTCGCATCGAAGCGGACCGGATGTTGCCGGATACTACCGCTCGGCCGGCATTGCCGACAGCCGCGCGTCGCGCTATTTCAGGCGACCCGTCCTGCCGGAGCCTTCCATGCCTGAAATCGTGACCGCCGCCATGCTTGTCATCGGCGATGAGATTCTGTCCGGCCGCACCAAGGACAAGAACATCGGCCACCTCGCCGACATCATGACGGCTATCGGCATCGACCTGAAGGAAGTGCGCATCGTTCCCGACGAGGAAGACGAGATCGTCGCGGCGGTGAATGCCGTGCGCTCACGCTACACCTATGTGTTCACCACCGGCGGCATCGGCCCGACCCATGACGACATCACCGCCGATTCGATTGCCAAGGCGTTCGGCGTGCCCTGCGAATACGATGCCAAGGCCTATGCGCTGCTGGAAGCGAGCTATGCCGAGCGCGGCATCGAATACACCGAGGCACGCAAGCGCATGTCAAGAATGCCGCGCGGCGCCGACCATATCGACAACCCGGTGTCCGTGGCACCCGGCTTCCGCATCGGCAACGTCCATGTCATGGCCGGCGTGCCCTCGATCTTCCAGGCCATGCTCGACAATGTCGTGCCGACGCTGAGAGCCGGTACGAAGATGCTGTCGGCGACCGTGCACTGTCCGTTTGGCGAAGGCCTTGTCGGCGGACCGCTGGGCGATATCCAGAAAGCGCATCCGGACACCATCATCGGCTCCTATCCGAAATATGGCGACGGCAAGTTCTGGACCGAACTGGTCGTGCGCGCCCGCAGCCAGGACGCGCTGGACGCCGCGCGGGCTGATGTCGAGGCGATGGTCGCGGGTTTCGCCGCCAAGGCGGGCTGATCCGCTCTATCTCCTTGTTTTGACGCCATTCCCGTTTGACGCAATTCCCCAGGGAATTGGCTCCAGCCGGAACCAAGCAAGGCAACGCGGCGTTTCCCTGCACGCGAGATCGAACGCTCGCCAGATTGAGGGATCGCCATGCGCTTCAAGACCATCGTGGCCATTCTGCAGAACGAGCAAGACGCCGAGCGCGTGCTTGATTGCGCCATTCCGCTCTCCAGCCGTTTCCAGAGCCATCTGGTCGGCATCCATGCCGAGGCGCTTCCGGTGCCCTACACATCGGCGACCGGCTTTCCGGATACCGAATTCCTGCAGGTGTCGGCCGACATGAACCGGGAGCGCGCCGACAAGCTGCAGGCCGTCTTCCTCAGGCGCATCGAGGATTCCGGCCTCTCTTTCGAATGGCGCAGCCTGGAGAGCTTCTCCGGCGACAGCGCGCTGACCGGCATTTCGACGGTGCGCGCCGCCGACCTTATTATCGCCGCCCAGCGCGACACCGGCGGCGATCCGGGCGCGGATGTCGACACGCTGGTCTATGATGCCGGCCGGCCTGTGCTTGTGGTGCCGCACGCAGGGCCGCTGGTCACCACGTTCAAGCACGTGCTGCTTGCCTGGAACGGCAGCAAGGAGGCCGCGCGCGCCGCCTTCGACGCCCTGCCCTTCATCATCGAGGCCGAGAAAACCGACATACTGGTCATCGATCCGCCCGAAACGCTTGACGAAAGCCCGGAAGCCGCCGGTGCCGAGATCGCGTCGGCGCTGTCACGCCACGGTGCCACGGTCAGCGTCTCGGTGCAGAAATCGGGCGGCACCTCGGTCGACGACATGATCCAGAACAGGATAGCCGAGACCGGCGCCGATCTTCTGGTTCTCGGCGCCTACAGCCACTCGTGGCTGCGCCAGCTCCTGTTCGGCGGCGTGACGCGCACGGTGCTGCGCACAACGCAGGTGGCGGCCTTCCTGTCGCGATAAGTCCACAGCGATCACTGCCGACCGCCCTTGCCAAGCCCAAGGTTTTCCAGTTAATTCCGCGCGCATTCCCCTGTTTTCTCGCACGCGGTCCTCGCGTGCTGCGGAGTGCGCGAGACATGTCCCTTCCCGAAAAAGCTTTCCCGGTCTCCTGGGACCAGTTCCACCGCGACGCCCGCGCGCTTGCCTGGCGGCTTGCCGGTACCAACAAGGGTCAATGGAAGGCTATCGTCTGCATCACGCGGGGCGGACTGGTGCCCGCGGCGATCATCTCGCGCGAACTCGGCATCCGCGTCATCGAGACGGTCTGCGTGGCCTCCTATCACGACTACACCAGCCAGGGGCAGTTGCAGGTGCTCAAGGAGGTCACGCCTGCGCTGCTGGCCGACGATGGCGTCGGTGTGCTGATCATCGACGACCTGACCGACACCGGCAAGACCGCCGGCATCGTGCGGGCAATGATGCCGAAGGCCCACTTCGCCACCGTCTACGCCAAGCCCAAGGGCCGGCCGCTGGTCGATACTTTCGTCACCGAGGTCAGCCAGGACACCTGGATCTATTTCCCCTGGGATATGGGCTTCACCTATCAGAAGCCGATCGCCGACGACCACGCCGGCTGATTCGCAGAACAACCCTCGTTCTACTCGGTACGAGTTCGGCGAGTGCCTTTTGCTGCCAAATAGGCAGCTGAAGGTACAATATTTTGTGGAATCGGTTGTGGTGCATTTTTACCGGTCCATATGAAGTTTTTTACTTTTATAGATTACGATTCGCCGTAAGATTCGTGAGACGGCAAACGATTCTGGAGGCTGGGGCTAGCTTCTCCGATGTTGACGAGGCCAACGACGCACAACCATCTGGCCGAAAGGGTCCGGCGACTCTTCGGCACAGCGCCGTGTCGTCTGCAGGTTGCCGCCCTGCCCTGGCGCGATACCGGGAACGGTGTCGAGATCATGCTGATCACCAGCCGCGACACCGGCCGCTGGGTGCTGCCGAAGGGCTGGCCGGAGGCCAGGGAGCCGCTCTGCGAGGCGGCAGCGCGCGAGGCCGGCGAGGAAGCCGGATTGCGCGGAACCGTCTCCCATCTCGAAGCCGGCCGTTACTTCTATGCCAAGGTGCTGGCTTCTGGTGAAGAAGTGCCCTGCGAGGTGCTGGTGTTTCCGCTGCACGTCGAAAAGATCGCCGACCGCTGGAAGGAAAAGCGCGCCCGCACCCGCAAATGGGTCAATTCCAGCGAAGCGGTGCGCATGGTCAACGAACCGGACCTTTGCCAGATCATCGCCTATTTCTGCGCCGACCCGCACAGGTTCTCCTAACCCACCCCTTACGCGTGCATCATGGCCGATTTACAACCTTATGGTTGTGTCCATGAATGGTTTGCTAATTTTTCTCCGCTACAAATCGATCAATCTGGCGTTTGATTGATGATGAAGCCCGTAGACAACCTTCAGCAAGGTCCCGGCGAGCCGCAGCGCGAGCATCGTCCGCGCGTGCTCAAGGGCGGAACTATCATCACCGGCATTCAAAACTCGGAAGTCGGCGTTACCGTGCGCAATCAGCATGCGGGCGGCGCCGAGTTGAAGGTACCGCTCGAGTCCCGGGTTCCCGATCGCTTTCTTCTCTATGTGCCGCTCGACGGCGTCGCCTATCGCTGCGAGGTCCGCTGGCGCCGCAACGACCGGATTGGCGTGAAGTTCACCGGCATCGAGCCAAAGCCGAAGTTGCACTACGGCTGATTTTTTGGAACTGCCGCTTTTGCTGGCGGCTGAAGCGTTTTCGCGGACCGCCACGCCGGCCATCGGCGGCGCGCATCCCGTCGCCGGAAAAATAGTGATCGCGGCGGGTCAATCTGTCCCCGTTATCCACATATGTGACACACAAGATGTTGGGGTCACAAAAGCTACGCAAACGAATCCTTGACGGCGCAAAACGAGTCGCCTTTTATAGGCCATGTGCTCCTGTTGAGAGCGCGACCGGAAAGTTCTGAGCCCGGTCTTTTTCCCGGATTATGTGAGTTTTGCCCGCATTTCCGCCTGTTTACGAGGCCGGCGGAAGCGTTGGGATTGTGGGTGGCGGGGCGAGGAAAGGGAGAATTGTCGGACTGGAATAAATTGTCTGTTAACACTATATTTAGTGTTTGCAGGTAGGTTCGACGCTAGATAGTGTGAATTTCCCTCGAGTGAGGGAATCGAAAAAATCAGATTTGAGGGACCCGCGAGGGTCCGCCGGTCCGCTAGACATACGCTTCGCAAGGAGCCTGACCTGCAAGGACTGACGGAGACCGCGAAATGGAGAGCCGGCCGTTTTCGAACGCCGGCAGACGGCGGACATGCGTGTTTCGCATTGGGGGCAGAAATCCCCTGACGAAAGCGCTATATATAGACAAAAGGGACAGGACCAATGCGCATCGAGCGTCGTTTCACCAAGCCGGGACAATCTGCTTACGCGGAGATCGAATTCCGCAAGGCGCTTTCCGAGATCAAGAATCCGGATGGCTCGGTGGTGTTTCGTCTCGACAACATCGATGTGCCGGCGCAGTTCTCCCAGGTTGCCGCCGACATCCTGGCGCAGAAGTATTTCCGCAAAGCCGGTGTCCCCGCGCGGCTGAAGAAGGTCGAAGAGAACGACGTCCCCTCCTTCCTGTGGCGCTCCGTCGCCGACGAGGCCGAGCTTGCCAAGCTGCCGGAAGCCGAGCGCTACGGTTCCGAGATCGATGCCCGCCAGGTCTTCGACCGGCTGGCCGGCACTTGGACCTATTGGGGCTACAAGGGCGGCTACTTCAAGTCGGAGGACGACGCGCTCGCCTTCCGTGACGAGCTTGCCTACATGCTGGCCACGCAGCGCGTGGCGCCGAATTCGCCGCAATGGTTCAACACCGGCCTGCACTGGGCCTATGGCATCGACGGTCCGAGCCAGGGCCACTTCTATGTCGACCCCTTCACCGGCAAGCTGACCAAGTCGAAGTCCTCCTACGAGCATCCGCAGCCGCATGCCTGCTTCATCCAGGGCGTGCAGGACGACCTCGTCAACGAGGGCGGCATCATGGATCTGTGGGTGCGTGAAGCGCGCCTGTTCAAATACGGCTCCGGCACCGGCTCGAACTTCTCGTTTCTGCGTGGCGAAGGCGAAAAGCTGTCCGGCGGCGGCCGTTCGTCCGGCCTGATGAGCTTCCTCAAGATCGGCGACCGCGCGGCGGGCGCCATCAAGTCGGGCGGCACGACGCGGCGCGCGGCGAAAATGGTCATTGTCGACGCCGACCACCCCGATATCGAGGAATTCATCGACTGGAAGGTCAATGAAGAGCAGAAGGTCGCCTCGCTGGTCACCGGCTCCAAGATCGTCAAGAAGCATCTCGAAGCGATCATGAAGGCCTGCGTCAACTGCGAAGGGCATGACGACGACTGCTTCGATCCTGCCATCAACACCGCGCTGAAGCGCGAGATCAAGGCAGCGAAGAAGTCGGCGGTGCCGGAGAACTACATCTACCGCGTCATCCAGTTCGCCAAGCAGGGCTACACCTCGATGTCGTTCAAGACCTACGACACCGACTGGGATTCGGACGCCTACCTGACGGTCTCCGGCCAGAACTCCAACAATTCGGTGTCGCTGAAGGACGATTTCCTGCGCGCTGTCGAGCAGGATGGCGACTGGCACCTGACCGCCCGCAAGGACGGCAAGGTCTTGAAGACGTTGAAGGCCAGGGACCTCTGGGAAAAGATCGGCTACGCCGCCTGGGCATCGGCGGATCCCGGCCTGCATTTCAACACCACGATGAACGACTGGCACACCTGCGCGTCGGCCGGTGCGATCCGGGCCTCCAACCCGTGCTCGGAATACATGTTCCTGGACGACACGGCCTGCAACCTCGCCTCGATCAACCTTTTGCCCTACCGCAACGCCGATGGCACGATCGATATCGCCGCCTATGAGCATACGGTCCGGCTGTGGACCATCGTGCTCGAAATCTCCGTCATGATGGCGCAGTTCCCGTCGAAGGAGATCGCCAAGCTCTCCTACGAATACCGTACGCTCGGCCTCGGCTACGCCAATATCGGCGGCCTGCTGATGACCTCGGGCATTCCCTATGATTCCGACGAGGGCCGAGCGATCTGCGCCGCACTCACCGCGATCATGACCGGTACGGCCTATGCCACTTCGGCCGAAATGGCCTCCGAGCTCGGCGCCTTCGCGGACTATGACCGCAACGCCCAGAACATGCTGCGCGTCATGCGCAACCATCGCCGCGCCGCCTATGGCGACAAGGACGGCTATGAGAAGCTGGCCGTCAATCCGGTGCCTCTGGTCGCCTCCGACCTCAAGCAGCAAGCGCTGGCCGATCATGCGAAAGCCGCCTGGGACCGCGCCATCGAGCTTGGCGAGGAGCATGGCTACCGCAACGCACAGGCAACCGTCATCGCGCCGACCGGCACGATCGGCTTGGTCATGGATTGCGACACCACCGGCATCGAACCCGATTTCGCCCTGGTGAAGTTCAAGAAGCTCGCCGGCGGCGGCTACTTCAAGATCATCAACCGCGCCGTGCCGGAGGCGCTGCGCACGCTCGGCTATTCCGAAGCCCAACTCGCCGAGATCGAGGCCTATGCGGTCGGCCATGGCAACCTCAACCAGGCGCCCGGCATCAATCCCGGCTCGCTCAAGGCAAAGGGTTTCACCGATGACAAGATCGCGGCGCTCAATGCCGCGCTGAAGTCGGCCTTCGACATCAAGTTCGTCTTCAACCAGTGGACGCTCGGCGCCGACTGGGTAAAGGAGACGTTTGGCTTCACCGACGAGCAGCTCAACGACTTCTCGTTCGAGATGCTGCCGGCGCTCGGCTTCTCCAGGAAGGACATCGAGGCCGCCAACATCCATGTCTGCGGTGCCATGACGCTGGAAGGCGCACCCTTCCTCAAGGCCGAGCACCTGCCGGTGTTCGACTGCGCCAGCCCGTGCGGCAAGATCGGCAAGCGCTCGCTTTCGATCAACAGCCACATCCAGATGATGGCGGCGGCGCAGCCCTTTATCTCGGGCGCCATCTCCAAGACCATCAACATGCCGAACGACGCGACGGTGGAAGACGCCAAGGGCGCCTACATGCTGTCGTGGAAGCTGGCGCTGAAGGCCAACGCGCTCTATCGCGACGGCTCGAAGCTGTCGCAGCCGCTGAACTCCTCGCTGCTCGCCGATGTCGAGGACGACGAGGATGAGGCCCTCGAGCAGCTGATTCAGGCACCCGCCGCCGCCCGCGCTGCCCAGATCACCGAGCGGATCGTCGAGCGCATCATCGAGCGTGTGTCGCGCGAGCAGGAAAAGCTGCCCGGCCGCCGCAAGGGCTACACACAGAAGGCCAAGATCGGTGGCAACACCATCTTCCTGCGCACCGGCGAATATGATGACGGCCGCCTCGGCGAGATCTTCATCGACATGAACAAGGAGGGTGCCACGCTGCGTGGCCTTCTCAACAACTTCGCCATCGCCATCTCGCTCGGCCTGCAGTACGGCGTGCCGCTCGACGAATATGTGCACGCCTTCACCTTCACCAAGTTCGAGCCGGCCGGCATGGTGCAGGGCAATGACGCGATCAAGAGCGCGACGTCGATCCTCGACTACGTGTTCCGGGAACTGGCGATTTCCTATCTCGGCCGCAACGACCTCGCCCATGTCGACCAGTCGGACTTCTCCAACACCGCACTTGGCCGCAACATCAGCGAAGGCAAGACCGACGCCGTCTCCAAGGGCCTGACCCGCGGTTCGCCGGTGAAGCTGGTTTCCAGGGCAAGCGGCAACGATCCCAAGGGCTTTGCCGGCGGTTCCACCGGCACCCCGGCCCGCTCGGCGCCGACAGCCTTCTCCGGTTCCAACGTGCTGGCGCTGAAGCCGGCCAGCGACGAGGCGGTCGCCTACAAGCGCGACTATGAGGACCGGGCCAAGGAGCTGGCGGAAGACATGGCGTTCGAGGAGGCAGCCGACGCGGCGTCCAACGCTTCCACGGATGCCACCGCGGCCCTGTTCACCGACGCCGCAGCGAACGAAGCAGCCGAGGCGAAGAAACTCGCCGCCGACCGCCGCGCCAAGTCACTGCTCCAGGGCTACACCGGCAATTCCTGCTCCGAGTGCCAGAACTTCACCATGGTGCGGAACGGGACCTGCGAGAAGTGCGATACGTGCGGCGCCACGAGCGGATGCAGCTGAGAAATTTGAACCTCAGCAAAAAAGGGCCCCGGATGGGGCCCTTTTTTAATCTAATTACTCAGATTAAGCTAAATTAGCAAATTTCCGAAGCTCGCAATCATCTGCCCCTCGATAGGTTTGCAATTTCTCGTCATCCACGACGAAACGGGCGCCAACAAGAGCAGCCAAATTCTGGATATCTTTCGTTAAAGTTTGAAAATCCTCTCTGCGCCGCTCAATTTCCTTAGATTGATTATTCATGTAGCGACCCTCCAGTTGCGCCATTCGGACTCAGGCGATGATAATTCGAATTGCCGATTTGGAATATAGTAAACCGAAGTTAATGGTACGTTCCTGACACGTTTGTGAGGTCTCGATGGAAACGCAGCTAACGCCGGTGGAGTTCCCGGAATTGGTGATCGGAATTGCAGGGCCAATTGGGGTCGACATCGATCGCCTCACCAGTTCCATCTCTTCGTGTCTGGAACAGGTAAAATATCGTACTCAACTCATCAAACTGACTTCGGAGATGGGCAGGTTTGGAACGCCTGGCAAAAAAGCGGACGGACCGGACCTTTTTAGCCAAATAAATTGGAAAATGGATTGCGCGAATGAAATTCGAACGATGTATGGTCGACCTGACACGCTTGCACGGATCGCAATCCAAACTATCCGGGAATTCAGACGATCTTTCTCTGGCAAGGAAAGCATTCCTGCCCCTTCACAGGCCTATCTCATACGGCAGCTCAAACTTCCCGAAGAAGTTCAGTTGTTGCGTCGCACCTATGGGAGGCAATTCATCCTTGTCTCGGCATATGCAAGCGAAGCGCAACGGTTCGATTTGCTAGCCAGGGATATCGCACGAAGCTTGCCGACGGATACGCCCGAAACCGACATCGCTCACAAGGCTTCCATGCTCATAGCCCGCGATGCTCGAGAGGAAACGGATCCCCTGGGACAGAATCTAAGGGAGACGTTTCACTTAGGAGATGTTTTCACACACGGAGTAGACAAGGACTCCATGGAAACAACACTGGAGCGCTTTTTCCAAGCCTTTTTTGGCAGAAACGATATTACTCCGTCGAGAGATGAATACGGCATGTATACGGCCAAGTCAGCCTCACTGCGGTCAGCTGACCTATCTAGACAAGTTGGATCTGCCATCTTCTCCAAAGACGGCACAATCGTATCCCAAGGCTGCAACGAGGTGCCTAAATCGAGTGGAGGAAATTATTGGGATGGAGACGTTCCAGATTATAGAGACATCAGAAGAGGATTCGATCCGAACGACACTCTTAAAAAAGAACTTCTTCGGAACGTTTTAGAGAGGTTGAGCAACGGCGGCTTTTTGTCAGAGAAAGCTCAGAAAATCGGAAACAGCTTCGATATGGTTGCTAGCATGACAAACAAGAAAGACAAGGAAAACGGCATACTATCTGACGCAAAGATAATGGATGTTACAGAGTTTGGTCGTGTCGTCCATGCAGAGATGAACGCGATTTGCGACGCCGCTCGTATTGGTAACCCGATCCAAGGTACAACCTTATATTGCACCACGTTCCCGTGTCACAACTGCACCAAACATATAGTAGCATGTGGAATAAAGAGGGTTGTCTTCATGGAGCCTTATCCGAAGAGCAAGGCTCATGAGCTGCACGGCGATGAGATCCAAATTGAATCGGAAAGCGATCTCAATCGGGTTTCGTTCGTACCATTCCTAGGCATCTCCCCCTATCGTTACCGAGACATTTTTCAGAAAGATCGTCGGAAGGCAAAAGACGGCAAAGCGGCACTTTGGTATGCCGAGCACCCAAAACCAATGGTCGAGATTGAATTTCCTTCCTATTTGGTGGCCACAGAACCGTGGGCTATTGCGCCTCTCCTTGGCAATATTGAATTGGGGGAAAGCCCAAGCTCCTCTTGAGCGTCGACCCAAACTGAGCGGCCAGCCCGATCGTCTTGTCGGTAACCATTTTGCGGACGCATTTGTCGTTGAACAGGAGCGACGACGCGCCACGGCGAAAAGAGTCACGGATGCAAACAGGGCGCAGTTCTGACGATCTAGCGCGTGGCGTTATTCATCGCGGCATCCGGTCAACGTGAAGGCACCCCACTCAGAGGCGCCGGAATTGGCGCGGGCCGAACCGGCCCATTCGGTGAAGAGCAGGTCGCTCCAAACGGTTGTTCGGAACTGCATCACCCGTTGAAAGAACCGTTCTAAAAGCCCAGAGCCTTTCGGAAAGTAACCTCTTCGACGAAGTTTATGCGACCACCGTTCTCGCGAAGCTTCCGGGCCTCCATGATCTTGGTTCCCTGATGGCTGTGGAGCCAATCGCGCGACGCGATGGCGGCTACGATCAGGTAGTCGGTGCTGCGAGAGACGGTTCTCGATACCAGCCCTCCCCGCTCCACGATCCATCCTTCGATAATTTTTTTAGGCCCAATGCTAAAGGCACCCGTCACTACGAATCCCGCATTCTCAAACACCAACAAGCTCGAGTCTCTCAGGACGCCGTCTATGGCTGGCGTATTCCCGTAGGTTGGTAGCCCCGTGTCTGCGCAACTATCGCCGACCAATCGAACTATCCACTCGCCGATATCTTCCTCTTCCTCCATCGACAAATGCCCATCCGATATCGCCTCGACCGCCACTGCCTTCAAAGCCACAATCCTAGCGTCATCGAGAAGATGAGCATTCCGGTCGATGCGGTGGATCAGCTTTTCGACCTCCTTGATTTTTAGGCGATTGTCGCAGGCGATCCCTGCACAGAACCCGAAGAACCGATTGCAGCAGTCATTTGGGCTGCTCTCGGAAAACGGTCTCAAGCGATAGTCGACGATTCCGGAGATGATTCCGAATATCTCCTCGTGGAAATCACTATATGCCGTGTCTAAGTCTTGGATAAGGTCGGCGGCGTCGGCATCTTCAAAAAGCTGGAGGAACTGTTCAGCTTCGGCTTGGATCGAAGCGACCTCCAAGTTCTCGATGGATTCGCTGGCCAGAACACCTTCAAGAAAACCCAGCCAGTAAGCCTCGGCCTTCCGGCGGTTGCTCTTCGCGTGGATTCGCCCAAGCGCAGATCCGCCATACTTTAATTGATCTGATCCCACAGTCGTCCCCTCCCTGAACAGCAGTTTATGAAGCATATTTGCTATCAGTCATCGGCGCAACGAAATCAGTCACAAGAACTGCCTTGCTCCAGATAGACTTTGAGACAGGGCAATAGCATTCAGCTCAACTAGATCTCGCGCGAGCCGGGTCGTACGTTTTGCCGCCGACGATGCGAAAGGAACACAACCAGCGTTGTCAAAGCCCGTTCAAACCAGCCCGACCAGCAATGCCGCGCCGCCGAGAAAGCCCACCGAACAGACCCACAGCAGCCAGAGCCCGCGCACCCGGCATTCCAGCACCGCAGAGCCGGGATTGGCGGGGTCGTAGTGGACTTCGACCTGGCTGCCCTCGGCATAGCTTCGTGCCTGGCCGCTGACGAGGGCGGGCAGCGAAGCGGTGACCGTGGCGCCGAAGGTGACGCGGTCTGAGGTGTAGCGCTGGCCGGCGACGCCGTAGCTGTAGACGATGCGGGATTTGAAGACGGTGCGCCAGCGTCGATAATTGCTATGGCTGCGGAGCGCCTGCAGGCCCGAGGCGTCAATGCGGCCGGCGGCGACCGGCCATTTCGCGGCCTGCTCGGCAAGCGACTTCTGGGCGAAACCCATGCGCAGCGCGAACAGGCCCATGAACAGCAGCAGTGCCGCGGCGCCGAGGTTCTGCGGCTTGGGCAGATACGGCCGGATCGCCTCCAGCAGACCGCCGACGGAAAACACCAGAACCAGCGCGCCGATCACCAGTCCGGCCGAAAGCTGGAACATGAATTTGAAGGCGCCGTCCGGCATGGTGCGCTCGATGACGGCCTCGCTCGGATCGGCCGGATTGTAGAACACGGTCACGTCGGCGCCGCGCGGAAACTGCGCAAGGGTCTCGGTAACCTCGAAATTCCCCAGATTTTCCTGCACGCTGTAGCGCGAGCTTTGAAATTTCTTGCCGCCCACCTTGTATTCGAAGGTGATCGCCGGAAAATTGCGCATCTCGGTGGTATCGCTGCTGTCCGAGCCAGCGCCCGAGCTTCTGACTTCGCGCGCCTCGACCCGCGACGAGATGATCTTTCCCGGCGTCGGCAACCAGTGGCTGAGCGCCCGCACCTCCCGCCATTTCATGACGGTGATGAACGACAACATGCCGGCGACCGCGCAGACAAAGCCGACAAGCAGAATCTTGAGTTCCACCCTGATCCCCCCGGAGTGCAGGAACCGGCACTAGACAGCACCGCGACGGTATTGTCTCGCTTATTCGCAAAATCGCAAGGCAACCCATCACATCCCAGACGGAGCACCAAATGATCGATCATGTAACCATCGAAGTGGGTGATCTGGAGAAGAGTAAGCTCTTCTACGAACGCGTTTTCGCGCCCCTGAAATATCGCCTGTCCTTCGGCAAGGAAGGCGTATTCTGGGCTTTCGATGTCGGCAATGGCTGCCTGTTCGAGATTCAGCGAACCGGCGAAGCGCCACCGCTATCCCATCTGCACGTCGCTTTCCGCGTCGGCAGCAAGGCAGAGGTCGACGCGTTCCATGGGGCAGCGCTGGAGGCCGGTGCCAAAGACAATGGGGCGCCCGGCCGGCGTCCGGATTATGCCGAGAATTACTACGCCTGCTTCGTGCTCGATCCCGACGGCTACAACATCGAGGCGATGATCAACGAGGCGTGACGCGCGCTTCGACGAGGGAAAAGGGAAAAATATCGCTTCATGCCGGCCTCACAGCCAGAAACGTGTTCCATTCCTCGTTGTTGCGGCCGATGTTGAAATCATCCCTGAGGAGGACCAGTCCGGCGCTTTCGAGACGGGCCGCGAAGTCGTCCCTGCGCCAGTAGACCGTATGATATTTGCCTGATGTCTCGCCATCGCCATTGCGCATCGATACGAGGAAGGCGCCGCCTGGCCGCAGTGCCCCGGCAATCTTGCCAAGCACCTGGTCGGTCTGGTCGCGCGGCACATGGATCAGGACGGCTAGGGCCAGGACGGCGTCATAGGGGCCGCCGAGATCATCGGTGATGAGATCGAGAAGCTCACCATGCCTGCCGCGCGCGGCCTGCAGTTCGAGAAACCGCTTTGTCGCGTCGGTGCGGCGAACCTTCACGCCCAGGCCCTCCAGAAAATCCGCGTCGTAGCCGGCACCCGACCCGACTTCCAGAATCCGGCCGGATGTGCCGGCAATCGCCACAAGGCGCTTCAACGACGCCTGCTCTCTCTCGTTGGGGACATGCCGCACGATGGCATCGTAGCGTTCCGCATAGTCCTCATAGGCATTGATCGTCCGGCGGCTCTTGGCCAGAGCCTTCGACAACATCTTTCCCTCCCTTGCATCCATGCTGGTCAAAGAGCTTCCTTCAGCGAATGGTGCCGGCAAATACGCGTCCGTCAAGCATGCCGATGTCGTCCTGGGAAATGATCCGACATGCGCCCATCGACACGACGACGTGATAAAAGGGTCATTTGACGATCGATGCGATCGGATGAAAAATCCAGGGAGACAACAGCCGGAAGGTGCGCATGAGCGACGAACCCGAGGATGACGGCGACATCGTGAACCAGCTCGCCTATGTCAGGGCCGATCCGACCCAGCACGACACGCTTACGCTTCTCACCATGATCGATGCCGCGATTGCCGAGATCATGGCCTTGAGGAGGAGCCTGCGGCTGAGCGAGGAGCGGAACGACCGGAGCAACCAGCTCCAATAGGCAGCCGGAACGAGCAGCAACGCGCGAAAAAGCCCTAGTCCGCGTCGGCCACCATCTGCCGGCCGCCGGCCCAGGCGCGCCATTGCCGCTCGTCGCCATTGAAGACGTTGAGGTCGATGCGGCCGGTGACACCATGCGACAGGCCGGAGCCGGAATATTGCCAGAACAGCCATTTGCGGTCGGGATAGACCTTTGACGGATGCCTCGCCACCGCGCGCAGCCAGAACGAATAGTCGAGGAATTGGCCCCTGAGATTGTCCCGGTAAAAATCGGGCGCGGTGTAGATGATCGGCCGCTGGCCGTAATGGCGCTCGAGCTTGTCCATGAACACCTGCATCTTCTCCAGCACCTTTTCGCGCGACGGGCGTCGCTTGCAGCTGGAGTCGCCGTTCCACTCGACATCGATCACCGGCGGCAATGCGCCGTCGACCTTCGGCACGTTGCGGATGAACCAGTCGGCCTGTTCGCCGGCGGTGCGGCACCAGTAGAAGAAGTGGTAGGCGCCGCGCTTCAGCCCGGCGGCGTCGGCGTTGCGCCAGTTTTTCATGAACATCGGATCGAGATGGTCGCCGCCGTCGGTTGCCTTGATGTAGGCGAAATTGGCACCCTGGGCGCGCAGCTTCTCCCAGTTCACGTTGCCCTGCCAGCGCGACACGTCGACGCCATGCACGGCAAGGTGCCGTGGCGAGGAGCGGCCGAAATTGATCGGCTTGGCGTCGCGAAAGCCGTAGCGCGTGACTGGACCGGCGAGCATGGCAGGGGCTGCCCGCGTCAGCAGTTTCGGCGGCGAGACCAGGGCTGCCGGCTCGACCGGAGCATCGGCGCTGTCGGGCAATTCGGGCGCTGGAAACGCTACCGTCTCCTCCTCCGCCAGGCCGAAAGGCTGAACATTGTCGTCCGCAGGCGCGGCCTCAGCCACTCTGCGCGCATTGCCGACCTTCGCCATAGGGACGGATGCGATCGGCGCGCTTGGCCGCACCACCGAACTGGTCGTCTCGTTCGACGGCCTCTGCACGTCGAGCGCGTCCATGCCCGATGTCGACGAGCAGCCGGCAAGGCACAGCGATGCGATCATGAAACTGACGACGCCTGGTAACCGCATCTGGACCTGTACTCGAAACACAACAGACCGAGGGCAACGGCCGACGGACAACCGGACCAGTTATGAACGAGAAATTACCAATAAAGATTGAATCAAGTTTTTTACCATGCCTGTGGCCGGTTTCGGACATTCGCCGCCGGCGCCATCGCAGTGATGATCGTCGCCGTGGTCGTCATCAGGCTGCGTGGCAGGCGGGCCGCGCGAACCTGGCCATATCCTAGCCACTTTTCCTGAAGACGCCGATCATCGGTCCCAGATTCCAGTAGTCGTCGTTGCGGCCGAGGGCCGGGGCGAGCAGGCTCGATATCGTGCCGTCGAGAAACAGCGCGTTGTCGCAGCCGAGCGCATCGCGGAACAGCCGGGCGAATGCATGGAACGTCACCGTGCCGTTCGAAATGGCAAAGACCGTGACACCGTCCTTGCGCACCCCGACACCGTCGCGGGTCTTGCGCGATGTGCCGTCGGCCTGAAATTTCGGATGAAGCTGGCCGTCGATCACCAGCATCGGTCCCGATTGCGTCGCATAGTCGGTGGGCGGCCGCTTCCTGACGAAGTCCCTGGTCGCCCGGACCGCGGCCTTGCCGTCGCTGACGTAGAAGATGCCATTTGGCTGCAGCGAGAAATTGCCGCTGCCGGATCCCGTCTTGACCGTCGCCATTTCCCGGCCACGCTCGACATAGAGGCCGACCGGCCTGAGGTCTGGATGGTACATGCCGGCATTGATGGCAAACAGCATCGTGCGGCCAGCCATGCGCTGGGCGGCGTCGAGATTGTGCAGCGATTGAAATGGCTTGCCTGTCTGGTCCTTCCAGAACAGCTCGACCGAATATTGCTTGGGGTCGACCTCGCAGACCAGATAGCTGGTCGCCTCGAAGGTAAAGTCGCGGCACGGCGGCACCGTCGCGAACCATTGGCCGAATGCCACCGTCGTGGCGACCGCCTGCGGCAACGTGGCCTTGATCAAGGCCAGCAGCAGCGGCGCGGAATTGAAAAGCGTCAGAAAATCCATGCACCCACCCAGCTCCAACGAGCTACCGTGGATAGCATCGCTGGCCGGCATTGTGGAAGCTCGGCCTGGAACGGCGTGGATCGGCAATGGGATGTCGCGGACCCGAGGGCACTGGCCGCGGAGCCGACGAGACTATTTGACAGCACTGACCAGCTGTTCGTCGCCACCAAGAATGGAGACCCAGTGTCCGGTGTCGTCGCTCGCCTGCCGCTTCAGATAGCGGTAGCTGGTCTGGTTCCAGAGCCGGACCTTGTCGGTCAGATTGTCGAGGATAAAGTCGCCCTTGTCCGTCCGCACCGTCAACACGGCATGACCTTCACCATCAGGCTTGCGAACCACCGTCATCAGCAGATTGGCTACGGCAATGCCCAGCCTGTTCAGTTCACGCCGCTTTTCCAGCGCGTAATCCTCACAGTCGCCGAAGCCGTTGTCCGGATAGGCCCACCACTCGTCCTTGCCGTAATTGTCCACGTCGCTCATCGGCTTGACGCGCGTGTTGACCGAGAGATTTACGGCTGAGATCTCGTGCAGCAGCTTGCCGGTCATCTGTTCCGGCACGCTGTCGTGTGAGCGGACCGAACATTCGGCGGCATGGATCTTGCAGAAATCATAGTGGCCAATCGGCTGGGAGGTCGAGCCGCCGACAACCATGGAAACAGGAGCCGCGTAGGCGAAACTCGCTGCGGAACACAACGCGGTCAGAGCAACCGCCAGCCCCAGCCCCTTCGCCTTTCGGCGCCAACCCTTCGAGGATGCCATCCGGCCCCGCCCATCTGTTTTGTTAACAGAACGTTAAAGGCTGTTACCTACCGAAGTCAATCAAGCCGGCTGATCACATCTTTGCGGACCGAAGCGTGGAGGTTTCAAGGTTGCTCCCGCGCAACACAGAGCCGACCACGAGCCTAGGCAAGCCACCCGATCGCAACGCCCAGCAGCAAGACGATGCCGAGCAGGCCACGATAGATGACGAAAGGCCAGGCGGAAAACCGTTCCAGCACGCGCATCAGTCCCCAGATGGCGAAGAAGGCGGAAATCGAGGCGACGACCAGTCCGGTGGCGAGAATCGACCATCCGTGGGCATCGAGATGGACCTTGTGCAGTTCCCAAAGCTCCTTGAGGCCGGCAAGAGCGATGGCCGGCAGCCCGAGCAGGAACGAGAAGCGCGCTGCCTCGGCCCGCTTGAAGCCGAGCCCAAGTGCTGCCGTCAGGGTCGAGCCCGAGCGCGAGACGCCGGGTATCAGCGCGCCGATCTGGGCGACGCCGACAAGCAGCGCATCGGCGAGCGAGGCTTCGCCCATGGTGCGCCGGTGGCGGGCGAAAATCTCGGCCAGCGCCAGCAGGACCGCCATGGCGATGCAGGACCAGCCGATCACGCTCAGGCTGCGCAGCGGTGAATTGCAGGCGTTGAGGATGCCTGACAGCGCCACGCCGGCAATGACGATCGGGACCGTCGCCAACACGATCCAGGAAGCCAGCCGGAAATGCCGGTCGGCAAAATCGCGGCGTGTGAGGGCGTCGATGGAACCGAACAGCAGGTCCCTGACATCGCCCCAGAAATAGCTGACGACGGCGGCAAGGGCCGCAAGCTGCATGGCGGCGGAAAAGGCCGACCCGGGATCCTGCCAGCCGAGCACCGCCGGTACGATGCGCATATGGGCGGTCGAGGAGATCGGCAGCAGTTCGGTAATGCCCTGCACAAGGCCGAGAAAGGCGACCTTGGCATATCCCAGGCCGACAAAGCCCGTATCCAGGCCCTGGGTACAGATGTCAGCCATGTCGGGTTCCGTGTGTGAGGGATCGAATTTGCGCGGGTTCGACCAGCCTTGGCCTGTCCCGCCTTGGCCTGTCCCGGGCAAGCCTTACCGTCATGGACGGGATAATCAATTTACGGATTTGTAAGCTGGTGACGCAGCACTGAACGCGCGTCGGTCGGGGCCGGCCCCAATGGGCCGGCCTACGGTCTCACAGGGAGTGTTCCCGCAGGAGAAAAAGACAAGGCGATTACGGACACAGCCAGAGTTTCTGGCAGGTCCTGGCGATCACATGCGCCGGCGGAACGACGGGTTCGTCGACGGAAGGCCGGCGAGCCCGTTCGAGCAGCATGCGCACCTGTTCAGGGCGCACACGATCGCGCTCCATCACAAGCAGGACCATCGGATCGCTCAAAAGCTCGTCCAGGGTGCTGATGCTGTCGTTCATCCGTCGTCTCCTCGAATGCCGGCCCGCGCAGCATAGATAGGAAGACAATCATGGCCCGCCAATGACGTTTTGCCGGCTATCGCGTGATGTTTTGGATTAAATTTTGGTCATCGCCTTACTGTCCCGGCGCCGCCGCGTGGCGAGGGAAAGTCTAGGCTGGTGGCGGAGCGCCTTCATATTGCGGCAAGCCATCATCGAGCACCACCCAAGGCTGTTTCGAGGCGGTGAAAATGTGCATCTGCGGCCTGAAGGCCGACGGGTCGTCGAGCGAACCGGTGGTGACGCCGATGATGCCGGCGGTTGCGCGCCTGGAAAACATTGTCGTGCCACAGCCCGGGCAAAAACCGCGCTCGAGATCCGGCGAGCTGTTCACCGTCGCCAGCGGTCCCTCGATCGTCACATCGTCGATGCGAAACAGCACGCGCGCGTTGAAGGCAGCGCCGATCGCCTTCTGGCACAGCCTGCAGTGGCAGATGCGTTCGTTGATAGGAGCCGCGTCGGTGCTGTAGCGCACCGCTCCGCACAGGCAGCCGCCCTGATGTTTAGCCATCGTCTTGTTCCGCAAATCGAGAAAATAAGCGGCAAGGTAGTCGCACGGCCGACAGGGTCAATTGAAAAGCCTTGATACGATGCCATCGATAATCGGAATGCGATGGAGTTTGTCGTGGCGCAAGAGATCGAGACCATCGGAATTGCCGACCTGTTCGAGCCGCCCTCGCCGGCTCGCGACCATGTCGACACCAGGATCATGGCCGCCGCCTCGGGGATCGGTTTCATGGCTGTCCGTGACTTTCCCGGCGATCACTGGCTGACGCCGGACAGGCGAGCACAATTGCTGCGCATCTTCGCGCTGTCCGAAGCCGAGAAGCAGAAGTTGCTGCGCTGGAATTTCGACCCGACCAGGAAGAACGTCTACCGCGGCTGGTTCCCGCTGCAGCCGACAGCCGTTTCCTACAAGGAAGGCATCGACATCGGGCCGGATATCATCGGACCGGATATCGCCGATGCCGGAGGTTTTTCGGCCTCCGACGATCCGCTGCTTGAGCCGACGCCATTGCCGGTCGAAGACGCCCTGCCCGGCTGGCGCGCCGCGGCGGCGGACTACTACCGGTCGATGGAGAGCGTCGGCAAGGCACTGATGCGGTCGATCGCGCGCGGGCTTGGCCTGCCGGAAACGATCTTCGATGCCTATTTCGATGACGGCGTCTCGACGCTGCGCCTGATCCGCTATCCCCTGCGCGATGCCAACGCCGGCGTCGACACCAGCGGCCCGGAGTTTTCCGTGATCCACAAAGGCGAGACGCGCACCATCATCGGGCGCGAGCATGCCGATTCCGGTTTCGTCACCTTGCTGGCGCAGGACGGTGTCGAAGGCTTGCAGGCCAAAAACCTCGCCGGCGAATGGATCGACGTACCGCCGGCCAACGGCACGCTGGCGGTCAATTTCGGTCAGTTGCTGGAGCGCTGGACCGGCGGGCGCGTCCGTGCGACGCGGCACCGGGTGATCGCGCCGAAGACGGTGCGGCTGTCGATCCCTTTCTTCTACGAACCCCGCGTCGATGCCGAAATTGCGCCGCTGCCATTGAAAGGCGCCGAGCCCTTCGAGCCGTTTCTCTACGGTGACTATCTCTGGGAAGCGGCGACGAATTTCGTCGAGATGAGCGGCATCAAGCATCTCAGGCAGCCGCGCCGCGCCAAGGCTTCATAGGCAACGCCGGCCATCTCGTCGCAGAGACGGCCGGCGGGGAAATGACAGGCTACTCCGTTTCGCCGACCACTTCGTCCCAGCTCTTCACCTTGGTCTCGCCGTTGAGGAAGGGCAGCGCGGCGGCCGTCAGTTCCGGGGCGAAGAAGACGTCGTAATGTGTGCGGTTGGGCAGGATCGCCAGGCGGTTCCGCGACAGGTTCTCGCGCATCCAGCCCGCATCTTTCAGACCGCCGCCGAGCATCTGGTAGAACTTGATCTCGTGCTCGGGTTTGTACATGTCACTGTCGCCATAGGCCAGCATGACCGGCATCTTCAGCTTGGGAACATCGGCCGAGTAGTCCCTGTTCTGGCGCATGAAATTGCCGAGCGCGTCGAGCAATTTGGGGAAGTCTTCCGGATGCGGCGCAACCGCGACGTAGGACTTGTACATCGGCGTGTCCTTCATGAACGGCGCGGCGGCGGCGCTCACCTGCGCCTGCTGCGGGCGCATCTCGTCATAGAAACCGTCCGTGGCATAGCCGGTCGAGACCAGCACAAGGCGGCGCACCATCTCGGGATGGCGGACAGCCATGCGGAAAGCGACACCGCCGCCGAGCGAATAGCCCATGACGTCGACCTTGTCGTAGCCGAGCGCCTTGACGATATCGGCCATGTCGTCACCAATCGCCTCCACGCTGAATGGCCGGTCGCCGAGCGCCGTGCGGCCATGGCCTTGCAGGTCGACGCCGATGACGGTGCGATTTTCGGTAAACTTGGGCAGGATCGGCGCGAACATGTCGGTCGAGCCAAGACCGCCATGCAACAGAAGCAGCGGCTCACCCTTGCCGTAGACGGCGTAATAGTAATTCAGGCCGTTGATCGGCAGCAGGCCGGACTTTTCCGGCTTCAGCGGTGTTCTCGTTTCGGTCGTCATGGCAGGTTCCTTTGCATTGGTGGTGCCCGGGCAGGCGAGAAGCGCCGCGGCCGAAGCAAGAATGGCGAAAAACAGGGTTCTGGACATATCGGTCTCCTCCAGTCCTGCCGGTGTCAAAGCGTCTTGTCGGTTCAAAGCGTCTTGTCGGTGTCAAAGCGTCTTGGCGAGATCTTCAAGCTGGTCGGCGCACTGGCCCCAACCCTGATGAAAACCCATCGCCTCGTGCTGTTCGCGATCGGCGACGCTCCAGTGCCGAACGCGCACGATGTAGCGGGTCTTGCCATCGCCTTCGTCCTCGAAGGTCAGCACCACGGTCATGAATGGCTTTTCCGACGGCTCCCACGCCTGTGTGTAGGCATCGGTGAGGACGATCTTCTGGCCGGGGATAACTTCCAGGAAGACACCGGGGTTGGGAAACTCATTGCCGTCCGGGCTAGCCATGACAACCAGAGTCGAGCCGCCGGTGCGCACATCCATCTCGGCGCGCGGCGTCGTCCACGGCTTTGGCGAAAACCACTGCGTGACCAGCTTCGGGTCGGTCCAGCAGCGATAGACGTTGTCGCGCGGCGCATCGATGATGCGGGCAAGAACCAGTTCGCGATCGTTGTCGGGGGCGATGTCGAGCTTGGTGGCCACGGTGGTCTCCTCGGGTTTGATCGGTTTGATCTTGGGGGTTGATCCGGCTTCCGTCCCCAAGGACGAGCCGATGCAATGCAACCCGACACCGCCAGTAAAAAAATCTGGCGACTGGAGAAAATCTGGCGACGGCTTGTATGGTCTGAAGGCTGGGCGGGAAAAGCGGCCCGTGTCAGTGGCGCTTGGCTTGCACCAGATAGGCGTCGATCTCGGTTTCGCCGAGCCACCTCGCGGCCTCGAGCCGATGCAGGCCTTCGACCAGTATATGGCGCTTGCCGTCGTGGCGGACCTGGATCGGCGTCTTCATGCCGTTCTCCAATATGTCCTCGGCGAGATGGCGGACGGTCTCGGGGTGCAATGTCTTCTTGCGCGCCGTCGGCACATAGATGTCGTCGACCTTGACCTTTTGCACTCTGAGCATGCCGATCCCCGTGGCGGAAAAGCGCCGTCGTCACTCCTGAGATAGTCGGTTTGGTCCGGAGGGCCAAGAGCGCGGCCAACGAATACGGCGAAGCGTTTGCCTGTCATCGCACGTTTCGATATTGCGTCTTCGCGGTCGTCGATGGTCACGGAGCAAGCAATTCCCATGAGCGAACCCCTGGTCACCTTCGTCGGCGTCGCGCATCCCTGGATGTGCGACGTGATGGGACACATGAATGTGCGCCACTACGCGGCAATGTTCGACGACGCCAGTTTCCAGCTGCTCGGCCATATCGCTGAGCAGGACGGCAACCAGCCGTCGCAAACCGGGTGGGCCGACGTGCGCACCGAAATCGACTACCGCCATGAAACGAAAGCCGGCTCGCTCCTCACCATCCGCTCGCATGTGGTGAAGATCGGCCGCACCTCCATCACCTTCGAGCAGGTGATGTCGGGATCGCTCGACGGCATCGTCCACGCATCGAGCCGGACGACCAGCGTGCGCTTCGACCTTGCCGCGAGGGCCTCGGTGGCCCTGGACGAGCCGATGCGCGATCGCGCGGCAGCGTTCCTGATCGAATAGACCGGGCTTGGCCGTTCAGCCATTGTAGATACGGTCGTTGAGCGGCGTCTCCGTGATCAGCGCCTGCAGCCCTGACAGCAATGCCTTCTCGGCACGGTTCATCACCTTGTCGGGATTGGTGAGCAGGAAGATGTCGATGGCCGGCGGCGCATCGTAGGGTGGCAGCCGCCACAACGTGCCGTCAGCCACGTCGCGCCGCGCCACATGCAACGGCAAGGGGCCGATGCCGAGCCCGGCGACGATCATGCGCCGTACCTCCTCCAGGCTTGAGGACACGCCGACGACATCGGCGCTCAGCCGGGCTTCGCTGCGCAACAGCGCGACCGGCCGCAACGCGTCCGAAATATGGTCGGTCTGGAAGGAAACCGAAGGCTCGCCCCGCAGATCCGCCAGCGCCAGTCCGGTTTTCCCGTAGAGCCTGTGCTGGGGGCCACAGAAGAAACCAAAGAATTCGCGATAGACCATCGCATAGTCGAGCGCCGGATCGCGCTGGCTGACCAGGCAGATACCGAAGGAGGCGCGCCGCTCCCGCACCTGCTTGGCCACTTCGGTGCTTGCCGCGACCGAGATGGTGATGCTGGCACGCGGATAATCGCGATGAAACTCCGCCAGCGCCCGGTCGAAGAGCGGCGAGACGACATGGCTTGCCGTGGCAATCACGACGTGGCCGGTGACATCGTCGCTGATGCCGCGCATCAGCAGCGGCAGCTGCGATATCGTGCCGAACACCTCGACGCTCTGCTCGTAGAGAAGCCGCCCGACTTCAGTCAGTTCGAAGCGGGTCGCGTCACGCTCGACCAGCCGCCTGCCAACCCGGTCTTCAAGCCGCCGCAGCGCGTTGCTGACGCTGGGCTGCTTGAGGTTGAGCCGCTCGGCGGCGCGGGTGATGCTCTTCACTTCCGCGATGACGACGAAGGTCCGCAGAAGGTTCCAGTCCAAGTCCCAGACCAGACGTTCGGGGCGCGACAAGGCCATTCCTGATATCTATGCTCCCTATTCGCATTATCTATTTGCGCAATGCTGCCGCAAAAAGCAATCATTGCCGTCAGGAGCGCGCCCCAACGCCTCCCAACAACAAGCCTTCGCGCTCCAATACAGAGGTCAGGAACCAGATGAACAGGGTATTTTCCGGCATTGCGGTCGCGGCGCTGCTGCTTGCGTCGACCTTCACCGCCGTTTCGGCCAAGGCCGACGACCTCGAAAAGATCAAGGCGGCGGGCGAACTGAAAATCTCCATGAGCGGCCAGTACCCGCCCTTCAACTTCGTCAACGACCAGAACGAGGTCGTCGGCTTTGACGCCGATATCGGCAAGGCGATCGCAGAGCGCATCGGCGTCAAGGGCACGATCATCACCACCGCCTGGGACGGCATCATTGCCGGTCTGCTCGCCAACAAATACGACACCGTCGTCGGCTCGATGACGATCACCCCCGAGCGCGAGAAGGTGGTCGATTTCGTGGGCCCCTACTACCACGCCGGCCGCGCGGTCTTCGTGAACCAGGATTCCAAGGTGCAGAGCCTCGACGAACTCAAGGGAAAGACCCTTGGCGTAACGCTCGGCGAGACGCACGAGAAATGGGCGCGCGAACAGGGTGGCTGGGACATCCGCACCTACAAGGGACTGCCGGAACTGCTGCTGGAACTGAAGGCCGGCCGTGTCGATGCCATCGTCGTCGACAACATTCCGGTCATGGTCGCCGTCAAGGAAACCGGCGAGAAGGTCCGCAAACTCGATACGCCTGATATCGAAGGCGGCAGCGTCGCCATCGGCATCGCCATCCGCAAGGACAACCCAGCACTCAAGGCCGCCATGCAGAAAGCGCTGGACGAGATGATGGCCGACGGCACCTACGAGAAGATCTCCAAGCACTGGGTCGGCAGCGACATCCGCTAATTTCCCAGGCCCCAGGCGACGCAAGTTCGCCTGAGGCCGCCTGTCGTTTCTGCTGGGCTGCCCCATGGATTTCTCCTTGATGAGCCGCGTCTTCCCCTTCTTCGTGGAGGCCGCGCTGGTGACGCTGGAACTGACAGCGCTGGCCCTGGTTCTGGGGCTGGCGGCGGCAGCGCTGGCCGCGGCCGCCAAGATGTCGAGATCCGCGATCCTGCATGCGCTCGGCGCTGTTTATGTCAGCCTGTTTCGCGGCACGCCCTGCCTGATCCAGCTGTTCGTGCTCTATTTCGGCGGCCCGCAGATCGGGATCAATCTGGATCCGTTCGCGGCCGGCGTCATCGGCCTTGGCCTCAACATCGGTGCCTACATGGCGGAATCGATCCGTGGCGCGGTGATAGCGGTCGACCGGGGCCAAACCGAAGCTGCCCGCACCATCGGCTTCAGCCGCTTCCAGACCTTGCGCAAAGTGGTGCTGCCGCAAGCCGCCAGGCTGATGATCCGCCCGCTCGGCGTCAACACCGTCGCTCTTTTGAAGGGCTCGGCATTGGTGTCCACCATCTCGGTGGTGGAGCTGACCTACACCGCCCAGCGCTTCATTGGCTCCACCTACAAGCCATTCGAGATCTTCGGTGTCGCGGCACTGCTCTACATGGTCATGGTCTACGCCGTCGCCCGCATCGTCGACATGCTCGACAAGCGCTTTGCAATCGTCTGACGGGGAACGAGATGCAAGGTCTGGATTTCACCATCGTCGCGCCTTACTGGGACCTTCTGCTGACAGGCGCCTGGTGGACCGCCGTGTTGACGATTTCGGCGGGAGCCTTAAGCTTCGTCTTCGGCATCCTGTTTGCCATCACCGTGCTCTATGCTCCGGCAATCCTCGCTTATCCCGTGCGCGCGCTCATGTGGCTGTTCATGGGGACGCCGCTGCTGCTGCAGCTCTTCCTGATCTATTTCGGACTGGTGCAGGTCGGTATCGACATCCCGGCACTTGCCGCCGGTATCGTCGGGCTTGGCCTGCACTTTGCCGTCTACAATGCTGACGTCATCCGGGCAGGTATCGTGGCTGTCGACATCGGCCAGACGGAGGGCGCACGCAGCATCGGCTTCGGCAAGTGGCAGACGCTGCGCTATGTCGTGATACCGCAGGCCATCCGCAACACTGCACCGCCGATCGGAAGCAACCTGATCGCGCTGCTGAAGGAATCCTCCGTCGTCTCGGTCATCGGCATCGCGGAACTGGTTCATTCGGCGCAACTGGCGATCAGCGAAACGTTCCGCCCCTTCGAATTCTACATCACGGCCGCAGCGCTTTATTACGTCTTGAACCTCGTGCTCGAAGCGGCCTTGCATCGGTTTGAAAGACATGTGGAGGTCTCCCGATGACCACGCAGCGGCCAATGGTCGAGGTCCGCGGTGCGCGCAAATCCTTCGGCGCCGTCGAGGTGCTGAAAGGCATAGATTTGTCGGTCGAGCGAGGGCAGATCGTCGCCATCATCGGGCCGAGCGGCTCCGGCAAGAGCACGCTGCTGCGCTCCATCAACCATCTCGAGACATTGGACGGCGGTGAGGTCTGGCTGGACGGCGTGCAGGTCAACCAGCCACTGCACGGCCAGGCTTTCGAGCGGCACATCAACAAGGTGCGCCAGCAGATGGGCATGGTGTTCCAGCACTTCAATCTGTTTCCACACCTGACCGTGATCGACAACATCACCATGGGGCCGATGATCCTGAAAGGCATGCCGAAGGCGGATGCCCGGGCTTTGGCGCATGGGCTGTTGTCCAAGGTCGGGCTCGCCGACAAGATCGACGCCTATCCGTCGCGTCTTTCGGGCGGCCAGAAGCAGCGCGTGGCGATTGCCCGAGCGCTAGCCATGCAGCCCAAGGTGATGCTGTTCGACGAAGCCACTTCGGCGCTCGACCCGGAACTGGTCGACGAGGTCAACGCAGTGATGAAACAGCTTGCCGCGGAACACATGACCATGCTCATCGTAACGCACGAGATGCGCTTTGCAGGCGAAGTGGCGGACCGTGTGCTGTTCATGGACGGCGGCGTGGTGGTGGAAGAGGGACCGCCGGGCGACATGTTTCGAGCCCCACAGAAACAACGCACCCGCATCTTCCTCAAGAAATATCTTTCCGCCTGAGTACGATGATGATCAGATTGCCCACGGAATTCCCCGATTTCGGACTGACGCCAGAGCGGCGCCGTCACGCGGTGCGCGGCCACTACTACGAATGGCCTGGGATGGACGGCGAGCGCGGCGAGATCTGGTGCTACTCGGACCGCTTTTCCTATCGTGCCGGCGAGACGGTGACGCTGCATGTGAGTTCGACGGCTCCGTCGTTTAGCATGACGATCATCCGCGATGGCGGCACCGAAACGAAAGTGTTCGAGAAACCGGGCATCGCGGCACGCTGGCAGGACAGTCCGGACCAATGCTCGGCCGAGGGCTGCGGCTGGGAAGCCTCCTTCGAATTCCGCGTCGGCGGCGACTGGCCGTCCGGCGCCTATCAGATAACGCTGACTGCCGACGGGCGCGACGGCAAACCGATCCAGTGCCATCATCTGTTCATCGTCAGCCCGCAACCTGGCAAGAAGCCCGGCCGCGTGCTGCAGGTTGCGGCGACGGGCACCTGGCTCGCCTACAACACCTGGGGCGGCTCCAACCACTATCAGGGCAACACCGGGCCTGACCGCAACCAGTATTCGCCCATCGTATCGACCCAGCGCCCCTGGTGCCGGGGCTTCGTCGTGCTGCCGAAGGATGCGCCGCGCGTGCCGCTGGAAGTCGCCGTGCCGCCGAAGACCGTGCCGCGCTATCCACACATGGAATGGGCGCTCGCCACCGGCCATTCGAAGAAATACGCTTCGTCGGGCTGGGCCAGCTACGACAGCCATTTCTTCCGCTTCGCCGAGCGGGCCGGCTATGCCGTCGACCTCGCCAGCCAGCACGACCTGCATTTCTCGCCCGACATCCTCGACGGCTATGACTGCGCCGTCTTCGTCGGCCATGACGAGTACTGGACCTGGGAAATGCGCGACGCGGTCGACAATTATGTGGAGCGCGGTGGTCATGCGGCGCGCTTTGCCGGCAATTTCATGTGGCAGACGCGACTGGAGGACGAGGGGCGCCGCCAGGTCTGCTACAAATACCGTGCCCGCGCCGAGGATCCCGCCTATCGCGGCGGCGACGTGACCCGCGCCACCAACTCCTGGGAAGCGCCCGAAATCGGCCGGCCGGGCTCGGCGACCTTCGGGCTGAATGCCACCCGTGGCCTCTATGCCGGCTGGGGCGGCTGCGCGCCGCGCGGCGTGCGCGGTTTCCCGGTCTATCGGCCGGAACATTGGGCCTTTGCCGGCACCGGCATCTACTATGGCGACCTGCTCGGCGCCGACAGCCATGTCTATGGCTATGAGGTGGACGGACTCGACTTCGAGATCCGCGGTGGCCTGCCCTACCCCACGTCAGACAGCGGCGCGCCGGATGGATTGCAGGTTCTCGCCGTCGGCCTGGCTTCCCAGGTCGAGGAAAGCGCCGATATCCCGATCGAGGACCAGTTCCTCACCGACGAGGATGGCCGCTTCAGCGCCGAAACGCTGTTCGGCGAGGGCAGCGACGCCAATCTGGAGAAAGTCAAACGCGGCAACGGCATGATCGTCAATTTTCCGCGCGGCAAGGGCGAGGTGTTCCACGCCGGAAGCTGCGAATGGGTTGCCGGCCTGCTAAGACAGGACCCGATGGTCGAACGCGTCACAAGAAATGTCCTCGATCGTTATCTCGGAAAGTCCTGACATGTCGAAAACCCAGACCGCCGCTCAACCGACTGAAGTCCGGCGAGACTCGCATCTGTTCTATCTCTCCAGCTTGCGCCGACCGCTGATCGACCGCGCCGAAGGCATCTACATGTGGACGCAGGACGGCCGCCGCTTCATCGATGGATCGAGCGGGCCGATGGTCGCCAATATCGGCCATTCCAACCGCAACGTGCTCGATGCCATGAAGCGGCAGATGGACCGCGCCACCTTCGCCTATCGGCTGCATTTCGAGAACGAGCCGGCGGAAGAACTGGCGCGGGAACTCGCGGGGAAACTGCCCGAGGGCATGGATCGCATCTTCTTTGTCTCGGGCGGCTCGGAAGCGACAGAGTCCTGCATCAAGCTGGCGCGGCAATGGGCGGTCGCCACCGGACAGGCCAGCCGTTGGAAGGTGATCACCCGCTTCCCCTCCTATCATGGCGGCACGCTGGGTTCGCTCTCGATCACCGGCGACGATGCGCTGTCCGAAACCTTTGCGCCGATGATGCGGCCGATGCCGACCGTGCCGGCGCCGACCGCCTGGCGCGACCGCGACAATCTTTCAATGGAGCAGCGCGGGGTTCGCTATGCCGACATGCTGGAGGAGAATATCCTGGCCGAGGGTCCAGAAAGCGTGGTCGCCTTCATCATGGAGCCGATCGGCGGTGCCGCCACAGCAGCCCTGGTGGCGCCGGACAGCTACTATGCCCGCATTCGCGAGATCTGCGACCGCCATGGCATCCTGCTCATCCATGACGAAGTGATGAGCGGCGCCGGCCGCACCGGCAAATTCCTCGGCGGTGACCACTGGAACTGCAGGCCCGATATCATCGCGCTGTCAAAGGGACTGGGCTCGGGCTACGCGCCGCTCGGCGCGCTCGCCGCACCGATGCGGCTGGTGCAGCCGTTGCTCGCCTCCGGCGGCTTCCAGCATGGCCACACCTATGCCGGCAATCCGCTCGCCTGCGCCGCCGGTCTCGCGGTTCTGGGTGAAATGGACCGGCTCGACCTGATCGCCAATGCGGCTGCGATGGGCGATGTGCTGATGGACGGATTGAAGGGACTTGCCAAGCGCTTCCCGTTCATCGCCGACGTGCGCGGCAAGGGTCTGCTCACCGGCGCCGAGATGGTCGCCGATCCAGAGACGCTGCGGCCGATCGACCAGGGCAAGAAAGCGACGCAGCGGCTGCTCGACCTTTCCTATGCGCGCGGGCTGATCATCTATGGCCGCAGGGTCAAGGGTGGCGTCGACGGCGACAATTTCATGGTCGCGCCGCCAATGATCGTGACCAGCGAACAGGTCGGCGAAATCGTCTCCATCATCGGTGACGCGCTGGAGGTTCTGGCTTCCGAGCTCGACCTGCCGGTCGAAGGCCGGGGGTAAGGGAATGGCGCCGCGAAAAGTCATCATCACCTGCGCGGTCACCGGCTCCGTGCATACGCCGTCGATGTCGCCCTACCTGCCGGTGACGCCGGACCAGATCGCGACGGATGCCATCGCGGCTGCCGAAGCCGGTGCCTCGATCCTGCACCTCCACGCCCGCGACCCCAGGGATGGCCGCCCGACCGCCGATCCGGACGTCTTCATGCAGTTCCTGCCGCGCATCAAGCAGGCAACCGACGCGGTGATCAACATCACCACCGGCGGCTCGTCGCTGATGACGCTCGACCAACGGCTGGCTGCGCCACTCCGCGCCGAGCCCGAAATGTGCTCGCTCAACATGGGCTCGATGAACTTCGCGCTGTTCCCGATGCTGGACAAACCACGGGAGTGGCAGCACGAATGGGAACCGAAACTGCTAGAAGCCACCCGCGACACCATCTTCAAGAACACCTTCGCCGACATGGAGGGCGTGCTCGAAAGACTCGGAAAAGGCTGCGGCACGCGCTTCGAATTCGAGTGCTATGACGTCGGCCACCTCTATTCGCTGGCGCATTTCCGCGACCGGGGCCTGGTGTCGGGGCCGCTGTTCATCCAGTTCGTGCTGGGTATCCTGGGCGGCATCGGCGCCGACCCGGACAATCTCGTCCACATGAAGCGCATCGCCGACAAACTGTTCGGCGACAGCTACCAGTTTTCGGTGCTGGCCGCCGGCCGCAACCAGATGCCGCTGATCTCGATCGCCGCGGCGATGGGCGGCAATGTCCGTGTCGGGCTGGAAGACAGCCTCTATGATGGCCGCCAGCTGGCGAAATCCAATGCCGATCAGGTGCGGCGCATCCGTGGTATTCTCGACGGGCTGTCGCTGGAAGTTGCCACACCGGCCGAAGCGCGCGACATGCTGGCGCTCAAGGGTGGGGATAGGGTGGCGTTTTGAGATGCCCTTGACTGAGATGTTTGCGTTCCGTCACACCCCCCTCTGTCCTGCCGGACATCTCCCCCGCAAGGGGGGAGATCGGATGTCAATTCGGTTTTCGCAGATCTCCAACGTCAAAACAGTGGCGGCAAGGCCAAAGCTGCCAATCTCCCCCCATGCGGGGGAGATGTCCGGCAGGACAGAGGGGGGTGCCTTGGCACCATACCTGTCTTGAGCAACTCATCCAAAATCCTCCTCCGCCCCGGCCGCATCGAAGACGTCGAAACCATCCACGCGGCAATCCTGAAACTCGGCACCCATATCGGCGCGCCCGAGGAAATCGTCTCGACGGCGGACGATCTCAGAACCTGGGGCTTCGGCGAAAAGCCCGCCTTCTCGACCCTGATCGCCGAAGTAGGCGGCGAGTTCGCCGGGCTGTGCCTGTATTTCCCGATCTTTTCGACCTGGATGGGGCGGCCTGGCGTCTACGTGCAGGATCTCTACGTCGAGGACCGGTTCCGCGGCCGCAAGATCGGCGAGCGGCTGTTGCGGCGCGTCGCAGCGCAGTGCCGAAAAGAAGGCGGGGTCTATCTCAGACTGTCCGTCGACACCGACAATGAAGGCGCCAAGGCTTTCTATGAAAGGCTGGGCATTGCCTGGTCGAGCTACGAACAGACGCAGAAGATCATCGGCGAAGCCTTTTTCGCCTTCGCGGATGCGCCGGAAAATGGGGAGCAGGAATGAAAGCCTTTTATGCGCAGGAGCAGAAACGCCACGACCCCAAGGCCTTTCTTTCCAGCGGTGCCGCACAGCCCAATCCGGAAAAGCCCGAACGCGTCGAGAGATTGTTAGCCGGCGCGATATCTGCGGGCTGCACGATCGAACGGCCGCGCAATCACGGGCTCGGCCCCGTTTCGGCGGTGCACACGCCCGAATATCTCGACTTTCTCGAGCACATCTTTGAACGCTGGCAACGCATCGATGGCGCATCCGCCGAGGTGATCCCCAACATCCACCCGATCGCCCGCAACGGTTCCTATCCGGCCTCGGCGGTCGGCCAGGCCGGCTATCACATGGCCGACACGGCTTGCCCGATCTCCGGCGAGACATGGCAAAGCGCGCTGTGGAGCGCCTGGAGCGCGGTCGAAGCCGCCGAAACGGCGATGGCTGGCGCACCGGCCGCCTATGCGCTGTGCCGCCCGCCCGGCCACCACGCTTTTGCCGATGTCGCCGGCGGCTTCTGCTTCATCAACAACTCGGCCGTTGCGGCTCAGGTTTTGCGCAGAAACGCAGCCCGCGTGGCAATCCTCGATGTCGACCTGCATCACGGCAACGGCACGCAAGGCATCTTCTATGCACGGCCCGATGTGCTCACCGTCTCATTGCATGCCGACCCGGTGCGTTTCTATCCGTTCTTCTGGGGTCATGCCGACGAGCGAGGCGAAGGGCCGGGCCTCGGCTATAATTTCAACTTGCCGCTGCCACGCAAATCCGCCGACGCGGCGTTCCTCGAAGCGCTTGAGGTCGCGTTCCAGCGCATACGTGCCTTTTCGCCGGATGCGCTTGTCGTGGCGCTCGGTCTCGACGCATTCGAGGGCGATCCGTTCGGCGGTCTCTCAGTGACCACGCCCGGCTTCTCGCGCATTGGCGAAGCCATCGCCGGGCTCGGCCTGCCGAGCGTCATCGTCCAAGAAGGCGGCTATCTCTGCGACGCACTCGGCGACAATCTCACCGCCTTCCTCACCGGTTTCGGCGGCAAGGCGCGGTGACAATTCTGGCCGGCGTCAGGATCGCTGCTGCCTGAGCATCGCGATCACCCGGTGCACGCTCTCCAGCGTCTCGTCGATCTCATTGGGTGTGTTGTAGTGGGCGATGCCGATGCGAACGACGCCTTGCTCGGCTGGAATGCCCAGCTGGTGGACGATCTCCCAAGCGTAGTTATGGCCGGACCACAGGAAGATGTTTTCGGCGTTCATCTGCCGGACGATGGTTTCGGGAATGATGCCGTCAACGGTGAAGGAGACCGTCGGTACGCGATCTCCGAGCCGCTTCGGGTCGGTGATGCCGTGGATGGTCAGGCCTGAAATGTCGGCCAGGCTATCGATCAGCCTCTGCGCCAGCGGGTTTTCATAGGCAATGGAGACTTCGAACGCCCTCGCGATCTTCTGCCTGCGCGAACCGCCTTCGCCCGCCGAAGCTCCAACGTCAGCAAAATAATCGACCGCCGCCGTAAGACCGGCCATCAGCTCGATCTGCGGCGTGCCGAGTTCGAACCGCTCCGGCAGGCCATTGGACGAGCAACGGCATTTGTAGGCCTTCAGACCATCGATGATATCCAGCCGTCCCCACAATATGCCCATATGCGGGCCGAAGAATTTGTAGGCCGAGCAGATCAGGAAATCGCAGCCGAGTTCCTGCACGTCGATCAGGCCGTGCGGCGCGAACTGGACGGCGTCGACATAGACCAGCGCGCCGGCCTGTTTTGCAATGGCAGTCAGGGACTTAACCCGGTTGATCGAACCGGTGAGGTTGCTGGCATAGTTCAAGGCGACCAGCCGCGTCTTGTCGGATAGCAGGTCGGCCAGCGTTGCCTCCTCGACCTGCCAACTCCTTTCGTCGAAGGGCAGCCAGCGCACCACAAGGCCAAGATCCTCGGCCAGCTGCAGCCAGGGCGAGACATTGCCCTCATGGTCCATGCGGGTGAGGATGATCTCGTCGCCGGGCTTCATGGTGCGGCCGAGTGTGCGGGACATGTGATAGGTCAGCGTCGTCATGTTGGCGCCGATGATGATTTCCTCGCGGCTCTCCGCGCCGAGGAAATCGGCCATTGCCTGATGCGCGTCATCGACGACAGCTTGAGCGGCGATACTCGTTTCGAAATAGCCGCCGAGATTGGCGTCGGTGGTGAGCAGGCAGCGCGACACCGCGTCGGCGACAGCCTGCGGCACCTGCGTGCCCGCGGGGTTGTCGAGATAGATGCGGCGACGCCCTTTGTCGGTCAGGGACAGAGCCGGGAATCTTGCTCGCACCGCCTCGATCGGAAAGTCCGCCATTGTCTCCACCCTTTTGTCATTCCTGATTAATTCCGTGCCTTGCACCAATCAAGGACAAGGATTGCCGACCCGCTGATGGATCGCATCCACCGCCTTCTGCATCTCTTCGGTCCAGACGACATCCACCGAGGACAACGCCATTTCCAACTGCGAAATAGTCGTGGCGCCGACGATGCTCGAGGTGACGAACGGACGGCTCGATACATAGGCATTGGCAAACAGCGCCGGCTCCAGCCCAAACGAGCGCGCCAACTCGTTGTATTCGAGTTGCACCTCCGCGGCATTGGGCGTCTCGTAGCGCTGGCCGCGATTGAACAGCTGCGAGCGCGACCCTTGCGGGCGGGCGCCATGGTCGTATTTGCCGGTGAGATAGCCCTGCGCCAGCGGCGAATAGGCGAGCAACGACACCTCCTCGCGTTCGCAGACCTCGGCGAGGTTGACCTCGAAGGTGCGGTTGACGAGATTGTAGGCATTCTGGATCGACGCGACGCGCGGACCAACGCTCTTGTCGGCCTCTGTCAAGAAACGCATCACCCCCCAGGAACTCTCGTTCGAGAGGCCGAAATGGCGGATCTTTCCCGCCTTCACCAGTTCCTCGAAGACGGCAAGCGTCTCTTCTATCGGCGTTTCGTCGGTCGGCGCGCCGATCGCATCGGGACGCCGCGCTACGGCGCCGACGCGTGTCGGGTTGGCGCCCCAGGGAATGTCCCTTTCCGGCCAATGAATTTGATAAAGGTCCAGATAATCGGTGCCGAGCTTGGCCAGCGACTTGTCGATGGCGTCAAGAATATCGGCGCGCACCAGTTGCGACGGCCTGTCGCCGCGAAACCAGCTGTTGGCGGTGCGGCCGACGACCTTGGAGGCAAGGATCACCTTGTCGCGGTTGCCCTTGGCCTTCATCCAGCTACCGATGATCTTTTCGGTCCGCCCTTGCGTCTCGGCCTTCGGCGGGATCGGATAGAGTTCAGCGGTGTCGATGAAATTGACGCCGCGCGAAAACGCCAGGTCCATCTGCGCGTGGCCTTCGGCCTCCGTGTTCTGCTGGCCCCAGGTCATTGAACCCAGGCAAATCTGGGTAACAAGGAGATCGGTCCGACCGAGACGGCGTTTGTGCATGGAATTTCTGCTCCGGAGGGAAAGCATGCGCGGCAGCGCGGGAATGAGGTCAGCATCTATAGGGAAAGCAGAGGCGCTCTCCAAGCCTCGGCAAGCCGACTTTTGCGTGAACTGGCGTTGTTTAGCGGCGAGCGCCGGCCACCGCGCGGCGCTTGGCTTCGTCGATCAGCATATTGGCCACCTGCATGCGGATCATGGCGCGCTGGCGCAGATGCGGGGCGACGCGGTCCGGATGGTTGGCGAAGGCAAAGCTGCGGCGCACGCGGCCGAAATCGGCGGTGCTCTTTGGCTGATCCAGTCCCAGTTCGACCGCGATCGATTCAGGATCGATCGGCGGCAATATCTCCTCGGGCTTTGGTTCTTCGCCGGCCAGAGCGAGCTTGGCGTGTTCGAGCAAGGCAGCGAATTCGCTGGCCAAGTCGGTACCCGCCTCACGATATTCGGCCGCGGATACCTTGATACGGCCGGAATGGAGTTCATCGGCAACGGACAGATAATCGAACGGAATGGACGGACGCGCACCGGCCCCGTCGCCCTCGATGCCGTCGCCCCCGATGCCGTCAGACGCAACGAAGAGGTCGTCGAGCAGCGAAGCGAAATCGCGCTTGGCGCTGGTAGCGATGTCAGCCTCCCACTTGCCCGACTGTCTGGGTTACAGACCATAGAACCGGCTCGTTAAAAATACATGCCACCGATGTTAACGAATTTAGCCGTTGCGAGGATTGCCGCCCGAGCACCCAAAGCTCCTCAAACAAAAGCCGGACTGCACTTTCATGCAGCCCGGAAATTCGCCAGGAGTGGCGAGGAAAAACTGGCCATGTGCCAGCGTTCAAGCCTACGGGTCCTGCGGCCCAAAAGTTTCACCAGGCCCCAAAAAAATTTTATGCAAATCATTCCGACATGGCAGGCATGCAAATGCTGCACTGCACAATTGTCACGATTCATCTATATTGCCGGTTGTGGAGGACCAACCAGGAGCCTGAGTCATGGGTTTCTTCACTGAAATGTTCGCCCGGCCGCGCCCGCAGGAACATCTGAGATATCGCGCGGCTCTCGCGCTGCTTCATTCGATGAGCAATGCCGACCGTGCCGACATCGGCGTCAAGCCCGCCGATTTTCCGCGCATCGCCCGCGAAATGTCTATTCGCTAAATGCATATTGCGAGATGTCCCGGATCGGTCCGGGACATCTCGACGTCCAATTCCTCAGCGCGATCCGAGGAATGTCGACTTGCCCAGCGGCACGCCATTGTGGCGAAGAATGTCGTAAGCGGTGGTGAGGTGGAAATAGAAGTTGGGCATGGCAACATGCAGCAGATACTGCATGCCGCCCAATGTGGTTTCGCGCCCGCCAAGCTTCAACTGGATCATCTTGTCGTCCGAACCATCGATATCGGCAGCCGAGAACGTTGCCAGAAGCGCGAGCGTCTTGGCGATCCGCGCCTCGAGATCGGCAAAGCTTGCCTCATTGTCCTCATATTTCGGCACTTCGCGGCCGGCGAGCCGCGACGGCGCGCCCTTGGCATGGTCGGTGGCGATCTGCACCTGCCGGGTCAGCGCGAACATGTCGGGCGCGAGGCGCGCCGTCAAAAACACCTGCGGGTCGATCTTGCGGTCAAGCGCATTCTGTTCGGCTGATGCCAGCACATTGGAAAGTGCTTTCAGCCGGGCCGAAAACACGGGCACGGATGCCTCATACATCGATATCGTCACGTCAAATCTCCCGTCCGGCCGAACGCCGGCGGTCGGGAGGTAGCGCCTTCGCGCTCGATTCTTCAAGCGCCGTCGACGCGGCGTCACCACGCCGCCGCAATCGCCGTGGTAGAATCTTCGTTATCGAGCGGAGATTCCCGATGAGACGCGCCCTTCTCGCAGCGATTGCCCTTCTCTCCCTTGCCACGAGTGGCCAAACGGCCCTGGCCGCCGGTGATGCCGCCGAAGCGCCCTATGTCGATGATCGTTCGAGCGCCGAGGCGGTCATCCATTCGCTCTACAGCGCCATCAACCGGCACGAATTCGCCCGCGCCTGGAGTTATTTCGGCGATACAAAGCCGGCAAAGGATTTTGACAGCTTCGTCAAGGGCTATGACGGCACCGCAAAGGTCGAGGTCGAGACCGGCGCTATCTCGGACGAAGGTGCCGCGGGCAGCATTTTCTACAACGTTCCCGTCGCCATCCGCGCCACCGACAAGACCGGCGGCGAAAAGGTTTTCGCCGGCTGCTACACGCTGCGCCAGGTCAATGCCCAGATCCAGGCCGCGCCGCCTTTCGACCCGATCCACATCGAAAAGGGCGCGCTGAAGCCCTCCACCGCCGATTTCGAGGAGGCGGTGCCGCCTAGCTGCGGCGACGGGCCGCCGCCACCGAAGAAGGACACGGCGTTGGAACAGGCCAAGAAGGCCTTTCTGGCGACCTATGGCGACCAGTGCGACAAGGATCTCGTGGCCAATGAGCCGGAGGTCTTTTCGATCAAGTACAAGGACAAGGATGCCCGGCCCGGAGATCCCGACAAGGAGACGCGGCTGTTCCATTTTTCCTGCTCGGCGGCCGCCTACAATGAAAGCTCGGTCTACTACATGACCGACGAGTTGTCGGCCGTGCAGCAATTGCAGTTCGCCGAACCCAAGATGGACATCCGCTACGAGAACAATGACAGCAATGGCAAATTGCTGGGCATGAGCATCGTCGGCTTCCAGACGAGCGGCTGGGCGGTCAATTCCGACTATGATCCGGATGCCCATACGATCACCACGTTCAACAAGTGGCGCGGTGTCGGCGATGCGTCGGACGCCGGCACCTATCTGTTCCGCAATGGTAATTTCTCGCTGGTCCAGTACGACGTCGACGCGTCCTATGACGGCAAGGAGAACCCGCAGACGGTCGTCGACTACAACACCGCGCCCTGAGCGCCGGCCTGCTTCAAGCCGCGTCGATTACGGCGCCTTCGACAGCATCCAGTTGAGCGTCCCGCGCCAGTCGACCATGCGGATGGGCGTGCCGTGCGTGCCGGTCTCGAAGCGGACGAACCGGGTCGGATAGGCTTTCGATTTGGCGATGATGGAACGGAAGAAGGCCTCCTGGCTTGCCACGGGAAAGACCACGTCATGGCTGCCCTGGCCGAAAAAGACCGGCACGCGGCGCTTGAAGGCAGGGCTGGCGAAAAAGCTGTCGTCCCACAGCGAGCCGAGCAGCAGCAGGCCATTGATGCGGCCGCCGGTGTCCTTGCGGGCGGCCAGCTTCCAGCAAAGCGCACCGCCCATCGAGCCGCAGGCGACGAAGATCTTCGCGCCCGGCGACTGTTCGGCGTAATGATCGATCAGCGCCGCCAGCTGTGCCGCGCCCTTGTCGCCGAAATCGGGAAAATCAGGACTGAGATAGAGGCCGCCATTGGCGGCCATCAGGTTCTTGAGGCGGTTGAAATTGCCGCCGAAGGTGAAGTCGTCGACGCCTTGCTTGCGGCTGCCACCCTGCCCGTGCAGGTAAAGCACGATAATGCCGGCGCCCTCCGTCTTGCCGACGGCGACATGCCTGACGTCGCCGGCATCGGTCTTCAGGAGCAGATCCTGCTGCACCTTGCGCACGCCGGTGTCGGTGTACTGCGCATGCACACGCTTTTCCGGCACCTCGTCGCGCTGGTTGATGTCGCGCATTTCGCGATAGTCGATGACCGTGTAGGCACCGTTGGTGTCGGAGGAAAGCGCAGCCGGATAGGCGAAGAGATCGTCCTTGAAGGATTTTAGGGACAAAGTGTCGGCGTTGGCGGCCGAAGAAAACAAGAAAAGCAAGGCAGCTAGGACAGCGCGGCACGCCCCCCTCTGGCCTGCCGGCCATCTCCCCCTCAAGGGGGAAGATCGGATGTCATCACGGCTTTCGCCAATCACCGCCGCTGGAGAAAGAGTGTCGATGCGGAAGCTGCCAATCTCCCCTCTTGAGGGGGAGATGGCCGGCAGGCCAGAGGGGGGTGCGACGGTACGAATAGCCATCCCCAAGCCATGCTTAATTCAGTTCGGGTTTGTCAATCCTGCAGCACCCCGCCGGCGCCTTCCAGCGCCTCGCGGGTATCGACATCGACGGATGCGCCCTCGCCGATCTCGACGTCGACGACGTCGAGCCCTTCGGCTTCGACCAGATGGCGTGCGCCGGTATCGCCTTCGAGATGGGCGACGGCGGGGAATAGCGAGCGAGGCAGAAGCACCGGGTTGCCGCGCTTCCCAAGATGCGAGGCGCGGACCACGGAATTGCCTCCGGCCCGACGGAATGCGTCGATCAGCCGGTCGAGATCGTTGGACGCGACACCCGGCATGTCTCCGAGAACGATCATCACGCCGGCGGTGTCTTGCGGCAGATAGGCAATCCCGGCTTTCAACGACGTGGACAGGCCATCGGCAAAATCTGGATTGTCGGCGAAGGTGACATCCAGGCCCGACAATGCCGCGCGCACCCGTTCGCGCTGATGGCCGGTGACGACAATCGTGCCCGCGGCCTTCGAGGCGAGAGCGCGCTCGGTGGTGCGGCGCACCAGCGGCTTGCCGTCGAACAGCGCCAGCAGCTTGTTCGGCCCGCCCATGCGGCTCGACCGGCCTGCCGCCAGGAGCACGGTCGCGACCTTGAGCTGGTTCTTGGCCGGCACCGGTTCGCGCGGCTGCGGCCGCGTCGGGATTTCCATCAGCAGCCCGCCGACGCCCATGCCGGCGATGTCGCGCGCGGTGACATCGAGGCCGGCAACCAACCGATCGAGCACCCAGTCGAAGCCGTTTTCCTTGGGGCTGCGGGCGCAGCCGGGCGCGCCGATGACGCGCTTGCCACCGAGCGTGCCGAGCACCAGCAGATTGCCGGGATCGACCGGCATGCCCGCGCGGATCACGGTACCGCCGGCCCTTTCGATCGCCGCCGGCACGACATCGGCGAAATCGCTCATCGCGGAGGCGCCGAAGATCACCACCATATCGTTGTCGCGCGCCAGCGCGGCCGCGGCCTCCGCCACGGGCGCAATCTCATGCGGCGTGCGGCGCTCCGCCGTCAACCTGCCGCCCGAGCGCGCCAACCGCGCTTCGGTGACACGCAGCGTCTTGTCGAGCACGCCAGGCTTGGTGCCCGGCAAGACCGTCTGGATGACGCCGACGCGCACCGGCTGGTAGACGTTGACGGCAAAGATCTCGCCGCCGGCACAGAGTTTGGTCACCGTGTCGACCAGCATGGAGGCGACGGCGAAGGGGATGATCTTGACCGTCGCGACCATCTGCCCTTTCTCGACCGGTGCGTGCTGGGCCAGGGTGGCGATGGTGATGGCGGGATCGACGGCGTTGATGGCATCGATGACCGCGGCATCGACCGTGAAGATACCGGCCGCCTTGGCATGGAGATTGACGCGGCCGGTGGCGGCGGGCCTCGCCTCGATGCCGCTGAATGTCATGCTCTCGGCAATTCTTTGCGCCGCAGCGTCCTCGCCCAGATCGTCCGGGGCCAGCACGGCCGCGACGACCTGCGAAATCCCGGCCCCCTTGAGTATGGAGATGTCTTCGGCGGTCAGCCTGTGCGCCTTGCGAAACCGCCGTTCGCCGGCGGTGGTGGCATGCGCCAGCACCGCGCCTTCGGCCGCGTCGATCGGAATTGGACCGAATTTCACGCTGCCGCGCCTTTTACATCGAGGCCGCGCGAGCGGAAGGCAAGGATGGTCTGCGCCAGAATGGCGACGGCGATCTCGGCGGGGCTCGCGGCACCGATATCGAGGCCGATCGGCGCATGGATGCGGGCGATCTGGTCGGCGCTCGCGCCCAGCGCCAGCAGGCGTTCGACGCGCTTGGCGTGGGTCTTGCGGCTGCCAAGCGCCCCGACATAGAAGCATTTGGCGTCGAGTGCGGCCTTCAGCGCGAAATCGTCGATCTTGGGGTCATGGGTGACGGCGGCGAGCGCCGTATAGCTGTCGAGCGGCTGGCGCGTAAGCACATCCTCGGGCCATTCCGCATGCAAGGCGACATCGGGAAAGCGGTCAGGCGTGGCAAAGGCGGTGCGCGGATCGATAATCTCCAGGGGATAGCCGGCGATGCGTGCCATCGGGGCGAGCGCCTGGCTGATGTGGACGGCGCCAATGACCAGCAGGCGCGGCTGCGGCAGATGCGCGTTGAGAAAGAAGGTCCGCCCCTCCGCCTCGACGGAACCGGAATTGCCCGATCGAAAGGCCTTGGCGATCGCCGTTCCGAGATCGCCGGCGACGTGGTCGCCCTCGCGCACGATACGATCGCGGCCGTCACCGAGATCGGTGACGAGGATCGCCGCACGGCGGGCGCGGCGCTCGGCATTCAAGGTTTTTAGGGTATATGGATCCATCTGAGATCAGCCTAATCGCTCGACATACACCTTGATGCGGCCGCCACAGGACAGGCCGACCTGCCAGGCGGCCTCGTCGGCAACGCCGAATTCCAGCATCCTGGCCTTGCCGGAGCCGATGACGTCGATCGCCTCGGTCACCACGGCGCCCTCGACGCAGCCACCCGAAACCGAACCGTGGAAATTGCCTTCGGCATCGATGACAAGGTGGCTGCCGACCGGGCGCGGCGCCGAACCCCAGGTCTCGACCACCGTCGCGATAGCGACGTCCTTGCCCTCCTTCATCCAGCCTTCGGCGATGATCAGCGGATCGCGGGCTTCATCGAGGTAAAGACTGTCGCTCATGGTTGCTTCTCTCAGGGTCTGTTTTTCAAGGGAACAGGCAAAACATATGGTTATGCGGCATGCCTCTCGCCAGCATCCATCCATCGCCGCGGATCGACCGACAGCGCCGATTTCTTGTCCAGCGAGGCGCAGAGGTCGGCGAGCGCGTCGAGATTGTGCACCGAACGGAATTCGTCGACATGCGGCAGCATCGCCTTGACGCCGCGGGCGCGCGCCTGAAAACCGTCAAAGCGCAGCAACGGGTTCAGCCAGATCAGCCGCCGGCAGGATTTGTGCAGCCGCTCCATCTCCTCTGAAAGCCCGGCGACATCGTCGCGCTCCAGCCCGTCGGTGATCAAAAGCACCACCGCGCCCTGCCCCAGCACGCGCCGCGACCAAATCAGGTTGAACTCGGCCAGCGTGTCGCCGATGCGCGTGCCGCCCGACCAGTCCTTGACCGCCGCCGAACAGTCGGCAAGTGCCACATCGGGATCGCGGTGGCGCATCTGCCGGGTCAGATTGGTCAGCCGCGTGCCGAAAACGAAAGTGTGCACGCGCCGGCGCTTTTCGGTCAACGCATGCAGGAAATGCAGGAAGATGCGGGTGTACTGGCTCATCGAGCCCGATATGTCGGCCAGCACCACCAGCGGCGGGTGGACTTCACGGGCCGAGCGGAATTTCGGCAAGATCAGTTCGCCGCCGGTTCGCGCGGCCGAACGCATCATGGCGCGCGGGTCGATACGGTGGCCATACGCATCGGCCTTGAAGCGCCTGATACGCACCATGTCGACGGGCAGACGCAGCCCGGCGATCGCCTTCCTGGCGTCGGCGATCTCGGCGGCGTTCATCTGAGCGAAATCCTTGCCCCGCAAAACCTCGTTGCCGGAAAAAGTGAAACGGGCATCGACCTCGATCTCGGGGATTTCCTGCGGCGGCTGATTCTTCTGGTGGCCTTCGAACATCGCCTGGCTGACGCGGTTCTCGGCCGCGCGCGGCTTCTGCTTCTCCCTGGCGTCGGGCGCCACAGGCGAAAACATCGCCAGCATCTTCTCGATCAACTCGCGCGATTTCCAGAACAGCCGGAAAGCTTCGTCGAAGATGACGTGATCCTCGTGCCGCGAGACCAGCACAGCACGCAGCGTCCAGTAGAAATCATCGCGCGAACCGATACCGGCGACGAGCACGGCCTCGATGGCGTCCTTGACCGAGGCTGGCCCGACACGCATGCCGGCCTTGCGCAAGGTGCGGGCGAAATAGACAATGTTGTCGGCGATCCGGCCGTCCGCTGTCGCCTCTTTCGGTTCGGGGCGCAGCATGGCCTATTCCGCCGCCGAAAGCTCGGCCTTCACCTCTTTGAGGATGCGCCGGCCTTCACCCTGTTCGATGCGGGCTATGTCGTCCTGGTATTTCAACAGCACGCCGATCGTGTCGGATACCGTCTCCGGATCGAGCGCGACCTTGTCGAGCTCGGTCAGCGCACCGGCCCAATCGATGGTTTCGGCGACGCCCGGCACCTTGAACAGCTCCATCTGGCGCAGTTTCTGGATGAACGAGACCACCTCGGCCGAGAGCCGCTGGTTGGCCTGCGGCACCTTGCGGTGCACGATCTCAAGCTCACGCTCGGCATTGGGATAGTCGACCCAGTGATAGAGGCAGCGCCGCTTCAGCGCGTCGTGTATCTCGCGGGTGCGGTTGGTGGTGATGATGACGATCGGCGGCTCTTCCGCCTTGATGGTGCCGAGTTCGGGCACCGTCACCTGGAAGTCGGAGAGGATTTCGAGCAGGAAGGCCTCGAAGGCTTCGTCGGTGCGGTCGAGTTCGTCGATCAGGAAGACCGGGGACGCACCCGCCTTGCCGGTCAGCGCGTCGAGCACCGGGCGGCGGATCAGGTATTTTTCCGAGAACACGTTGCGTTCCATGGCGGAGCGATCGACCTTGCCGGCCGCCTCCTCCATGCGGATCTCGATCATCTGCGCGGCGTAGTTCCACTCGTAGACCGCCGAGGAGACATCGAGCCCCTCATAGCACTGCAGGCGGATCAGCCGGCGGCCAAGCGCCTGCGCCAACACCTTGGCGATCTCGGTCTTGCCGACGCCGGCCTCGCCCTCGAGGAACAATGGCCGTTTCATGCGCAGCGACAGGAAAAGCACGGTCGCCAGCGACCGGTCCGCTACATAGTCCGCGCCAGTCAGGAGATCGAGTGTTTCATCGATCGTCCGCGGCACGGCTCGCGGTTTCAGCTCGTTCATTCTTTCTCCGTGAACGCCGCTGCTCCGCTTTCCAGAACGTGGTAGCCGCGGGCGTGGTAGATCAGCGGCCGCAAATTATCGCCCATGCGCAGGCCTGTCACCTTGCCAAAAAGCACACGATGGGTGGCAAGGTCCTTGGTGTCGATCAACTCACAGTCGAAAACGGCGAGCGCGCCCTTCAAGGTCGGCGCGCCGGTGGAAATCACGTCCCATTCGCCGAGCGCGAAACGCTCCTCGACCGGCAGGCCGGTGATGCCTGAAAACCCGACCGACAGCGGCTCCTGGTGCGAAGCCAGTGTGTTCAGAGCAAATCGGCCGTTCTTCACGAACGGCTCATTCTTGGGATTCTCACGGTTGAGGCAGACCAGAATGGTCGGCGGCGTGTCCGACACCGAGCAGGCCGCGATCACCGTCGCGCCGCGTTTGCCGGCTGGCCCGTCGGTGGTAACCACATGGACGTGACCGGCAAAATGGCTCATCGCGTCGCGATAGGCCTGAGGTCCAATGTCATTCTTCTTCAGCACCAGAATTTTCCACAGCCAGAAACCTCACCGCTATATATGGCTAGACATGACATGCCACAAGCGAAGTGCTTGGCCCATATCGCCAAATTCGCGTGTTGCACCAAGGCCGGGCAGCCTTTAGGTCTTGGCGGGAGCTGGTGCCTGCGCGATGTCGCGGGCTTGGAGGAACACTTCGGCAGGATGCGATCCCGGGCAACGATATCCGCCGCGCTGGCCTGGCTGCTGCTGGCCGGCGCCGCCAACGCCCAGACGCTCACGATCGGCGTTGCCGCACCCCTGTCGGGACCGTCGGCCATTCTCGGCAAGCAGGTGGAGGCCGGTGCCGGGCTCGCGGCGGAAGCAAACGGTGTCGAACTCAAGACCGTGGATGACGCCTGTACCGCCGATGGCGGGGCAGCCGCGGCCAGGGACTTCGTGGCAGCCAAAGTCAATATCGTCGTCGGCTTCCTCTGCACAGACGCGATCGAGGCGGCGATGCCGATCCTGAGGGACGCCAACATCGCGGTCATCACCGTTGGCGTGCGAACCGAAAGCTTGACCGACCGCCGCGCCAAGACCGGATGGCCGGTCTATCGCCTGGGGCCGCGTGGCGACGATGAGCGCAACGCCGTTGCCTCCACCCTCACCCACCTGTGGCAGAACGAGCTGTTCGCCATCATCGACGACGGTACCATCTATGGCCGCGAGATGGCCGAGACGTTTCGCGCCGCAGCGGAGCAAGCGGCGCTGAAACCCGTCTTCGTCGACACGTTCCGGCCGCAGCTCGACAACCAGATCGGCCTCATCGGCCGGCTGAAGAAGGCCGGCGCCACGCACGTTTTTGCCGGCGGCGATGGCGACGACATCGCCATCATGGGCCGCGATGCTGCACAGCTCCAGGCGGGCATCGTCTTTGCCGGCGGTGAAAACCTGCGCACGCCGCCCGGCGACGTGCCCTATGCGACGGGCACGCTGATGATCGCGCCGCCCGAATGGGCCGATGTCGCCGATCCCAAGGTGCTGGAAAGCTTCGCCGCGCAAAAGATCGTGCCGGACGGCTACACGGTGCCGGCCTATGCGGCGATCGAAATCGCCAAGTCGGCGGCGGCATTGTCCTCGGGCATGCCGCTGACCGAGGTGCTGACCGGGCATGATTTCACCACGGCGATCGGGCCGATCCGCTTCGACGCCAAGGGCGACCTCAGCCAGAGCCCCTATCGCGTGTTCCGCTTCGACGGCACGCGCTTCGTGCCCCTGGAAGGCAACTGATGTTCCGCACCGGCCCGCGCAACCTGATCACCGATGTCGCCGGCCTGCGCGTCGGCAATGCGACCGACGCCCTGTTGAAGTCCGGGGTGACGACCGTCCTTTGCGACGAGCCGGCGATCGCCGGCGTGCAAATCCTGGGCGGCGCGCCGGGTACCCGCGAGACGGACCTGCTCGAACCGCACAATTCGGTCGAGGCGGTGCATGCCGTGGTGCTGTCGGGCGGTTCGGCTTTCGGCCTCGACGCGGCGTCCGGCGTGCAGGCGGCATTGCGCGAGCGCGGTATCGGCTTCGAGGTGGGCGGCTTTCGCGTGCCGATCGTGCCGGCGGCGATCCTGTTCGACCTGCGCAATGGCGGCGACAAGGACTGGGGCCGTTATCCGCCCTACCGCGACCTCGGCTATGAGGCAGCGCAAACCGCGGCAATGGATTTCCAGCTCGGTACGGCCGGCGCCGGCACCGGCGCGCTGACCGCAGGGCTGAAGGGCGGCCTGGGTTCCGCCTCGACGCTGCTGGACAATGGCGTCACCATCGGCGCGCTGGCGGCCGTCAACCCGACCGGCTCGGCGACCGTTGGCCGCACACGCCATTTCTGGGCGGCGCCTTTCGAAATCGGCGACGAATTCGGCGGGCTCGGCTATCCCTCGCCAATGCCGGACGATGCGAAGAGGATCTTGCTGAAATACCGCGACAAGCATGCCGGGGGGCAGATGGAGACCGGCGGCAACACGACCATCGCCGTCATTGCCACCGATGCGGTCCTGACCAAGGCTGCTGCAAAGCGCCTGGCGATATCGGCGCATGACGGCTTCGTGCGCGCCATCTGGCCGACGCACACGCCGGCCGATGGCGACCTGGTGTTCGCGCTGGCAACCGGCAAGAGCGGCATCCGGCTCGAAGCCGACGCGGCAATCGACCTTTATGCCGCTGCCGGTGCCACCATGGCGCGCGCCATCAGCCGCGGCGTGTTCGCCGCAACACCTGCCGAAAACGATCTTTTCCCGGCCTGGTCGTCGCGCCCCGGCTGAACCGGTCGATCACACACGATCGGATCTTTCTTCCTCGAAGGTCACCGCGACATCGGAATTCGCCGACAGCCAAACCTTCTTGCCGTCGACTTCGGCAACCAAGGCCAGAGGGACGTAATGGTGATGGCCCTTGTGAGCGCCCTCGCCGCTGTCGGCCTTGGTCAGCTTGATGCGCTGGCCGTCGACCTTGTCGACGGTGCCGATATGCACGCCATCGGCGCCAACGACTTCCATATGCTCACGAATTTTGCTGGTGTCGGTCATGGTGGTTCTCCATTGGGACTGCCGACAATAACAAACGACCGGCCGATTGGATGCATCGGCTTTCAGGCAGCACGACGTTTTGATTCCATCATGCTAGGGGACTAGACGATCACGAACACCGGGGGTGAAAGACGATGCGGATCCTTTTGCTGTTTGCCGTTTGCCTGTTAGCACAGGTCACGACGCCGATCGTGGCCCGTGCCGGCGATGTCGCCCAGCTCGAAATCCTGGGATTCACCAAGGACGGCGGCGTGTTCGCCTTCGAGGAATATGGCGTCCAGGATGGGTCGGGTTTCCCCTACGCCAATCGCTATTACATCGACACCAATGACGACAGCTTTCTCAAGGGAACGCCGATCCGAGTGCGGCTGGACGACGAGACCGCCACGATCGAGGCAGCGCGCCTGCAAGCCCGGCAGAAGGGCGAGGCCATTGTCAGCCAGGCCGAGTTGAGCGCCAACCGCGGCATCACCGCCGGTTTCAATCCGGTGACCGAACTTTCGGCCGATCCACACCGCATGGTGGTCAACCCACGCCCGATCTTCTCGCCGGTCGACCAGCCGCTCGAGTTCCGGCTGGACGAGTTGGGCATGAACAACACCGAAGGCTGCGAGAGCCAGGGCGAGATCAACGGCTTTCGGTTGCTGCGCGTCGAGGCGCGGGACGGCGGCACCATCAGGCTGCTGCACGAGGACAAGTCAGTCCCCAAGAGCCGCGGCTGCCCGAACGGCTACAGCATCGGTGCGGTCCAGACGTTCTCGATGGACAGCCTCAGCGCCTATGCGGTGCTGATCGCGGTGCGTCAGTACGGCTTCGAGGGGCCGGACTATCGTTGGATTGCCGTGACGGGCCGGCTGTGACACCGCACGCCGCCAGCCCCGGCCCGAACTATGTCCGCCGCGCCTTGCCGGGGTGGCGGACGGCGTTTCTCGGCGCCTTGGTGTGGGCCGTGATGATGGGCGGCAGCGCGCTTCTCAATCTGCTGCTGGACAATTGGGAGACGCCGGAGAAGATACGCACCGTATTGCTGCTCTTTGCGATGGGTGGAACCCTGGCCTTTCCGTTTGGCCTGTTTGCGGCGCAGTTGCTGTCTCTCGGAAGGCGCCGGGAAGTTGCCTTCGCGGCAGCGTTCGTGTGCCTCGCCGCAGCAACGATCGGCTTGACCGGCGGGCTCTATGCCCTGCAATACCGCTCCTACTATGCCGAGTGGCACGCGCCCGCCCTCACCCACACCTGGGCTCTCCAGCTCGTCTTCACGACTTTGATCGCGTTCTACCAGTTCGTGGTGCTGGGTATCCGGCTTTACTTCCCGCTCGGTTTCATCGCCTTGTTCGCCGCGAGCGTATGGTTTGCGCGGCGGCGGCGTTGAGCATTTTGTCCGCCTCTGTTAGGACGCGGGCAAACCTCTCTATATGTCAGGACTGACCGATGATCCCACGCTATTCCCGGCCGGAAATGGTCGCCATCTGGTCGCCCGAAACCCGGTTCCGCATCTGGTTCGAGATCGAAGCCCATGCCTGCGACGCGCTGGCCGAACTCGGCGTCATCCCTAAGGCAGCCGCGAAAACCATCTGGGAAAAGGGCGGTGCCGCGAAATTCGATGTCGAGAAGATCGACGAGATCGAGCGCGTCACCAAGCATGACGTCATCGCCTTCCTGACCCATCTCGCCGAATTCGTCGGGCCGGACGCCCGCTTCATCCACCAGGGCATGACGTCTTCGGATGTTCTCGACACCTGTTTTGCCGTGCAGTTGACCCGCGCCAGCGACATCCTGCTCGCCGATATCGACGGGCTGCTCGCGGCGCTCAAGCGCCGTGCCTTCGAGCATAAGGACACCGTCACCATCGGCCGCAGCCACGGAATCCATGCCGAGCCGACAACCTTCGGCATCAAGCTGGCGCAGGCCTATGCCGAATTCTCGCGCTGCCGCGAGCGGCTGGTGCATGCGCGGGAGGATATCGCCACCTGCGCCATTTCGGGTGCGGTCGGCACCTTCGCCAACATCGAACCCTATGTCGAGGAGCATGTGGCGGCAAAACTCGGGCTGAAACCGGAGCCGGTGTCGACGCAGGTGATCCCGCGTGACCGCCACGCCATGTTCTTCGCCACGCTCGGTGTCATCGCCTCGTCGATCGAGCGGCTGGCGATCGAGGTCCGGCATCTGCAGCGCACCGAAGTGCTGGAAGCGGAAGAGTTTTTCTCGCCCGGCCAGAAAGGCTCGTCGGCCATGCCGCACAAGCGAAACCCGGTGCTGACGGAAAACCTCACCGGCCTCGCCCGCATGGTGCGCTCCATGGCATTGCCGGCGATGGAGAATGTGGCGCTCTGGCACGAGCGCGACATCTCGCATTCCTCGGTCGAGCGGATGATCGGTCCGGATGCCACGGTGACGCTCGATTTCGCGCTGTCGCGGCTGACCAGCGTTGTCGACAAGCTGGTCGTCTATCCCGAGAACATGTTGAAGAACATGAACAAGTTCCGCGGCCTGGTGCATTCCCAGCGCGTCATGCTGGCGTTGACGCAGGCCGGCCTGTCACGCGAGGACTCCTACCGGCTAGTGCAGCGCAACGCCATGAAAGTGTGGGAACAAGGCGCTGATTTTCTTGAGGAACTTTTGTCCGACAAGGAAGTAACCGCAGCGCTGCCCGAGGCGCAGATCCGCGAGAAATTCGACCTGGGCTACCACACCAAGCATGTCGACACGATTTTCAGGCGGGTGTTCGGCGAGGCTTGAGCTTTCCTTCTCCCCGTTTACGGGGAGAAGGTGCCCGACGGGCGGATGAGGGGCGGCGCGGACTTCGGCGGTTAAAGCTACCCATCGCCTTGTGCAGAAACGATAACCTCCCAACCTCGGCGCGGCCCCTCATTGCCCTGCCGGGCATTTCTCCCCGTATAGTGACGGGGAGAAAGAAGCTGTGCCGATGTCAAATCAAGCCTTGCCAGGCACGGTCTTGATCACTGTGCCCCAAGGGTCCTCACGGGTCGTTTCACTGCTCACATTGTCCGAGCGCATCTCGACCCAGGCGAGACCCGATCGCGACGCGTCGCGACGACCCGCACCGGAGCTCTGCCAGGCATTGGCGCCGATGTGGTGGTGGTAGCCGCCGGACGACAGGAACACTGCCTGGCCGCCGTATCTGGCCATCGTGTCGAAGCCGAATTCCTGGTTCCACCAGGCTTCAGCTTCTTCCGGCCTGCCGACGCGCAGATGAACGTGGCCGACAATGCTGTTTTCCGGCGCGCCTTGCCAGCCGGCATCGCCGGCCGGCACTTCGGCGACGACGGAAGGAATGTTCAGCCGTTCGGTCGCCATGGCGATCTTGTCGCCATTCCATTTCCAGTCCTGCGGACGGCGGTCGGCATAGATCTCGATGCCGTTGCCTTCGGGATCGGTCAGGTACAGCGCTTCGCTGACCAGATGGTCGGAAGCGCCCTCGATGGCGATCTTGTCTGATATCGCATGGTTGATCCAGCGGCCGAGATCGGCGCGGCTGGGCAGCAGGAAAGCCGTATGGAACAGGCCGGCGCTGCGCGGATCGTCCGGCTTGGCGGAAGCATCCGGTTCGAGGACCAGCAACGGACGGCTGCCGGCGCCAAGCGTGATCGCGCCGTCGGCGCGGCTCAACTCCTGCAGGCCGACGACCCTGCGGTAATAGGCTGCGAGGCCTTCGGCATCGCGCGCCTTCAGCCCGACGCGGGCTACGCTCACCGGCGTGGTGGCGGCAAATGGCAGTTCGCTCATCATTGTCTCCGTTGCGGCCACGCTCCACGGAACTCCCAAAGCCAAGAGCCCTGCGCCGCCGATCATCCTACGTCGTGTCAGCGCCAAAATCCGGTCCTTCACGGCTGTTTCTTTTCCAACGACAAATCGTCGATCGCGATCGTTCACACAAGACAGCGAAAAGCGAACATCGTGTTCACCATTACGAGGGGCGCCCATCAGCGGTTGCATGAGATAAGCGCTCTCGCTATCTCAGCGCCATGAAAGTCAAAGACGCAGATATTCTGATCGTTCCGGGCTACACCAATTCCGGGCCCGAGCATTGGCAGACCCGCTGGCAATCGAAATTGTCGACGGCGCGGCGGGTCGAGCAGGCGGAATGGTCAAAGCCGGTGCGCGAGGACTGGACGGCGAGCGTGGCCAAAGCGGTCAATGAAGCCGAGAGGCCGGTTGTCATCGTCGCCCACTCGCTGGGGGTCGCCGCGGCGGTGCAAGCCATTCCGCGGTTCCAGAAGCCGGTCGCCGGGGCCTTTTTCGTGGCGCCGCCCGATGTCGCCAATCCAAAGATCAAGCCAAGGCACCTGATGACCTTCGGCCCCTACCCGCGCGAACCGCTGCCTTTTCCTTCGATCGTGATCGCCAGCCGTAACGACCCGTTCTGCGCCTTCGATGTCGCCGAGGACATTGCCGGCGCCTGGGGCTCGCTGTTCATCGACGCCGGCGAGACCGGGCATCTCAGCGAGGATTCAGGCTTCGGCCCTTGGCCCGAAGGTTCCATGACCTTCGCCAAGTTCCTGACGGACCTGTAATATATACGGTCAAAGCCTGAACACGAAGCTGCTCGGCAGGCCATCGCGCAAGGATGCTTCACTCGAATTGTTGAGAGGCCGCACTCGTTGTTCTGAATGGGCATTGTTTGCGTGCTTTCGCGCCATCGCCGGAGGGCATGGTGCTGGCCAGCGGTTCAGCCGTATTCGCCACCGCTGCCGCCATAGCAGGTTCGATCCTCGTGGCCTTGCCGCTGATGGCCTTCAACAACCGCTGGGTTCAAGCGCTCGGCGCCTTGTTCGACAAAGTCAGAGGCAGCAGGCCCTCCGCAGCGGCGCCCGCGGCAGCCAAGGCCTGACCACGCGACGCTTGCGGCAGCCGGTTCGGGTTCAGGATCCGATCGAATCCTTGATGCTCTTGAGCAGGGTCTTTGCGCCCAGCGAAATCAGCGCATGCTCCGAGCCAGTGGCCAGCAGGCGATAACCCATCGACACGACACGACCGGCTATTGCCGGTTCGACGACATAGATCGCCGCATGCTTGCCGGCCTTGCGGGTGCGCTCGGCAACCGACGCTACCGTCTCCATCATGCTCTCCAGCGTGGAACTGACCGCAGCGCCGTTGGTCCAGGCGATCGAGAAATCCGACGGCCCGAGGAAAATGCCGTCGATGCCCGGCGTGTCGAGAATGCCGTCGAGCGCGTCGAGCGCGGCGCGCGTCTCGACCATGGCGAAGGCCATAGTGCGTTGATTGGTGTCGCGCAGCCATTCGGCTTGGTCGCCCTTGCCATGGCGTGGAAAGGCGTAGGTCGGACCCCACGAACGCTCACCGAGCGGCGGATATTTCATCGCCGCTGCGAACAGCCTTGCGTCGGCCACCGAGTTCACCATCGGGGCGATAACCGCCTCGGCGCCGAAATCGAGCGCCCGGCTCGCCATGTCGAAACGGCCGACCGGTATGCGCACCAGCGCGGGTTTGTTCGCGGCAAGCACCGGCACCAGACCGCGCAGGACGCTGTCCTCGTGATGGCCGCCATGCTGCATGTCCAGCGTCACGGCATCGAAGCCCTGCTTGGCGAGGATCTCGACGGTCAGTGCGTCGGGCACGCCCGACCATGCGGTGACCAGCGTTTCATCGGCGGCGAGACGGGACTTCAGGGACATGGACACTTTCCTTGTTAACGATCGCAGTTTCAGCCGGAAACCATGGCAAAGGCAAAGAAAAACCGCCCGGCTGGACCGGGCGGTCGATTGGTCCAGTTATTCTTTTTGTCGCAGGTTCCGTCGCAAAACCGTGGGACACTTTTGCGGAACCAGATTCGGCCGGATCAGGTGTTCTTGATCTGCTCGATCGCTTGGGCCATCAGCTCGTCCATGGTGCGGCGGATCTGATGGTCGGACTGGTCGACGCCAGCGGCATCGAAATCCTTGCGGATCTTGCGGAACACGTCGTGGTCGCCGGCTTCCTCGATGTCGGAAACCACCACTTCCTTGGCATAGACATCGGCGTCAGCGCCCGACTTTCCGAGCTTTTCGGCGGCCCAAAGGCCGAGCGCCTTGTTGCGGCGGGCGGAGGCCTTGAACCGAAGCTCCTCGTCGAATGCGAATTTGCGTTCGAAGCCCTCTTCGCGGTCTTTCATGCTGCTCATGGCGTCCCTCCGGGTCAAATGCGATTCGTTTGCAAAAGGATATGTGTGTTGCCAAAGCACAAACCAAAAGGTCGCGGGCCGGTCAATACGCTTCGTCGCATGCTGCGCTGCGGCATTTCGGTCCCGAAAGCGGTTGATTGGGGGGATTTGCCGATTGAGCAAACGATGTGATTGGGATAGACCCGGCATTGAACCCAACCGTCGCCACACTAATTTAGGCAGACGGACAGGAACTGGTCGCTTGCCGCCTGCCCGCAAATCCAGAGAAAAATTCAGATGAAAAATCGCCGCCGCATTTATGAAGGCAAGGCCAAGATCCTCTATGAAGGACCCGAGCCGGGCACGCTGATCCAGTTCTTCAAGGACGATGCAACCGCGTTCAACAAGAAGAAGCACGAGATCATCGACGGCAAGGGCGTGCTCAACAACCGCATTTCCGAATATATCTTCAATCACTTGAACCGCATGGGCATTCCGACCCACTTCATCCGCCGGCTCAACATGCGCGAGCAGCTGATCAAGGAAGTCGAGATCATTCCGCTGGAAGTGGTGGTGCGTAATGTCGCCGCCGGCTCGCTGTCCAAGCGCCTCGGCATCGAGGAAGGCACCGTTCTGCCGCGCTCGATCATCGAATTCTATTACAAGGCCGACGCGCTCGACGACCCGATGGTGTCGGAAGAGCACATCACCGCATTCGGCTGGGCAAGCCCGCAGGAGATCGACGACGTCATGGCCCTGGCCATCCGTGTCAACGACTTCCTCTCCGGCCTGTTCATGGGTGTCGGCATCCAGCTCGTCGACTTCAAGATCGAGTGCGGTCGCCTTTTCGAGGGCGACATGATGCGCATCGTCGTCGCCGACGAGATTTCGCCGGACTCCTGCCGCCTGTGGGACGTGGCAACGCAAGACAAGCTCGACAAGGACCGTTTCCGCCGCGACATGGGCGGCCTGGTCGAAGCCTACCAGGAAGTCGCCCGCCGCCTCGGCATCATGAACGAGAACGAACCGCCGCGCCCGACCGGCCCGGTGCTTGTCGCCTCGACCGACGGCCTCAAAGGCAAGCCGCACTAACCAAGAGTTCGAACAGGAGCATGTCCAGCGTGATCAAGGCCCGCATTACCGTTACCCTCAAGAATGGCGTGCTCGACCCGCAAGGCAAGGCGATCGAACACGCGCTGTCCGGACTGGGCTTTGATGGCGTGGGCGCAGTGCGGCAGGGCAAGGTGTTCGACGTCGAGCTGGCGGAAAGCGACAAGGCCAAAGCCGAGGCAGACCTGAAAGCCATGTGCGACAAGCTGCTGGCGAACACGGTGATTGAGAATTATAGTGTGACGCTTACCTAGGGTTGTGCCGGAGGCACCGATGCCTGAAGTCACGAATGAGCTGATGTACGAGCTTCTGAAGCGCCTAGATCATCGACTCGGTGAGCTTTGCCAGGACTTTTCCGACGTGAAGTCCGAGCTTAGCTCCATTCGCGGTCATCTCATCGCCACCGAGAGCGACATGAAGAATATCTATGGCGTGCTGGCTCGTCGGGATGCCCGGCTTGAGCGCATCGAATTCCGCCTAAAGGACGCCTAAAACGGCGGCCAACTTGTATAGGCTATGCACCGCTATGAATAGCAAGAAACCTACAAAAGCCATCAGGGAAAATGTCCATGGCGGCTTTTGTATCGGCCGATGAACGGCACCGTATTTGGCGTGGATCGCCAATATTTCGGCACGAAATGCTGGATCCTTCGGTAGATCGCTGTAGTTTCTCTTAAAGTATATAATTCTAAAGAATATGATATCCACCGTGATGGCTATCCATGATCCAACAAAAAGCCACGCACTCATGACATAGACGCGAAGGAAATCGGTACTGTGACTTTGCGTGCATGCATCCACTATACTTAAATGTGCCGAAATAGACCTACGGGTGGTGGAGTCAAGCCAAAGGCCGTCATCCTTCATGGCCAACGCCAGAAAGATGAGCAGCAATACTAACGTTCCTAGCGCAAGCTTGAGATACCGCATCCTGCTTGTAGCATCAGCAATGGCTGCGACGCCAAGGGCGAACACAAATCCTAGCAGGACGAGGCAAATCGCCAGCGCATAGGCAATCTGGGCCATGATTAAATTGGCAAAGGATGAAGAGCAAAGTCCAAGATCGACTTTAAGCGAAAAAATTCTCGAAAACGCCGTAGCGAAATTGGCGTCGGCCTGAGAGAAAAACGGATAAATGAATGCCGACAAAAGCAGCACCGTCGCACCGGAAACGCCAGATGCCCAACGTTGGTCTTCGAATTTGAGTTCCCAGCCGCTCTTCAAATTTGCCTGCCCAGTTTGCAACCGCAAAATAGCTTAAAAGCCTTAACTGGCGCTTGACCCGCAAATACGCTGCCGATACGCCAGTTCCGGATATGCCTCTTGAATCAGCTGGACATGTCATGAAATCAGCCGTCGTCCTCCTTCCCGGCCTCAACCGCGACCGCGACATGATCGCGGCGCTGACCAAGATTTCGGGAAAACCGCCGGTTACGGTCTGGCAGACCGACACTGAAATCCCCGATGTCGACCTGATCGCCATCCCCGGCGGCTTCTCGTTCGGTGACTATCTGCGTTGCGGCGCGATCGCGGCGCGCATGCCGGTCATGCGGGCGGTCGCCGAAAAGGCGGCCAAGGGCGTGACGGTCATCGGCGTCTGCAACGGTTTCCAGATCCTGGTCGAGGCCGGTCTCTTGCCTGGCGCCTTGATGCGCAACACCTCGCTAAAGTTCGTCTGCCGGCAGGTGAAGCTCGAGATCACCAATGCCAACACCATGTTCACCAGCCGCTACAAACCGGGCCAAATCATCCGCTCGCCGGTGGCGCATCATGACGGCAATTATTTTGCCGATGCCGGCACACTTGCCCGCCTCGAAGGCGAAGGACAGGTGGTGTTCCGTTATGCCGAGGGCACCAATCCCAACGGTTCGATCAACGACATCGCCGGCATCGTCAACGACCGGGGCAATGTGCTCGGCCTGATGCCGCATCCTGAAAACCTGATCGAAGCCGCCCATGGCGGCAGCGACGGCCGTGCGCTGTTCGAGAGCGCGCTCGGCATCGCCGCTTGACGATTTCAGCCGAGAATGCGCTAAAGTTTACAAGGACATCAAGTCCATTGCTCTGGGGAGAGAGACGGTCATGAAACTCTATTCGCGGCCGTTGTCGCCCTACTCGTCGATCGTGCGGGCGCTCGCCTACGTCAAGGACGTGCCGATCAAGATCATCGCGCCGCCGCCGGGTTTTCCCATCCCTGAAGGATTTCGCGCCATTTCGCCGATGAACCGGATACCGGTGCTGATCACCGGCTCGGGTGAAACGATCGTCGAATCGGTGGTCATCGCCGAATATCTCGAGGAGCGCTTTCCGGAGCCGGCGCTGCTGCCACCCGATTCCAAGGACCGCGCGTTGGTGCGCATGTTCGCGCGCATCACCGATCTCGACGTGCTGACGCCGATGATGAAGCTCTTCAAACTGCATTCTGTGCCGAAGCGCAACAGCGCGGAGATCGACGCCCAATTCGCCCGCCTGCACCATGGGCTGGCGGCGATCGAGGCGCGCATGGCGCAAGGCCCCTTCGCGCTCGGCAACGACATCAGCTTCGCCGATGCTTGGCTGACCCCAACGCGGTTCATCTTCAACAATTTCCGCGCCATGACAGGCCGTAACGACCTGCTCGACGCCTATCCCAAATTCGATGCCTATGAGCAGATCGCCCTGCAGCATCCGGCGTTGTCGCGGGTATGGGGCGAAATGACCGATGGCCTGGAGACCTTTCTGTCCGAACTCGAGATGGGTGCCGCTTGATCAAGACCAGGACGATCGCATTGGTTGCCGCGGCAGGCTTCGCCCTTGCTTCCTGCCAATCCACCCCCAAGAACGTGCCGGTGCCGTCGGGCAAGAGCGCGGCGCTGCTGGCCATGGAGCAAGTGGCGATAGCAGCTCACAAATGCTGGATCGCCAGCAAGGATCCGGCCTTCAAGCAATATCAGATGGCCAACGAACTGAATTCGTTCAGCGGCACGCCGCGTTTCCTTTTGGTGCCGGCCAAGCATTATGGCGGCAAGCCCCTGCTGGTCGTGCAGGCGCAAGGCAATTCGAGCCGCGTCGACGTCTTCGGACCACTGATGAACGATCCGCTCGGCGCGCGCATCGGTTCGGACATTGCCCGCTGGCAAGCCGGCAACCCGGCTTGCGCCGCGACCGCCTGACCATGGGTCGTTTTCTGCAGGTCGCGGGTCTGATCATCGGCCTGGCCGGACTTGTCCTGCAGTTCTGCATCACCGTTCCGGCATCGATGGAAGCCGGCCGCGGTCTGCTCGGCTCGATCGTCTTCTATTTCAGCTTCTTCACCATCCTGACCAACATCGGCGCGGTGCTGGTGCACGCCTCGCTGCTGTCGCCCACCGGCTACGCATGGCTGCCTGCCTTCGCCGGGCCACGGATGCGTGCGGGTGTCGCGGTTTCGATCGCCATGGTCATGATCGTCTATGCCACGGTGCTGGCACGCCTCTGGCAGCCGCAGGGCCTGTTCCTGCTCTGCGATGTCCTGCTGCACTATGTGACGCCGGTGCTGTTCGTGCTGTGGTGGCTGATGTCGGGCGCCGACGGCAGGACGCGTTGGAGCGACATCTCCTGGTGGGTGCTCTACCCCATCGCCTATCTGATTTATGCACTGGCGCGGGCGCCGCTCGCCGGCGAGGTGCCCTACCCGTTCCTCGATGTCGCCAAGAACGGCTGGGGCAGCGTCGCCATGGCGTCTTTGGCCATCACCGGGCTGTTCCTGGTGATATGCGTCGTCGCCGTTCTCGCAGACCAGGGAGTTGCCCGCCTGCGGACCAAAACCGCCCGCTAGGGCGTCTATTCCCAGATCGGCCTGATGCCCTCGCGATGGGCGTCGCAGCGGGAGATGCCGATATCCTTGAGTTGATCGTCTGTCATTTCCAGCAATGCCAGTCGGCTGCGCCGGCGATCCAGCAGATAGTCGATCCACCTCGCCAGCGACCTGGCCAGCCGCGCCAGACGGCTGACGAAGCCGCGCTGGCCGGTCGGGCGCATAATCTGGCCCTCGGTTCTCGAATGACGTATTGTCGCGATTGTATCCATTTCTCTCTGCCAATGGTCTAAATTGCACCTTTTTTAGCGCATGGCTGATATGTATTGACTCATAATTCGGTGCAATATAGAAAATTGTCACCATGACAAGTTGGCTTCCAGACCTGACCGCCGGCTCGGGCCCGCTATACCAAAGGCTTGCGGATTCCATCGAAACGGACATCGACCGTGGCGTGATCGATGCTGGCGCAAAACTGCCGCCACAGCGCGACCTCGCCTATGACATCGGCACAACGGTTGGCACGGTCGGCCGGGCGTATCAATTGTTGCGCGAACGGGGGCTGGTGAGCGGCGAAGTCGGGCGCGGAACCTATGTGGTCGGCCAGCGCGCCGATGGCGCAAAACCGGACTTCCTGGCTCCGGACGTCGGTGGTGAAGGCACACGCACTATCGACGCGCCGCGCGGCGAACTGCGTTTCGACAGCATGGCGGCGCCCGACATCGGCCAGGGCGCTGATGTCGCCGATGTCCTGTCGCGCGTGGCGCAGGACCATCCCCATGAGATATCAAGCTACACGCGCGATTTTCCCGACCGCTGGTACGAGGCCGGTGCCCGCTGGCTGTCACGCAATTCTTTCCACCCAAATGCCGACGCCGTTGTCCCGACGCTCGGCACGCTTGCCGCGGTGATGTCAGCGATCGCCGCGCTGACCACCCCTGGCGATTATGTCGCCTTCGAGCACCTCACCTATTCACAGATTTCCCGCAGCGCCAGCCTGATCGGCCGACGGACGGCGTTGGTGGCATCGGACGATGAAGGCCTCGACCCCGATGATTTCGAGCGTGTCTGCGCGCAAAAACATCCCAAGATGATCTTCCTGATGCCGACGGTGCAGAACCCGACGCTGGCGACCTTGTCGGCGGCGCGTCGCGAGGCGATCGCGCGGGTTGCGCGCGAATACAATGTCATCCTGATCGAGGACGATCTTTATGGTCATCTGACCGACGATCCGACACCGTTGCTCGCTGAATATGCCCCTGAACGCACCATTGTCGCTGGCGGCCTGTCGAAGTCGGTCGCGGCCGGCGTTCGCGGCGGCTGGCTCTCCTGTCCGCCTGCCTATCGCCACCGCATCCGTGTCGCCCACAAGATGATGACCGGCGGCATGCCCTTCCTTCTGGCGGAGGTGAATGCGCGGCTGGTGCTTTCCGGTCAGGCCAGCGATATCCGCAAGCGCAGCATCGCTGAAATTAGCGCCCGCATCGCCATCGTGCGCGAGACTTTGGCCGGCTTCGCGTTCAAGTCGCACGAGAAGGTGCCCTTTGTCTGGCTTACACTGCCAGACCCGTGGCTTTCCGGCACCTTCAAGAATGCCTGCCTTGAGCACGGCGTGCTGATCAATGATGAGGACCAGTTCAAGGCCGGGCGCTCCGAGCAGGTTTTCCACGGCATCCGCTTCGGCGTTTCACAGCCGAGACAGCGCGGGGACGTCGCCGACGGCGTTGCGGTTATCCGGCGTCTCCTCGACGAGGGCCGCGCCGGCTACGACAGTTTCTCCTGAGCCGTTGCACCACGCAGGCCGGCTTGCGAAACTGCCGCTCGGAAGCCTGATCTCGGATCAGCCCTCCGCCTTGAAGTTCTTGGCTTCCTTCTTGGCCTTCTCCTTGCCGTGCTTCTCAGCCAGTTCCTTGGCTTGCCGGGGCGAAACGTCGGTGGTCTCCGCGATATGGATGGCCTCCTTGTCCGAGAGGCGATTGTCGTTCTTGCCTTGCTTGTCAGCCATGGTGCGGGTCTCCTCAGTGGTTGAGACCCTAACGGCGGGACACCCTTAGCGTTCCCAAGGTTGCTTTCTGTCTTTTTCCTCGATCGACGGGTGTATCGGCCGCAAAGCTTGCGATAAGAGGGGACTCAAAATCCCCGCTCCCATGGACATCAACCGCCGCCCATGACCATTTCCAATTCCGTGCCGATCACCCCAGAGCTCATTGCCGCGCATGGGCTGAAGCCCGACGAGTATCAGCGCATCCTCGATCTCGTCGGACGCGAGCCGAGCTTTACGGAGCTCGGCATCTTCTCGGCGATGTGGAACGAGCATTGTTCGTACAAATCCTCGAAGAAATGGCTGCGCACGCTGCCGACCACCGGGCCGCAGGTCATCCAGGGCCCAGGCGAAAACGCCGGCGTGGTCGACATTGGTGACGGCGACTGCGTCGTCTTCAAGATGGAGAGTCACAATCACCCCTCCTACATCGAGCCCTACCAGGGTGCGGCGACCGGCGTCGGCGGCATCTTGCGCGACGTCTTCACCATGGGCGCGCGTCCGATCGCGGCAATGAACGCGCTGCGCTTCGGCGCGCCCGACCATCCCAAGACCAGGCATCTCGTTTCAGGCGTGGTTTCCGGCGTCGGCGGCTACGGCAACGCCTTCGGCGTGCCGACGGTCGGCGGCGAGGTCAATTTCGACGCCCGCTATAACGGCAACATCCTGGTCAACGCCTTTGCCGCGGGCCTGGCCAAGACCGATGCGATCTTCCTGTCGGAGGCCAAGGGCGTCGGCCTGCCGGTCGTCTATCTCGGCGCCAAGACCGGCCGCGACGGCGTCGGCGGCGCCACCATGGCCTCGGCCGAATTCGACGACAAGATCGACGAGAAGCGCCCGACCGTGCAGGTCGGCGATCCCTTCACCGAGAAATGCCTGCTGGAGGCTAGTCTTGAACTGATGGCCTCGGGCGCGGTCATCGCCATCCAGGACATGGGCGCGGCCGGCCTCACCTGCTCGGCGGTCGAGATGGGCGCCAAGGGCGACCTCGGCATCGAGCTCGATCTCGACAAGGTGCCGGTGCGCGAGGAGCGCATGAGCGCCTACGAGATGATGCTGTCGGAAAGCCAGGAGCGCATGCTGATGGTGCTGCGCCCCGAGAAGGAAAAGGAAGCCGAGGCGATCTTCCACAAATGGGGGCTCGACTTCGCCATCGTCGGCAAGACCACCGACGACCTGCGCTTCCGTGTGCTGCACCAGGGCGACCAGGTCGCCGACCTGCCGATCAAGGATCTCGGCGACAAGGCACCGGAGTACGACCGGCCGTGGGTCGAGCCGAACAAGCCGGCGCCGCTTGCCGCCAACGACGTTCCGCAGGCCGATGTTGCCGATGCGCTGCTGAAGCTGCTCGGCGGACCGGATCTCTCCTCGCGCCGCTGGGTGTGGGAGCAATACGACACGCTGATCCAGGGCAACTCGCTGCAGCTGCCCGGCGGCGATGCCGGCGTGGTGCGCGTCGAGGGCCATCCGACCAAGGCACTCGCCTTCTCCTCCGACGTCACGCCGCGCTATTGCGAGGCCGACCCTTATGAAGGCGGCAAGCAGGCAGTGGCCGAATGCTGGCGCAACCTGACCGCCACAGGCGCCTTGCCGCTCGCTGCCACCGACAATCTCAATTTCGGCAATCCGGAACGGCCCGAAATCATGGGCCAACTGGTCGGCGCGGTGAAAGGCATCGGCGATGCCTGCCGCGCGCTCGGCTTCCCGATCGTGTCGGGCAATGTCTCGCTCTACAACGAGACCAACGGCCGGGGCATCCTGCCGACACCGACCATTGGCGGCGTCGGCCTGATCGCCGACTGGTCGAAAATGGTGCGAACCGGCTTTGCCGCCGAATCTCAGATGATCCTTCTGGTCGGCGCACCCGCCTCCTGGGGAACGCATCTTGGCCAATCGGTCTATCTCAGGGACATCCACGGCCGTTCCGACGGTCCGCCGCCGCCGGTCGATCTCGAGCACGAGAAGCGCGTCGGCGACCATGTGCGCTCGCTGATCGCGTCCGGCATCGTCACCGCGGCGCATGACGTTTCCGATGGCGGCATCGCGGTCGCCTTGGCCGAGATGGCGATGGCGTCGGGCATAGGCGCAACCGTTCCCGGCCTCGTCGGCACCGATCCCATTCCGGTCTGGTTCGGCGAGGACCAGGGGCGCTACCTCCTGACGCTGTCGATCGATCCACATGGCGATGAATGGGATGCCATCCGCAAGCAACAGGGCGAACTCGGCATCTTCGCGCCGTGGATCGGCTCGACCGGCGGCAAGACGCTGAAGCTCGGCGAAGCCAGGGCGATCCCGGTCAGCGATTTGACCGCCACTCACGAAGGCTGGTTCCCGCGCTTCATGGATCAGGCCAGTTGAGCAGACTGGCTGCCCGGGCGCTGCTCGCAGTCGTTTTCTGGCCGTCGCTGTTCTTCTTCTGGTGCCTCGGGCCGTTCGTCTTCTTCCTGCTGTCGACGACCTCCAGCGAGGTTTGCCCCAGGCTGGAAACCCGCGCCGAGTTCCTCGCGGCGGCCAATGGCACGCTTCCGATGCTGGTGCTGCAGAACCTCATCTATGCGGTTCCGCTCATCTGCCTGGTGCTGTGGAGCCGGCTCTTGCCGGACCAGGCGCGGACCAGGCACGCCGTCACCTGCCTCAAGCTTTTCGCCGTGGCGGCCATCCTGGGGGCGCTGTGGGAGTACGGCTCTTCGCTTGTCTGCGATGGCTACGGCCAGCCGTTCTTCTCGCCCGCCTGGCGGATGACCAGCTATCTGCCGATTGCCGACATGGCGGTCAACATCCCGCTCTATGTGCTGGTCTTCAGCCTCGGTCGCACCTTCTCGATGCGCGAAGACGATCCTCCAGCCGATGCAGCCCATCCGGATGAGAATGCGCCATAGACCACAATCGCGACGGTGCTGGACGGAACGGCTTCAATCCCGGCCGGAAAGGCTCTAGGTTTATCCCGACTCTCATCGCACGGGCAGCCACGCCGCAGCCCGCCCGAAAACAGGAATTTCTTTCATGGCAATGGACGCCCACGACATCGAAAAACTGATCAAGGACGGCATTCCGGACGCAAAGGTGACGATCCGCGACCTCGCCGGTGACGGCGACCACTACGCGGCCGAGGTCGTGGCCGAAAGCTTTCGGGGAAAGAGCCGCGTCCAGCAGCATCAGATGGTCTATGACGCGCTGAAGGGCAATATGGGCGGGGTGCTGCACGCACTTGCGCTGCAGACCAGCGTTCCCGACTGAGGCATACAGCCTCAGACCCGCTTGGCCCAAAACGCCCCATCCTTTGCGCCATTTGGCCGATGGCTTGGCTAAACTCTTGTTTCGGGCAACCTATGGGTTTATTTGAAAGGCATGCTTCGAGCCTGACTCCCACAGGCGTGAAAGGATATTCCATGAGCGGTATCAACGACTACATCGACAACGAAGTGAAGGGCAACGACGTCGTCCTTTTCATGAAGGGCACGCCCGGTTTCCCGCAGTGCGGGTTTTCCGGCCAGGTCGTCCAGATCCTCGACTATATCGGCGCCGACTACAAAGGCGTGAATGTTCTGGACTCGGCCGAACTGCGCCAGGGCATCAAGGACTATTCCAACTGGCCGACCATCCCGCAGCTCTACGTCAAGGGCGAGTTCGTCGGCGGCTGCGACATCATCCGCGAGATGTTCCAGGCCGGCGAGTTGCAGACCTTCCTGGTCGAAAAAGGCGTGAGCGTCAAAGGCGCCGCCTGATTCCAGTTCTTGGGCATGTCGCTGTCGACATGCCTGACTTCTGTTTGTGGGCACCGGGGCGGCCCCACCTCGGCAATTTTTACGTCCCTGATGTCGGGCCCCTGATATCGGGACCCCCTGATATCAGACCAGGACGAGCCAATGCGCCGGCCCGCCGGCGCGTTTTCGTTTTTAGAGATCGGACTTGCCGTGGACCAGCAATCGATAGCGCCGCAATCGGCAAGCAAACTGTCTATTCCGCGCTGGGAATTCATCGCGCTGTGCGCGGCGCTGATGGCGCTGAATTCGCTGGCCATCGACATCATGCTGCCGGCGCTGCAGCAGATCGGCGCCTCGCTCGGCGTCGAGAACGAAAACCACCGGCAATATGTCGTGGTCGCCTATATGCTCGGCTTCGGCGGCGGCCAACTTTTCTTCGGGCCGATCTCGGACCGGTTCGGGCGTCGCGCGCCATTGGTCGCCGGCTTGATCATCTACGTGGCGGCGGCGGGCGCGGCAGCCATCGCACCCAGCTTTGAAACACTTTTGCTATGCCGCGTCGTGCAAGGCGTCGGGGCCGCGGCTACCCGCGTTATCGCCGTCTCGATCGTGCGCGATACATTCGAAGGCCGACGCATGGCCGAGGTGATGTCGCTGATCTTCATGGTGTTCATGGCGATACCGGTCATTGCGCCGGGGATCGGCCAGTTCATCATGCTGTTTGCCACCTGGCATTGGATCTTCATCACCATGGCCGTCGGGGCGCTGCTGGTGTCGGCGTGGTCACTGCTGCGCCTGCCTGAAACGCTGCGTCCCGAACATCGCCGGCCGCTGACGGCATCTTCCATCCTTGGCGGTTTCCGCATCGTGCTCACCAACCGCGTCGCGCTCTGCTACGCCTTCGCCAGCACCTTCATCTTCGCAGCCATGTTCGGCTTCATCGCCTCGGCGCAGCAGATCTATGTCGACATATTCAACGTCGGCGAGATGTTCCCGCTCATCTTCGCCGGGGTTGCGGGCGTGCTCGCCTTCTCGAACTTCCTGAACTCGCGCCTGGTCGGCCGCATCGGCATGCGCCGCCTGTCGCAAAGCGCGCTGCTGCTATTCTTGACCATCAGTCTCGCATGGCTGGTCGTGTCGCTGGAATTGAAGATGCCGCTGTGGCTGTTCGTCACCTTCTTTGCCGCCGCCATGCTGCCGTTCGGTGCGCTCGGCGCCAATTTCAATGCGTTGGCCATGGAGCCGCTCGGGCAACTGGCCGGCACGGCGTCATCGATCCTGGGTTTCATGCAGACTTTTCTCGGCGGCATTCTCGGCACGTTGATCGGCCAGGCGTTCAACGGCACGGTAACGCCGCTTGCCGCCGGCTTCTGCAGCGTTTCGGTCGCAGCGCTGCTGATGATCCTCATCGCCGAGCGCGGCAAGATGTTCCAGCCGCACAACCCGCCGGTTTCAGGGCACATTACCGACCTGCATTAGCCTGGTCCAACCCTTGGTGGGACGCTGACATTGGTCGGCCTTCGCTATCGTCGTCGTATTGCGCTCAGCCGAGTTCCTGGGCGAGTCCGATGAGAAGCCCTCCAGGCCCGCGGATGTAGCAGAGCCGATACACGTCCTTATACTGGACGACTTCGCCTACGAGCCGCGCGCCGTGCTTGCGGAGCCTTTCAAGCGTCTCGTCGAGGTCGTCCACGGCGAACATGGCGCGGAGGTAGCCCAGGGCGTTGACCGGGGCGTTGCGGTGATCCGCGACGACAGGCGGCGCGAGGAAGCGGGAAAATTCGAGCCGGCTATGGCCGTCCGGCGTGCGCATCATGGCGATTTCGACATGCTGATCGCCCAGTCCAGTGACACGCCCGGCCCACTCTCCTTCGATCGCGGCCCGCCCTTCGAGCTCAAGGCCGAGCTCGCGAAAGAAATCGATCGTCTCTTCGAGGTCATCGATGACGATTCCTATGTTGTCCATCCGCTTGAGCGCCATGCGTCCAATCTACAAGGTACCGTCGAGGCCGCAACTCATAAAACTGCCCCAAAACCGCCGCGCACCCTAGGATGCACCTTCAAGAGTTGCCGTGAAGCGAGGGGTCAGCATACGCCCGGCGATTGCCCCGCCCATGCTGTCCGAAAAGGGCAGTGGCAAGGCATCATCGAGAGCCTTGAGGATGGAAGCCACGAAGGCCCGGCTAAGCTGGGCGTCAGCCCCGAGATCGGAATAGGTGGCGCGAGGCTTGCCGATCAGCGTGCCGTTTCGGCGAAGCGAGAACTGCAATGTCAGGGACATGCCGGCGGTTCCAGATGGCGGCTTCCAACACGCGAAGATAGCCTTGGACATTTCCTCGATGGTGTCGATGGGATCAGGGCTGCGGCAGCCGCGTTGCCGTGCCCCGGCCTCATTGGAGCCCGCAAACAAGGCGATGGCCGCCGCGACCACCGCGCACCATAGTCGCCGGGTCTTTGGGTTCGCGAGTGGTCGCATCACTTCTTTGCCGGGATAAGCCGGCGGCCGAACGCCGCCCGCGGAAAATTTGATCCTATTGCGACCACAGTTCGCGGCGCAATTCCTGCCAGCTTTCCCGGTCCGGCGCGACCAGCAGACCGCCGCCGACATGCGACGGCAGATAGGGTGTGCCGTCAAACCGCGCGGCATGGCCGCCGGCCTCGGCATGGATCAGCACGCCGGCCAGATGATCCCAGGGCATCAGCTTGTTGTAGACGACGAAATGGCCGTGGCCGCTGGCCAGCAAGCGATATTCGTGGGCGGCACAGTGGTAATTGAACTGCGACAGCGTTTTGGTCTGGTTGCAGGCCAGCCGCGTGCGGTCGGGCTCGGCCATGTATTGCCAGGAGACCGCGCCGGTCATCTCAGAGATCGGTACGCTCGCGGCAACCCGCACTGTCTCCAGCGTGCCATGCGCATGACGGATATGGCTGCCGGCCCCCCTGGCGCCGATCAGCCAGTCCTTGCCGACCGGATCGTGGATGATGCCGGCGACCGTCTCGCCCTTGACCACCACGCCAAGCATGACGCCGAACAGCGGCACGCCGGAAGCGAAGTTGAAGGTGCCGTCGACCGGGTCGATGACGAAAGCAAGATCGGCATCGCCCAGACCGTCGAGCAGCGCCGGATTGTCGGAACAGGCCTCCTCGCCGACGACCATGGCGCCGGGATAGCGTTGGCGAAGCCTGGCGGTGATCAGCCGTTCGGCATTGACGTCCGCTTCCGTCACCAGGTCGGCGGCGGAAGTCTTCTGCCTGACGTCGCCATCGCCCAGCCGGCGAAACCGGGGCATGATTTCGGTGTCGGCGGCTTCAGCCAGCAGGCCGGCCAGCCAGTCGATCGCGGTATCGTCAAATGTCATCGGCTTGCCTGTGGGTTTCGTTGAGGGCAGCAAAATCGAACAGTTTCCGGTCCAGCAGATGCGACGGCCTGGTGTTGGACAGCGCACGCAGCATGGTGTCCTTGCGGCCAGGCATACGCTTTTCGATGTCGTCCAGCATCGCCTTCATGGCATTGCGCTGGAGGCCCTCCTGGCTGCCGCAGAGGTCGCAGGGAATGATCGGGAACCGCATGGCGGCAGCGAATTTTTCGAGGTCGATCTCGGCGCAGTAGCTCAACGGCCGCAAAACCATGACGTCGCCGTCGTCGTTGAGCAGCTTTGGCGGCATGGCGGCGAGCCTGCCGCCATGGAACAGATTCATGAAGAAGGTCTCGAGAATATCCTCGCGGTGGTGGCCAAGCACCAGGGCAGAACACCCCTCCTCGCGCGCGATCCGGTAGAGATGGCCGCGGCGCAGCCGCGAGCACAGCGAGCAATAGGTGCTGCCCTGCGGCAGCTTGTCGGTGACGACCGAATAGGTGTCCTGGTATTCGATCCGATGCGCGATGCCGTTGGCGTTGAGATAATCCGGCAGGATGTGCTTGGGAAAATTCGGCTGGCCCTGGTCGAGATTGCAAGCCAGCAAGTCGACCTGCAGCAGCCCGCGCCATTTGAGATCCAGCAGCACGGCAAGCAGGCCGTAGGAATCCTTGCCGCCCGACAGCGCGACCAGCCAGCGCTCGCCGGGCCTGACCATGGAGAAATCCTCGATCGCCTGGCGGGTCAGCCGCAGCAGCCGCTTGCGCAGCTTGTTGAACTCGACCGAGGACGGCACATCGGTAAACAGCGGGTGGAAACCGCCTTCGGCGATCGGTTCAAGCGTTTCGATGTCTGGCTGCATGTTCATGGCGCGACGGCCCCGTATGTGACTACCGACCGGATTAGCGCATCGGCCGGAAAACCGAAACGGCAAAGCGGATGCACGAAACAAAAAGGCCGCCTCGAGGGCGGCCTTTCCGATATCGCAAAAAAGCGTTCGCTTAGCGCGAATAGAATTCGACGACCAGGTTCGGCTCCATCTGCACGGCGAACGGAACGTCTGCCAAGCCGGGGATGCGCGAGAAGGTCGCGACCATCTTGTTGTGATCGGCTTCGATGTAGTCCGGAACGTCGCGCTCGGCGAGACCGACCGATTCCAGGACGATCACCAGCTGCTTCGACTTTTCACGCACTTCGACGACGTCGCCCGGCTTGCAGCGGTACGAACCGATGTTGACGCGCTTGCCGTTGACGTTGACGTGGCCGTGGTTGACGAACTGACGGGCGGCGAAAATGGTCGGCACGAACTTGGCACGGTAGACGACCGCGTCGAGACGCGACTCGAGCAGGCCGATCAGGTTCTCCGAGGTGTCGCCCTTGCGGCGGTCAGCCTCTTCATAGACCTTGCGGAACTGCTTTTCCGAAACGTCGCCATAGTGACCCTTCAGCTTCTGCTTGGCGCGCAGCTGCAGGCCGAAGTCGGAAAGCTTGCCCTTGCGGCGCTGGCCGTGCTGGCCGGGGCCGTATTCACGCTTGTTGACCGGGGACTTCGGGCGGCCCCAGATATTTTCGCCGAGACGGCGGTCGATCTTGTATTTCGCGGATTCGCGCTTGCTCATCGCATTCCCTTTTCAAAAACAACACACCCGGCACCTCATGGTCCGGGTGAAGGAAACGCGCCCTCCTCTGGCCTCCGTTTTCGAGGCCTGACAGGGTTTTCCCACGCAACGCGGCGGAAAGCCCACGGGACACGTCAGTTCAAACAAGACCAGAAACAACCAGGGTCGCCGACCTTGCGCATACAAAACAAACACCGGACATCGCTGCCCGGCGTTGGCGGCTGGTTAAACCGAGATTTAACCGATGTCAAGCTTGTGAGTGGCGCGGCGTAACACAACCTTATACCGTCCGGGACGTAGATGCGATGCCGGTTGTGGCGGGAGGTTTGCGCCAACGGCACCAGGAAGCGACTGGAGCTAGAGGAGTCCAATGAGCATGAAGAAGTTCTTCCTTACCTTGGCCGGTGCCGCGGTATTGGCCGGGTCGATGGCGGTTGCGCCGGAGCCGGCGATGGCCCGTCATTGGCACGGGCACAAGCAGGTCTGCCGCGTTATCGTCAAGAAAAGGGTGGTATGGCGGCACGGCCATCGCCGGGTGATCGTACAGAGGGTGAGGCGCTGCCACCGCTGGTAAGCTGCCCAATGCAACAATCCAAGGCCAGCGAACCGTCGCTGGCCTTTTCATTCAATAGTCAGGCTGGCTCGAAGCGCTCAATCCTTGGATTTTTTCTCCGGCAGTCCCTTGCGCTTCGTCTCGGCGAATTCCTCAAGCTGCTTTTCGCTCATCGATTTATACATGCCCTTGGAAGCGCCCTGGAGTTCGCTCTTTTTCGTCTCTCCGCGCTTGGCCGACAGGGCAGCGCCGGCGGCTTTCTGCTGGGCTTTCGAGGTGGCTGGCATGGCCGTTTCTCCTTTGCTGTCAGGAGAAACGCCCGCGCCTCGGCGGCGGTTCCGTCGCCAGCGGCGCCCAGTTCCCGCCTTCCCGTGTCCGGAGCGCCAGTGTAGGACTGCGGCATGAAATCACTGACCGATCCCTCACAAGCACTCTCCACGGGCTTGACGAAAATCCGCACCGAATTCCACGTGCCGAATGGATTTCCGGCAGTCGTAATGGCCGCCGCTGAGGTGGCGGCCAAACGCGTGCCCAGCCAGCACACCGATCGAACAGCGATGCCCTTCGTCACGCTCGATCCGGCAAGCTCCACCGATCTTGATCAGGCGTTTTCAATCGAGGCGAGCGGCGGCGATCTGCTGCTGCATTATGCCATTGCCGACGTAGCCTGGTTCGTCGAGGACGGCGACGCGATCGATCTCGAGGCCTGGACGCGGGGCGAGACGCTTTACCTCCCGGACGGCAAGGCCGGGCTCTACCCGCCGGCACTCGCCGAAGGTGCAGCGAGCCTGCTGCCGGATGGACCGCGCCCGGCGGTCGTCTTCACCGTCCGGGTCGCCGAGGACGGTCTGGTGAAATTGGACGGTGCCGAGCGGGCAATCATTCAAAGCCGCGCCAAGCTCGCCTATGACAGCGTGCAGGCCTCCGATCTTCCGGCCGGCTTCGCCGAAATGGCACGGCGCATGGCGATGAACGAGAAGCGGCGTGGCGCGTCCCGCGTCGACCCGCCCGAGCAGGAGGTCGAAAGGCTCGCCGACGGCACGTTCCGGCTTTCGTTCAGGCCGCTGCTGCAATCCGAGCAAGACAACGCCGCGCTTTCCCTGGCCGCCAACATGGCGATTGCCGACGCCATGCTTGCGCACCATACCGGGTTGTTCCGAGTGATGTCGGAGCCGGATGCTTCCAAGGTGCAAAGACTGCGCAACGCGGCACTGGCTCTGGGGCTGTCCTGGCCGGCCTCTACCAGCTTGCACGACTACCAGCGAACCCTTGACCCGGCCGATCCGCAACAGGCGGCGCTGATGCTGGAAATCCGCCATGCGAGCCCCGGCGCGTCTTACCAACCCTATCAGGAAGGTGTCGTCCCCTGGCATGAGGCGATGGCGGCGACCTATGCCCATGCAACCGCGCCGCTCAGGCGACTGGCCGATCGCTACGTCGTGCGCTGCGTGCTGGCAATCGCCAACGGCCAGCCCGCACCGCAGGCCGTCACCGATGCGTTCACCAGATTGCCGAAGGTGATGGGACGGGCGGGTGCCCGCGCTTCGCAGATCAACCATGCGGCCATCGACCTTGCCGAGGCGGTGATGCTCAGGGGACGCGAGGGGGAGACGTTCAAGGCCGTCGTGACCGACGTCAACCATGGGGTGCGCGTCCAGCTTGCCGACATGCCTATCGTTGCCAACCTGAACGCGGCCGGGGTCAGACAGGGTGACGGCCTAACGCTAAGGCTGGTCCTGGCCGATCCGGATCAACGCCGAATCGTGTTCGAACCTGCCTGAACGGCGGACGCTTCCGCCACCAGTCCAAAGCCCTGCATCAGCCGGCTGACGGCGAAATCCGCTTTGCCCGAGGTGAACACGGCGATATCAGGCTCGCCTTGCGGCAGCGCCCCATCGACGGGCGGCAGGAGGGAAAGCGCCCGTCGCGCGATCGCTTCGGCCGGATCGATCCAGTCGACCGGCCAGGGCGCCGTCTTGCGCATGCGGTTGACCAGAAATGGATAGTGGGTGCAGGCCAGCACGACGATGTCGGTCCTGCGCCCGTCATGTTCCATGAAACAGGGGGTGATCTCGGCGCGCACGGCCTCCTCGTCGACGAAGCCCTCGCGCATATAGGCTTCGGCAAGCCCCGCCAGTCTGTCGCTGCCGACCAGGCGGACATGGCATTTCTGCGCCCATTTGCTGATCAGGTCGCGCGTGTATTGCCGCTTGACCGTGCCCGGCGTCGCCAGCACCGAGACCAGCCCCGAGCGCGTGCGCTCCGCCGCCGGCTTGACCGCCGGAACCGTGCCGACAAAGGGATGGCCGGGAAACCTGTCGCGCAGCGCATCGATGACTAGCGTCGAGGCTGTGTTGCAGGCGATGACCGAAATGACCGGCGAAAACCGGTCGAGCAGCCTGGCAAACAGGTCCAGTATATGGGTGCGCAGCGCCGGTTCTTCCCAGGCGCCGAAAGGAAAGGCCGCATCGTCGGCGACATAGACGAAGCGGCGGTCCGGCATCAGCACGCGCGCCTCGCGCAACACGGTCAGGCCGCCAACGCCGGAATCGAACATCAGGATCGGCTGGTCAGTCATTGTCGGCTCCCTTGCCGCCGAGCGGCGGCGTGTCCGTGTCATCGCCGTCGGCGTCCGGTGCCTGGCCAGCCGTATCCGCCTTGCGGGCACGCGCGGCTGCCGCGGGCAACCGGCGTGGATCGTCGCCCGGCGAACCATCGCCGCGCGGCATTGCCGGTGAGAACCTGTCGAGCGACGAGATAATGCCGCGCAGCACTTTCAGCTCCGGCTCGGCAAAGCCGGCGCGCGTCAGCACGGCGCGCAGATTGTCGACCATCTTCGGCTTCTTCGGCGCCGGCCGGAAATAGCCGCGCGCCTCGAGCGCGCCTTCGAGATAGGCGAACAGGCCGTGCAGCTCTTCCTTGCTGGCCGGCTTCATGTCCGGACCGGAGAAATTCGTCCTGGTCTCGTCCTCGAGGCCCGACTTCATCCACTCATAGGACATCAGAAGTGCTGCCTGGGCGATGTTGAGCGAGGAGAAATCGGGGTCGACCGGGAAGGTGACGATCTCGTCGGCGAGGCCGACCTCGTCATTGTAGAGGCCGAAGCGCTCGCGGCCGAACAGGATGCCGGTGCGCTGGCCCATTCCGTGACGGGCCCGCAACACCCTGCCCGCTTCGACCGGGCCGCGCACGGTCTTGAAGCCATCGCGTTGCCTTGCAGTGGTGGCGAAAACGAAATTCAGGTCGGCAAGCGCCGAGGCGAGATCGTCGAACACCTTGACCGCATCGATGACGTGATCGGCACGGCTGGCGGCCGCGCGTGCCTTCTCGCTCGGCCAGCCGTCGCGCGGGTTGACCAGGCGCAACTCCGCCAGGCCGAAATTGGCCATGGCGCGCGCGACCATGCCGATGTTCTCGCCAAGCTGCGGCTCGACGAGGATGATGGCCGGACCGGCGGCTGAAGCGTTGTCGGGATCTTTGGTGATGGGCATGATTGTCAATGAACTGCTGTTTGCGGCATTTCAGCGTCCCCTGCCATATTCGGCGGCGAAAATGAAGCATTCGCAAATGATCGCGGCGGCAGCCTCACATTCGTGACCGATCGCCGTTTGCGCGGCCAAAAGCGCTTTGATATACGGGCGGCATCCCCCGGCCGAACGCCACACGGGCAAGGCCGTCCATATCCCAGCAACGAGGCATTCTTTCCATGGCGAAGATCAAGGTGGCGAACCCGGTCGTCGAACTCGACGGCGACGAGATGACCCGCATCATCTGGCAGTTCATCAAGGACAAGCTGATCCACCCTTATCTCGACCTCAAACTCGAATATTACGACCTCGGCATCGAGCATCGCGACGCCACCAATGACCAGGTGACGATCGATTCGGCCAACGCCATCAAGAAATACGGTGTCGGCGTGAAATGCGCGACGATCACGCCCGACGAGCAGCGCGTCGAGGAATTCAAGCTGAAGAAGATGTGGAAGTCGCCGAATGGCACCATCCGCAACATCCTCGGTGGCACGATCTTCCGCGAGCCGATCATCATGAAGAACGTACCGCGCCTGGTGCCCGGCTGGACCAAGCCGATCATCGTCGGCCGCCATGCTTTCGGCGACCAGTACCGCGCCACCGATTTCCGCTTCCCCGGCAAGGGCAAGCTGACCATCAAGTTCGTCGGTGAGGACGGCCAGGTGATCGAGCACGATGTGTACGATGCGCCCGGCGCCGGCGTCGCCATGGCCATGTACAATCTCGATGAGTCCATTCGCGAGTTCGCCCGCGCCTCGCTGAACTACGGCCTGCTGCGCAACTATCCGGTCTACCTGTCGACCAAGAACACCATCCTCAAGGCCTATGACGGCCGCTTCAAGGACATTTTCCAGGAAGTCTACGAGGCCGAATTCGAGGCCGAGTTCAAGTCGAAGAAGCTGTGGTACGAACACCGCCTGATCGACGACATGGTGGCCTCCGCCCTGAAATGGTCGGGCGGCTATGTCTGGGCCTGCAAGAACTACGATGGCGACGTCCAGTCCGACACGGTGGCGCAAGGCTTCGGGTCGCTCGGCCTGATGACCTCGGTGCTGATGACGCCGGACGGCAAGACGGTGGAAGCCGAAGCCGCGCACGGCACCGTCACCCGCCACTATCGCCAGCACCAGAAGGGCGAAGAAACCTCGACCAACTCGATCGCCTCGATCTTCGCCTGGACGCGTGGCCTGGCCCACCGTGCCAAGCTCGACGACAATGCCGAGTTGAAGCGGTTTGCCGACACGCTGGAGAAGGTCTGCATCCAGACCGTCGAGAGCGGCTTCATGACCAAGGACCTGTCGCTCTTGATCGGCCCCGACCAGCCCTGGCTCTCGACCACCGGCTTCCTCGACAAAATCGACGAGAATTTGCAGAAGGCGATGGCGTAAAACACCGGCAGTTCTAGATGCGAAGGCTCCGAAAGGAGCTTTCGCTTTTTAGGCCACCGAGAGCGAAAACATGACCAAGCCAATCCTCTACGGCGCGGATTACAGCGTCTATGTGCGCATCGCCCGGATGGCGCTGGAGGAGAAAGGCGTCGACTACGAACTCGTGCCGGTCGATATCTTCGCCGCCGAGGGCATCCCCGCCTGGTATCTCGAGCACCATCCTTTCGGCCGCATCCCGGCTTTCGAGCATGACGGGTTTCGCGTTTTCGAGACCAATGCGATTGCCCGCTATATCGACGAGGCCTTCGACGGACCGGCGCTGCAGCCTGCCGACGCGCGCAGCCGCGCCAGGATGGGCCAGATCATCGGCATGCTCGACGCCTATGCCTACCGGTCAATGGTCTGGGATGTCGCCGTCGAGCGGCTGAAAAAGGAAGCGGCGGATGAGGCTTTGATCGCTGGCGGGCTGCGGCAAGCGGAGACGGTGCTCAACGTGCTGACCTCGCTGACGACGGAGGGACCATGGTTGCTCGGCGAGCAGCTGACACTGGCCGATCTGCATGCTGCGCCGATCATTGCCTATTTCGTCAAGGTCAGCGAGGGGCAAAAGCTGCTGGCGCGGTTCGCGGATATCCGGGACTGGTATGCGCGCATTGCGGCGTGGCCGAGCTTCGTTCGGACTGAAAAAGTCGGCTGACAAGTGTTGAGACGTCTGCGGGACAGTGCCCCCCTCTGTCCTGCCGGACATCTCCCCCACTTGGGGGGAGATTGGCAGCGTCCGCTGGCGCGCCTATTCCGGCGCGGTTGTTTCCACGTGGGAGATTGGCGAAAGCCGATGCGACGTCCGATCTCCCCACTCGTGGGGGAGATGTCCGGCAGGACAGAGGGGGGCGCTGTCCCTCCAACCATTGCAATAAATTCAGCCCACTTGCCTACACCGCCTCGAGCGCCGCCTTCACAGCCGCAATCGCGTCGTTGGCCTTCGACGCATCCGGGCCTCCGGCTTGGGCCATGTCCGGCCGGCCGCCACCGCCCTGCCCGCCCAACGCGGCCGAGGCCACTCGGACCAGGTCGACGGCGCTGAAGCGGCCGACGAGGTCGTCGGTGACGGCGACGACGACGCTGGCCTTGTTGTCCTCGCCGGCGCCTACGAAGACGACGACGCCGGAGCCGAGCGACGTCTTGCCGGCATCGGCCAACGGCTTCAGGTCCTTCGGCGACACGCCCGAGACCGTCTTGCCGAGGAAGCCGACACCCGCGACCGTCTCGTTTTCAGAGGGCGCGCCGGCCGCGGCACCGCCGCCCAGCGCCAGCTTCTTGCGCGCTTCGGTCAATTCCTTCTCGAGCTTCTTGCGCTCTTCGAGCAGCGTCTCGACGCGCGCCGGCACATCGGCCGGCGAAATCTTCAACACGGCTGCCGTCGCCTTCAAACGCCTGTCCTGCTCGTCGAGATGTTTGCGCGCGGCTTCGCCGGTCAATGCCTCGATGCGGCGCACGCCGGCGGCGACGGCGCTGTCCGACACGACACGCACCAAACCAATATCGCCGGTCGCCCGGACATGGGTGCCGCCGCAGAGTTCGACCGAATAGGGTCGGTTGGCCTTGGCGCCGTGCACACCGGTGCCCATCGAGACGACGCGCACCTCGTCACCGTATTTCTCGCCGAACAGCGCCATCGCGCCCTCCGCGATGGCGTCGTCGACGGACATCAGGCGCGTGGTCACCGGGCCGTTCTGGACGACGATCTCATTGGCCATGCGCTCGACCTCTTCGAGGTCCTCCGGTGAGATCGGCTTGTTGTGCGAGATGTCGAAACGCAGGCGCTCGGGCGCGACCAGCGAGCCCTTCTGCGCGACATGGGTGCCCAGCACCTCGCGCAGCGCCTCATGGATCAGGTGCGTCGCGGAGTGGTTAGCCCGCAGCCTGGTGCGGCGCGCATGGTCGACCTTGAGCTCGACAGCAGCACCCGTATTGACGGTACCGCTTGCCACCTTGCCGAGATGCACGAACAGCCCGTCGGCCTTTTTCTGCGTGTCGGAGATCTCGATCGAAAACCCTTCGCCCGAGATGATGCCGGTGTCACCCATCTGGCCGCCGGACTCGCCATAGAACGGCGTCTGGTTGACGACCACCGCAACGGCGTCGCCCTTGCCGGCGCTGTCGACGGTCTTGCCGTCCTTGACCAGCGCTTGGACGAGGCCTTCCGCCTGCTCGGTCTCGTAGCCGAGGAACTCGGTGGCGCCGGTCTTTTCACGCACGGAGAACCAGACCGTCTCGGTGGCGGCCTCGCCGGATCCGGTCCAATGCTTGCGCGCCTCGGCCTTCTGCTGCTCCATCGCATTGGTGAAGCCGGCAAGGTCGACCGAGATGCTGCGCTGGCGGAGCGCGTCCTGCGTCAGGTCGAGCGGAAAGCCGTAGGTGTCGTAGAGCTTGAAGGCTGTCTCGCCGTCCAGCATGTCGCCGGCCGTGAGTGTTTCCGTCGCCTCCGAGAGCAGGCCGAGGCCGCGCACCAGCGTTTTGCGGAAGCGCGTCTCCTCGAGCTTCAGCGTCTCCGTGATCAACTGTTCGCCGCGCAGCAGTTCGGGATAGGCCTGGCCCATCTCACGCACCAATGCCGGCACCAGCTTCCACATCAGCGGCTCGTTCGCGCCGAGCAACTGAGCGTGGCGCATGGCGCGGCGCATGATGCGGCGCAACACATAGCCGCGACCTTCGTTCGACGGCAGCACACCGTCGGCGACCAGGAAGGAGGACGAGCGCAGGTGATCGGCGATGACGCGGTAGGACGCCACGGCTTCCGCATCGGGAGCGCGCCCGAGTGCGGAGGACGCCACGTCGATCAGGTGCCGAAACAGGTCGGTCTCAAAGACGCTTTCCACCCCCTGCAGGATGGACGCCATACGCTCCAGGCCCATGCCGGTGTCGATCGACGGGCGCGGCAGGTCGATCCGCTCCTCCTTCGTCACCTGTTCATACTGCATGAACACCAGGTTCCAGAATTCGAGGAAACGGTCGCCATCCTCTTCGGGACTGCCGGGAGGACCACCCCAGATGTGCTCGCCACGATCGATGAAGATTTCCGAGCACGGGCCGCAAGGACCGGTGTCGCCCATCGCCCAGAAATTGTCCGAGGTCGGGATGCGGATGATGCGGTCGTCCGAAAAACCGGCGATCTTCTTCCAGAAGCCGGCGGCCTCATCGTCGGTGTGATAGACGGTGACCAGCAGCTTGTCCTTCTTCAGCCCGAACTCCTTGGTGATCAGGTTCCAGGCAAGCTCGATGGCGCGTTCCTTGAAATAATCGCCGAAGGAGAAATTGCCGAGCATCTCGAAGAAGGTCAGGTGGCGCGCGGTATAGCCGACATTGTCGAGGTCGTTGTGCTTGCCGCCGGCGCGAACGCTCTTCTGAGCAGTCGTGGCGCGCGAATAGGGCCGCTTCTCCAGGCCGGTGAAGACGTTCTTGAACTGCACCATGCCGGCATTGGTGAACATCAATGTCGGGTCGTTGCGCGGCACGAGCGGGCTCGAGGCGACGACCTCGTGGCCCTCCCTGCGGAAATAGTCGAGGAATGTCGACCGGATTTCGTTCACGCCACTCATGACTGCTGCCTTTTTTCGCGAAAACCGCCGGCGACCCGGCGGAAATGGGCTCTGCTTTTTCCAGAGATAGATTGGGCCTTTTAGCGGGCACGCTTCACCCTGTCCAGAAACACGGAATTGGGCCAATCCACCAGCTTGCCGGCAGCCCAAAAACAAAAACCGCCGGCTCGAAGGCCGGCGGTTTTGGACGCGGTACTAAAGAACTCGATTACATAAGCATTGGATCATAGGCAGGAATTATGGCCGAACTCCGGCCATTGGCCTACATTGCGCCGGCTTCATCCTCGAAACCGTCGTCCCCATTGCCCTCGGAGCCACCATTTTCGAGGAATTTCTCGGCGATCAGCCCGGCATTCTGCCGCAGCGCCAGTTCGATCTCACGCGCCGTATCGGGATTGTCGCGCAGGAACAGTTTTGCATTTTCGCGGCCCTGGCCGAGACGCTGCGAATTGTAGGAGAACCAGGCGCCCGATTTCTCGACCACGCCGGCCTTGACGCCGAGATCGACCAGTTCGCCGGTTTTGGACACGCCTTCACCGTACATGATGTCGAACTCGACCACCTTGAAGGGCGGCGCCAGCTTGTTCTTGACCACCTTGACGCGTGTCTGGTTGCCGACGACCTCGTCACGGTCCTTGACCGAACCGATGCGGCGGATGTCGAGGCGCACCGAAGCGTAGAACTTCAGCGCATTGCCGCCAGTGGTGGTTTCGGGCGAGCCGAACATGACGCCGATCTTCATGCGGATCTGATTGATGAAGATGACCATGGTGTTGGAGCGCGAGATCGAGGCGGTGAGCTTGCGCAGCGCCTGGCTCATCAGACGGGCCTGCAGACCGGGCAGCGAATCGCCCATCTCGCCTTCGATTTCGGCGCGTGGCGTCAGCGCCGCGACCGAATCGACCACCAGCACGTCGATGGCGCCGGAACGCACCAGCGTGTCGCAGATTTCCAGCGCCTGCTCACCGGTGTCGGGCTGCGAGATCAGGAGGTTTTCGAGATCGACGCCAAGCTTACGAGCGTAGACCGGATCGAGCGCATGCTCGGCATCGACGAAGGCGCAGATGCCGCCCTTTTTCTGGGCTTCCGCCACCGTGTGCAGCGCCAGCGTCGTCTTGCCCGAGCTTTCCGGCCCGTAGATCTCGATGATGCGGCCGCGCGGCAGGCCACCGACGCCAAGCGCGATGTCGAGGCCGAGCGAGCCCGTCGGCACCGTCTCGATCTCGACGACCTGCTCGTTCGCGCCGAGCCGCATGATCGAGCCCTTGCCGAAAGCCCGCTCGATTTGCGACAGCGCCGCATCCAGAGCCTTTGATTTGTCCACTGCCTTATCCTCTACAAGCCGCAAAGAATTCTGAGCCATGATACATCACCCCTTGGTCGTCAATGAAGGCCGGACAATCCGTAATCCCTACCATTTTGTACCTTTTTTGTTCTCGTTTGGCAAGAGGGATCAAACATCTGAAAAACAAGCGATATCCGGATTTGTTCTTTTTTCGTACCAAGAGATCGAACAGCAATGCACCTCGCATTGGGCCAGACAGCTCGATTGTTTCGGTTCGCCGAATCGCTGCCTTGCGTGCGAAACTCCATCCGCAGCCTAACGCTTGTGCGGCAGGAATAACAAAGGGCATATCGCCGGCATGGTGAAATCCGCAAAGATACTGGCCGTGGGCGGCGCCCATATCGACCGGCGTGGCCAGGTGTCCGGCGCCTATGTGCCCGCCGCGTCCAATCCCGGCACGATGCGCGAGGATGTCGGCGGCGGCGTCTTCAATGCATTGCGCAGCACAGTGCGGCGCGGCGTGTCGGCCTCCCTGATGTCGATGCGCGGCGGCGATGCGGCGGGCGACACCGTTTCGCGCGCCATAGCGGAAGCTGGCATCGCCGATCTGTCGGCGGTGTTCCTCGACCGAACCACGCCGAGCTACACGGCGCTGATCGACCGCGAGGGCGAACTGATCGTCGGCTTTGCCGACATGGCTCTCTACGACCTGGCGTTTCCCAAGCAGATCAGGCGTTCCAAGGTGCGGGAGGTGGTCGCGGCCGCCGATGCCATCTTGTGCGACGCCAATTTGCCGTCCTCGGCGCTGGAGCGGCTCGTCGCACTCGCCGCGGGCAAGCCGGTGTACGCGATTGCCATTTCGCCGGCCAAGGTGGTGCGGCTGATGCCGGTGCTCGGCGCGCTGGCGCTGGTCTTCATGAACCGGAGCGAGGCCATCGTGCTGGCGGGCGTCAACGCAAACGCCACGAATAAGGATGTCGTCGACGGGCTGCGCTGCAGCGGTCTCAGAAACGGTGTGGTCACGGCAGGTGGCGGCGCGGTGCTGGGTTTCGACCAAGCAGGCGCCTTTTCGATCCTGCCGCCTGCCCCGAGAAAAATCGCCGATGTCACAGGAGCCGGCGACGCATTGGCGGGCGCAACGATCGCGGCCTTGCTGCGCGGTCTGCCTTTTCGCGAGGCCTTGCGCGACGGCGTCGCGGCGGCGACGCTGGCCATCGAAAGCGCCGATGCCGTTCCCGATTTCAGCGAGGCATCCTTCGTGCAAGCACTGGCCCTTGTGCCGGATGCGCAGGAAGTGGCATGAGACCGGCAAATTCATGGTCCGCAGCGCCGGCTAGCGTCGAGATAGATGCGGGCGCTTCAGCTTGGAGATCCAGATGAACCCGGAAACCGCCCACCCCTTCATCGACGTCCACGCGCCGGTGGCGCGGGCCCTCGCCGCCGGCCAACCGGTGGTGGCGCTGGAAAGCACCATCATCACCCATGGCATGCCCTACCCCGACAATGGCGCCATGGCGGCGGATGTGGAAAAGATCATCAGTGACGGCGGCGCCGTGCCGGCGACGATCGCCGTGGTCGGCGGCCGCATCAAGATCGGCCTCTCGGATGGAGAGCGGGAATCGCTGGCCATGACGGGTGACGCCATGAAGCTGTCGCGCGCCGATCTCGGCTTCGCCGTCGCGCAAGGGCGCACCGGCGGCACCACGGTCGCCGCCACGATGATCGCGGCGCACATGGTCGGGATAAAAGTATTCGCCACCGGCGGCATCGGCGGCGTGCACAAGGGGGCGGAAAAGAGTTTCGATATCTCGGCCGACCTCGACGAACTGGCGCGCACGCCGGTCATCGTCGTCTCGGCCGGCGCCAAGGCGATCCTCGACATCGAAAAGACGCTGGAAGTACTGGAGACGCGCGGCGTGCCTGTCGTCGGCGCTGGCTGCGAGACGATGCCGGCCTTCTGGTCACGGCAGTCGCCGTTCCGCGCGCCGCTGACCCTGCATGGACCCGAAGAGATCGCGCATTTCTTCCGGACCAGGGCTGCACTGGGCTTGAGTGGCGGCATGCTGATCGCCAATCCAGTGCCGGAAAACCACGAAATCCCGGCTGAAGAGATGGCGGGGTACATCGAGGCGGCTCAGAAGGCGGCAGAGGCGCTCAATGTGACGGGCAAGGCGGTGACGCCGTTCCTGTTGTCGAAAATCCTCGAACTGACCGGCGGCCGCAGTTTGAAGACCAACATCGCGCTGGTTGAGAACAATGCACGGCTGGCGGCGCGGATTGCGAAGGCGCTGTAGGGCGGCCAATGTCGGCAAGTTGGCATCACTTCCCAGCTCTTCGCCCCGCCTCATACGCGCGGCGCGCCCACACCGTCATCTCGTCGGGATCATCGAAAGCACTGTCTGGAACGCTCCAATAGGGCATGGCGACCAGCTTGCCGTGGCGAGAGCCGGTGTAGGTCCATTGCTTGCAGCCGGCAGCTTCGAAATCGGGCGCGCTTTGTTCGTCGGCCTTCAGCAGCAATTCGCCGCGCAGCACGATGGCGACGATGACGCCGTCGAAATAGATGCCCTTGCCGCCGAACAGCTTGCGGATGCTGACCGGGCCGAGGCCTTCGAACAGTTCGGCGATGCGTTCGTTGTCCATGCCGCGATCATGTCATCGGCGTCAGGCCTTGTCATCGCCGCAACCAAAATCATGCTGACAGGTTGAAAGAGGATCGATCGGAGTTTCCCGCCATGCCTGCCCTGCTCAAAGGCTCGTGCCGTTGCAATGCCATCCGTTTCGAGGTGGAAAGCCACACACCGGTGCCGTTCATGCTGTGCTACTGCTCGATCTGCCGCAAGCAGCAGGGCGGCGGCGGTTTCGCCATCAATCTCGGCGCCGACAACGAGACCTTGAACATAAGGGGCAAGCGAAGCCTTGGCGTCTACAGGGCGGAGATCGAGGACGACGAGCATCCGCATTGCGAAGTCTCGACCGGCGAGCGCAATTTCTGCAAGAAATGTGGATCAGCACTTTGGCTCTACGACCCGACCTGGCCGGAGCTGGTGCATCCCTTCGCCTCGGCGATCGACAGCGACCTGCCGAAACCGCCTGAAAAGGTGCATCTGATGCTGAAATACAAGGCGAACTGGGTCGAGCCGGATGTCGGCAAAGGCGACAAGACTTTTGACGTCTATCCCGAGGAATCGATCGCCGACTGGCACAAGCGGACGGGGATGTGGGTGGAGTGAGTTCCTTCTCCCCGTTTTACGGGGAGAAGATGCCGGCAGGCAGATGAGGGGCGGAGCTAACTCTGGAGAGGCTGGCGCGGCCCCTCATCCGGCCCTTCGGGCCACCTTCTCCCCGTGAACGGGGCGAAGGAAGATCAGGCCGAAGCGCGTGCCTCGGCCAGCGCCTTCAGGTCGGCCGGCTTCAGCTCGACGGATTCGCCGCAGCCGCAGGCCGAACTCTGGTTCGGGTTGTGGAAGGTGAAGCCGGTGCGCAGCGTCGTCTGCTCGAAATCCATCTCGGTGCCGAACAGGAACAGCGCAGCCTCCGGTGCCACATAGACATGGGCGCCGTCGCGCTCGATGTGGTCGTCCTTGGTGTTGGGCTCGGTCACCAGGTCGACCGTGTATTCCATGCCGGCGCAGCCGCCCTTCTTGATGCCGAGGCGGATGCCATGCGCGTTCTCACGCGTGGCGACGATCTCGCGCACCCGGTCGGCGGCCCTTTCGGTCATGGTGATGACGGCAAAGCGTCCCATTCTTTTTCCTTCTCCATTCCATGCAGGTTCAAGGCCTGCCGAATGATTCCTCACCTAAAATGGTGAAGAATGTCAGCCAGCGCAACCCCGGCCCGTTCAATGTGCCTTCGACAGCAATTGGTTGGCTTGCCGCTGAAGTACCTCGTTCATTCCTATCGGATGGCTGTCTTCTGCCGCATAGAACTGATCCGTCACCTCGTCGAATGCTGTCTCCGGCAATTCGTCCATCATGTTCATTCTGGCAAGGCGATCTTGAGGGAAGTCTGCGCCAAAAACCATCAATGCACTTCTGGTAGCTTCGGCATGGCCTGGCAGGCCAAGGATCTGCATCGCGGATATGGCCCGCTCCACCGTAACTCCAAAGGAATTGTAGAAATATTGGTGGAAGCCTCCATTCAAGACATCACCGAGTAGCAAGTCGGCACAAAGAACGTCGGCAACGTCGGCGGGCAACTCTCGCATGACCGCCTGAAACTCGATTGCGCTATTGCACGCATTTAGAAACCTGTCCCCACCCCAGCGCTGCATGAGTTTCATAGTTGCAGGCGGCATGAATTCGGGAACGTCTATTTCCCATTCCTCCACCTGCAGGCCCCTTCAGTACCAGCCCACCGCCACCTGCGCCTCTTCCGACATGCGGTCGGGCGACCAGGGCGGATCGAAGGTCATGTTGACCTCGACGCCGGAGACGCCTTTGACGGCACCGACGGCATTTTCGACCCAGCCCGGCATTTCGCCTGCCACCGGGCAGCCGGGGGCGGTCAGCGTCATATCGATCTTGACCGAGCGGTCGTCCTCGATGTCGATCTTGTAGACAAGGCCGAGCTCGTAAATATCGGCGGGGATTTCCGGGTCGTAGACCGTCTTCAGCGCGGAGACGATGTCGTCGGTCAACCGCGCCAGTTCGTCGGCGGGAATGGCGGACGCCGAAACCACGGCGTTGGCGGCGGTTTCCGCGGTGGTCTCGGCAGTGGGGCTCGCGTCATCCATCATCGTCACCCGAAGAACTTGCGCGCTTTTTCAAGCGCTTCAGCCAAAGCGTCGACTTCGGCCCTGGTATTATACATGCCGAACGATGCCCTGCATGTGGAGGTTACGCCAAAGCGTTTCAACAGCGGCTGGGCGCAATGGGTGCCGGCGCGGACCGCCACGCCTTGCCTATCTATCACCATCGACACGTCATGGGCATGAATACCCTGGAGTTCGAACGATATGATGGCGCCCTTGCCTGGAGCGTCGCCGAAAATGCGCAGCGAGTTGATGGCGCGCAGCCGTTCATGAGCATAGATCTTGAGGTCTTCCTCATGCGCGGCAATGCGCTCGCGGCCGATTTTTTCCATATACTCCAGCGCGGCACCGAGCCCGATCGCTTGGACGATCGGCGGCGTGCCGGCCTCGAAGCGGTGCGGCGGCTCATTGTAGGTGACGATGTCTTCCGTCACCTCCTCGATCATCTCGCCGCCGCCCATGAAGGGGCGCATGCCCTGGAAAATGTCCTTCTTGCCATAGAGCACGCCGATGCCCGAGGGCCCATAGACCTTATGGCCGGTGAAGACGAAGAAGTCGCAGTCGAGGTCCTGGACGTCGATGGGCATATGGACAGCGCTCTGGCTGCCATCGACGAGCACCGGAATGCCCCGCGCGTGCGCGATGCGCACGATTTCCTTGATCGGGGTCACCGTGCCCAGCGCGTTCGACATCTGGGTGATGGCGACAAGCTTGGTGCGGTCGGTCAGGCGCTTCTCGAATTCCTCGATGTGGAAGATGCCGAGATCGTCGACCGGCACCCAGACCAGTTTCGCGCCCTGCCGCTCACGGATGAAATGCCAGGGCACGATGTTGGAGTGGTGCTCCATGATCGACAGCACGATCTCGTCGCCCTCGCCGATGTTGGGCATGCCATAGCCATAGGCGACCGTGTTGATGGCCGACGTCGTGTTCGAGGTGAAGACGATGTTGTCGGTACTTGGCGCGTTGAGAAAACGACGCACCGTTTCCCGCGCCTTTTCATAGGCGTCGGTGGCCGCATTGGACAGGAAATGCAGGCCGCGATGGACGTTGGCATATTCCTGGGAATAGGCATGCTGGATCGTATCCAGCACCACCTGCGGCTTCTGTGCCGAGGCGCCATTGTCGAGATAGACCAGCGGCTTGCCATAGACTTCCCGCGACAGGATGGGGAAGTCGCGGCGGATCGCCTCGACGTCGTAAGGGATGTTTTCGACTTTCTGGTCCATTTCAAAGTCCTTGCCGTCCAAGGCCGCGTTCCTCGCAACACCCCTCATCCGACCGAGCTTCGCTCGGCCACCTTCTCCCACAAGGGGAGAAGGAAGAGCGCCCAACCTTCTCCCCTTGTGGGAGAAGGTGGATCGGCGCATAGCGCCGAGACGGATGAGGGGTGGCTTTGCCGGGCCCCATCCAATAATTACCCGTGCGCCACGAACCAGCTGTCGAGCCGCGCCTCGAGCGCGTCGACGATCGCTTCGTCGTCCAGTTCCTCGATCACCTCGGCGACGAATGCCTTGACCAGAAGGCCCCGGGCGCTCTTCTCGTCGACACCGCGCGCCATCAGGTAGAACAGATGGTCGTGGTCGATCTCGGTGACCGTCGCGCCGTGGCCGCAGACGACGTCGTCGGCGAAGATTTCGAGCTCGGGCTTGGTCGAGAACTCGCCGTCGTCCGACAACAGCAGCGTGTTGCAGGCCATCTTGGCGTTGGTCTTCTGCGCATACTGATGGACGTTGATGCGGCCCTGGAAGACGCCGCGCGCCTTGCCCGTCACCACGTTGCGGACGATCTCGGTCGAGGTCGTGTGCGGCACGGCGTGATCGAGCACCATGGTCACGTCGGTGTGGGTGTCGCCAGCCAGCAGATTGATGCCGCGCAGCTTGAAATCGGCGCCTTCGCCGGTTGTCCTGACCACGATCTCCTGGCGCACCAGTCTGCCGCCGGCATTCATGACGAACAGGGTCAGCTTCGCGTCCTTGCCGATATGGGCCTTGAACTGCGCCAGATGCGTCGCCGTCTCCGGCTGTTCCTGGACGATCAGCCACGTCACCTCGGCGCCCTCGCCGAGCACGAGTTGGCTGACCGAGCTGGTCAACGCCGCGCCCTCGCCGGCCTGGCGTTCGACGATGACCGCCTTGGCGCCGGCGCCAACACGCACCGGCAGGCGTACATGCGTCTGGCCGCCGGCCTGCAAATTCTGCAATTCGATCGGCTTTTCCAGTTCGGCACCGTCGGCGATGTCGACAAAATACCCATCGGCGACGAATGCCGTGTTCAGCGCCCCGATGGCATCGTCGCTGCCATAGGGATCGAGCCCCGGCGCGATGCTGCCGTCGGTCAGCTTTTCCGACAGGCGCTCAACGGTGACGCCGTCCACAGCCGGCGTCTTCGCATCGGACTTGCCGTTCAGGATCGCCAACACGGCAGAGCCTTCGACGATCGGCGCGACGGCCTTGGGGGCGGCGGCCGGATCGAAGTCCGGCACCGCGTTCAGCAGCCGGCGAAGGTCCGTGTAGTGCCAGGACTCGACGCGCCGCGTCGGCAGGCCGTGCTTGATCGCTTCAATGGCGTCGTCGCGCTTCAGCATCACCGCGCCGTCGCCCGGCAGCAGCGACAGCCGGTCGCCGAAGGCGTCGATCAACGCCGTCTCGGCCGGTGTCCGCTGGGGTTGTGTGTGAATATTCATCAGTTTGACCTTGCCTTCTGGCATCTCACGCGGCTTGCCCGATCACGCCGGCATAGCCGTTGGCTTCGAGGTCGAGCGCCAGCGATTTGTCGCCGGACTTGATGACCTGGCCCTTGTAGAGCACGTGCACGCTATCGGGCACGATGTGTTCGAGCAGGCGCTGGTAATGAGTGATGACCAGGAACGCCCGGTCCGGCGCGCGCAGCGCGTTGACGCCATCGGAAACGATCTTCAGCGCATCGATGTCGAGGCCGGAATCGGTCTCGTCGAGCACGCAGAGCTTCGGCTCCAGGAGCTTCATCTGCAGGATCTCGGCACGCTTCTTCTCGCCGCCGGAGAAGCCGACATTGAGCGGCCGCTTCAGCATCGCCATGTCCATGCTGAGCGAGGCGGCGGCTTCCTTCACGCGCTTCAGGAATTCCGGGATCTTCAGCGGCTCCTCGCCGCGCGCCTTGCGCTGCTCGTTCATGGCCACTTTCAAGAATTCCATGGTCGCCACGCCCGGTATCTCCATCGGATACTGGAAAGCGAGGAAGATGCCCGACGTCGCGCGCTCGGCCGGATCCATTTCGAGGATCGACTGGCCATTGTACAGGATGTCGCCCTCGGTCACCTCATAATCCTCGCGGCCGGCGAGGATGTAGGACAATGTCGATTTGCCCGAGCCGTTCGGGCCCATGATCGCGGCGACCTCGCCGGCTTTTACCGTCAGGTTCAGGCCGCGGATGATTTCGGTGCCGTCATCGACGATGCGGGCATGGAGGTTTCTGATTTCAAGCATTTCCATTCGTCCTATCAGTAGCCGTCTGCCTGGCTAAACTCGATTCAACAACTGCTTCAAGGCTTCCCAAAGCCCCTGCCAAAAGCCATCCGGCGAGTAGGCCGCAGCGAGCAGCGCTATTCCTATCGCGCACAGCCAGAATGCGAGGCCCAGGCCCGCTTCCCAGTTATCCACTCGATCCCGCAGGTAGACATGTCTTTCTGCGGGTTCGCGTTTGCGCGCCTTTGTCACCCCACGCTTCCCTCCAGCGAGATGCCGATCAGCTTCTGCGCCTCGACGGCGAACTCCATCGGCAGCTGCTGGATGACATCCTTGACGAAGCCGTTGACGATCAGCGCGATGGCTTCCTCCTCGGGAATGCCGCGCTGCATGACGTAGAACTTCTGGTCCTCGGAAATCTTCGAGGTCGTCGCTTCGTGCTCGAACTGCGCCGTCGAGTTCTTGGCTTCCATGTAGGGCACGGTGTGCGCGCCGCACTGGTCGCCGATCAGCAGCGAGTCGCAGTTGGTGAAGTTGCGGGCATTGGTCGCCTTGCGGTGCGCCGAAACCTGACCGCGATAGGTGTTCTGCGAGAAGCCGGCGGCGATGCCCTTGGAGATGATGCGGCTCGACGTGTTCTTGCCGAGATGGATCATCTTGGTGCCAGAGTCGACCTGCTGGTAGCCGTTCGACACCGCGATCGAATAGAACTCGCCCTGGGAATCGTCGCCGCGCAGGATGCAGCTCGGATATTTCCAGGTGATCGCCGAGCCGGTCTCGACCTGCGTCCACGAGATCTTCGAACGGTTGCCACGGCAGTCGCCGCGCTTGGTGACGAAATTGTAGATGCCGCCCTTGCCCTCGGCGTCGCCGGGGTACCAGTTCTGCACCGTCGAATATTTGATCTCGGCATCGTCGAGCGCGACCAGTTCGACGACGGCGGCGTGAAGCTGGTTCTCATCGCGCTGCGGCGCCGTGCAGCCTTCGAGATAGGAGACGTAAGCCCCCTCCTCGGCAATGATCAGCGTGCGCTCGAACTGGCCGGTGTTCTTCTCGTTCATGCGGAAATAGGTCGACAGCTCCATCGGGCAGCGCACGCCCTTGGGCACGAAGACGAACGAGCCGTCGGTGAAGACAGCCGAATTCAGCGTGGCATAGAAATTGTCCGACGTCGGCACGACCGAGCCGAGATATTTCTTCACCAGTTCCGGATGCTCGCGGATGGCTTCCGAGATCGAGCAGAAGATGACGCCGGCCTGCGCCAGTTCCTTCTTGAAGGTCGTGACCACCGAGACGGAATCGAACACCGCGTCGACGGCGACACGGCCCGACTTGTAGACATTGTCGCTGGCTTCCTCGAGCTCGGAAACATCCGTCTTCTGCACGCCGGCGAGGATTTCCTGCTCGCGCAGCGGAATGCCGAGCTTCTCATAGACCTTCAAGAGTTCGGGATCGACGTCGCTGAGCGACGACGGGCCAGGCGTGCTCTTGGGCGCCGCGTAGTAGTAGATGTCCTGGAAATCGATCTTGGGATAGTTGACGCGCGCCCAGGTCGGCTCTTCCAGCGTCAGCCAGCGGCGATAGGCTTCCAGGCGCCATTCCAGCATCCAGGACGGTTCGTCCTTCTTGGCCGAAATGAAACGGATGATGTCTTCGCTCAGCCCCTTGGGAGCCTTGTCGACGGCGATCTCGGTCTGGAATCCATATTTGTATTGGTCGACGTCGATCTTTCGGACCCGATCGATCGTGTCCTGCACAGCAGGCATATGCGTTCTCCATCCACGCCGGGGTCAAGGCCCGACAGTTTTCAAACTATGGCACCGCCGAAATGACCGCCAAAGAAGCGCTCGCGGCAGCGTAAGTTCCATATAATGCGTCTCGACCGGAAATTCACCCGGCCAACATGAAACGCACGGCTCTACCAGGTCAAAAAGACCCAAAACATCTTAGTCAAGCATCGGATTTTCCCGAAAACCGCTACGCACTTTTCGGTCCGATGCTCCCAACCGCTACGCGGCTTCTTCTCTATCCGCCTTTTCCCTGGCGGCCTGCCTTGCAGCGATGCCCGCCAGTGCGGTCCTGAACAGCTCGATATCCTCGGCGCCCGTCGCCGAACCGATCGACACGCGCAAGGCACCAAGACTGTCACCGTAACCCATGGCTTTCAGCACATGGCTCGGCCCGACCTTGCCCGACGAACAGGCGGAGCCCGCCGACAGCGCCACGCCGGCAAGATCGAAGGCGATCTGCGCGGTTTCGGCCTTGACGCCGGGAATAGCGAAGAATGTCGTGTTGGCAAGCCTTGGCGCGCCGGTTCCAAAGATTTCCGCCTCGGGCACCAAGGTTTTCACGATGGCCTCGATCTCGTCGCGGCGCTTGCGCACCGTATCGATCGCCTGCAGCCCGTTCAGGGCCTCACGCGCGGCAGCGCCAAAACCGGCAATGGCGGCGAGGTTTTCCGTGCCGCCGCGATGGCCCTTTTCCTGACCGCCGCCATTGACCAGGGGCTTGGGCATCATCAGGTCCGCGGCGGCGACAATGGCGCCGACACCCTTGGGGCCGCCGATCTTGTGCGAAGACAGAACCAAATAATCGGCGTAACCCGCTGACATATCGATCGAAACGCGGCCCGTTGCCTGGACCGCGTCAACCACCAGGACACCGCCCGCCGCCTTGACGATTTCGGCGATGCGATCGATCGGCTGGATGACGCCGGTCTCGTTGTTGGCGGCATGGATCGCGACCAGCGGCAGGCCATCGGCCTTGTCGTGACCGCCAAGCGCTGTGGCCAAAGCGCCGAAATCGGCAATGCCGTTGGCATCGACGCCGATGCGCGTCACCTGCGCCGCGGGAAAGCGCCCGCCATTCAAAAGGCAGGGATGGTCCGCCTCGGAGACGTAGAGCCGGCTCATGCGCACGCTGCCGCGTCCCATCTGCCAGTCCGGGGAAAGCAGCGTCGAGGCGGCTTCGGTCGCACCGGAGGTGAACACGACATGTTCGGGCCTGGCATTCACCAGCGCCGCCACCTCGCGCCTCGCCGTCTCGATCAGGCGCCGCGCCGCGCGCCCCTCCGCGTGGACCGATGACGGGTTGGCGGCAACATCAAGTGCCGCGACCATGGCCTCGCGCGCCGCGGCAAGCAGCGGTGCACTGGCATTGTAGTCGAGATAGGCACGTTTTGCGGCCATTTTCGTCCAGTTGGTCCCGTCAGAAGCCATTCGGTTGTCGTATGGCGTTATTTCCTTGAAATTCCAAGGCGAGCCGTCCTATTTACGCGGCTTGCGGCGCCGGTGGCCGGGCTCGACGTCTGGCCACTCAGTTTTGAACAGTTCTAAACTAGCTTCTAGGAAGACGCTCGCCCTGCGTCAAGGCCAGAGGAAGGTTCGTTCCGGGCGCCGCGCATTCGTATTACAAGTGGAGTATTTCATGCCTGAGGTCATTTTTACCGGTCCGGCCGGCCGTCTGGAGGGGCGCTACCAACCCTCAAAGGAAAAGAGCGCGCCGATTGCCATCGTGTTGCACCCGCATCCGCAGTTCGGCGGCACGATGAACAACAAGATCGTCTACGACCTCTTCTACATGTTCCAGAAGCGCGATTTCACCACGCTGCGCTTCAACTTCCGCGGCATCGGCCGCAGCCAGGGCGAATTCGACCACGGTACCGGCGAGTTGTCGGACGCGGCGGCTGCGCTCGACTGGGTGCAATCGCTGCATCCGGATTCCAAGAGCTGCTGGGTCGCCGGTTATTCCTTCGGCTCGTGGATCGGCATGCAGCTCCTGATGCGCCGGCCCGAGATCGAAGGCTTCATCTCGATCGCGCCGCAGCCCAACACTTATGACTTCTCATTCCTGGCGCCCTGCCCGTCATCGGGCCTGATCATCCATGGCGACGCCGACAAGGTGGCGCCGCCGAAGGATGTGCAGGGCCTGGTCGACAAGCTGCACACCCAGAAGGGCATCACCATCACGCAGAAGACCTTGCCCGGCGCCAACCATTTCTTCGCCAACGACGCCGATCTGCTGATCGAGGAATGCTCCGACTATCTCGACCGCCGGCTGGCTGGAGAATTGTCGGATCCGCGGCCCAAGCGGTTGAGATAGCAAAAGGGCGGCTGAGATAAGCAAAAGGAAGGTACGAGCGCGGATGTATGAGCCTCCCCAGTTCCAGGAAACGCGGCCGGATGTCCTGCACGGACTGATCCGGGCGCATCCGCTCGGCATGCTGATCTCGAACGGGCCGGACGGCCCGGTGGCCAACGCCATTCCCTTCTTGCTCGATGCCCCCTCTGAACTTAGTGAAAGCCTGCCGCCGAACGGCAGGCTGCGCGCGCACCTGGCCAGGGCCAACCCGCAATGGCGCCTCATCGCCGACAATCCGGCGTCGCCCGTGCTGATCGTCTTCCAGGGCACCGATGCCTATGTGACGCCGTCCTGGTACGAGACCAAGCGCGAGACCGGCAAGGTGGTGCCGACCTGGAACTACGCCATCGTGCAGGTGCGCGGCACCGTCAAGGTGATGGATGACCAGGACTGGCTGGCACGACAGATCGCGGATCTGACCGCCTCCCAGGAAGGCGTTCGCGAGGCACCCTGGGCGGTGACGGACGCGCCGGCGCCCTTCATCCAGTCGCAGATCAAGGGCATCATTGGGCTGGAGATCGAGATCGGCGAGATCCACGGCAAGTGGAAGGTCAGCCAGAACCGTCCCGTCGCTGATCGCGTCGGCGTCGCGCACGGACTTGAAAGCGAAGTCGCCGATTCGTCCGATATGGTTCGCCTGGTAAAGTCTTACGGTGGCCTGGACGGCAATTAAGCCGGCAGCGACCTATCGTTCCGGCGCAATCAGCCGGAACGATGCTTTGCGTACCGGCAAACCGGAGGCTGCCGGGCGGAAAATGAAGCCCAGCCGGGCAAAGACCAATCCGCATGCGAGAGCGAAGGCGCAGCCGAGGCCGAAGCCGGCAACGGTGTCACTCGGATAGTGCGCGCCGACGAAGACCCTGGTCGAGGCGATGCAGGCCGTGACCATCAGGGCGATGGCCCAGCGCCGTGGAAACAAGAGCAGAAGAATACCGAACACGGCGCCCATCGTCGTGGCATGGCCGGAGGGAAAACCGGCGAAGCGCGCGTCAAAGGCGAATGGATGCAACGCCAGGACACCAAAATCCTGGAAGTAGAGCGGGCGGGCGCGGCCGATCGCATATTTCAGGACATTGACCAGCAAGCCGGAAAGGCCAACCGAACTCAGCACCAGGAATGCCAGGCAGGTCCAGTTGTAGACGAGCATCAACGATCGCCGTGAAAGGCCTCGCCAATCGATCAGATTGGCCGCGACGAGCAAGAGCGCCGATGGGATCAGATACCAGCCGCCGAGAGCGAACTGGGTCGTGAACTCGGCAAACCGTGCCCCCGACCATTGGCCATGAAGCATCCCTGCCGGTGTGTCGAGACGGACAAAGGCCGCCGCCGTCAGCAGCACCCAAACCACGATCCAAACCGGCCATGCAACGTCAGGGTAACGTGCTGGACGAACGGCAAAGCGCCTTCTCACGATCCGCAACGTGTCGCGAAAATTGTCGAGGGAGCGGCGTCTCACCGCTACAAGCCTGGCGAAAGCGGAAGGGCGCGGTTTCACGAGCATTGGGAATTCGACCCTGTCATGGACCAGCCGTCATGGCGCCACACGATAGAGGCCGAGCGACAGTTTGTCTCCCGACGAATAGTTGAGGCCATCGACCTCGGCGAGGCGGTTCACGGATTTGCCTTGCACCGACAGCATGCCGTTCAGTTTCTGCTCGTCTTCGATCGGCGCCAGTCCCAAGCCGCAGGCAGGATCGGCCAGCAGATGTTCCGCCACGCCGCCGATATCGGTCAGCACCGTTTTCGTGCCCACCAGGAATACCAGGCTCGGTTCCTGATACCGCGCCGAGGCCAGCACCGTGGTATCGCAAGGCTTGTAGGCGCTGACCGCGGTCTCGATGGTCGGGCTCAGCCAGATCGGCTTCAGCGACGGCGCGATGACGCCAAACAGCAAGCCATAGGTGATGCCCGCACAGGCGGCGATGGCGCCGATGCGGGGCAGCGGCACCTGCAACTGCCACGAAAAGGCGAGGTAGCCGGCGCCGAGCGCCGCCGCCGCGGCCGGGATGCTCCACCATGAGAATGTGTGCGTGAGGTAGATCGGTGCGCCCACGCAGACCGCCGCCAGGCCGAGGCTGACCACGACCAGGCCAAATGCCGTCGACCACCACAACCAGGTCTGCCAGCGCTTGAGCGGCGCATTGGCATCCTCGGGCTGCAAGGTCAAAAGCCAGCCGATCAGCAGCGCCATGCCGGGATAGGCCGGCAGGACATAGTGCGGCAGCTTGGTCGGGATCAACTCGAAGACCAGCCAGAACGGGATGTACCAGGCAAGGCAGAAGCGCAGCCTGGGGTCGTCGCGCAACCGGTTGAGGGCCTGCAGCCCGGCGCCGACCGCGATCAGGCCGAACGGCCACATGAACAGCGAATAGGTCAGCATATAGAAGCCCGGCGGCATGCCGTGCGATTCCTCGCCCGACGCGACCTTGCCAAGCATGTCCTTGCCGACGGCCTGCTGCAGGAAGGCGCCATGGCTTTTCCAGGTGATCGCGGCGAGCCAGGGCAGCGCAATCACCACGACAAGCAGCAGGCCGCGCCCGATCCTGAGCTTCGACAGCCAGCGCCCATCGCGCTCGAAGGCAAACAGCACCGCGATGGTCAGCGCCGAAAGCAGCGGCGCGATCGGCCCCTTGATGAGGATCGCCGCGCCTTGCGCGATCCAGAAAATCCACCAGAGATGGCCGGCGACCGGCTCGTTGCGGCGCGATGCCAGGTAGATCTGCGCCAGCGCGCCTTGCGCGGCCACGCAGCAGGCCAAAAGCATCGCATCGGTCTTGGCATCCCGCCCCTCGAAGGCGGTGGCGAAGATCGCAGCCATCACCAGGCCAGCGACGACACCGGCATTCGCTCCGAAAAGATTGGTTCCCGTCCACGCGATCGCCAGCACCGCAATGGCGATGCCGAGCGCCGAGACCGTGCGGTAGACCCATATCGGTGCTTCAGCGCCCTTGCCGCTCAGCGTCACGGCTGCCGATTGCAGCCAGTAGATGCCAACCGGCTTCTGGTAGCGCGAGGCCTCCTGGAAGCGGATGTCGACATAGTCGCCGCTCTCCGCCATCTGCTTGGTAGCCTGGACGAAGCGCGACTCGTCGCGGTCGATCGGCGGCAGGGATGCCAGCCCCGAGGCCGTCATCATCAGGCTGAACAGGAAGAGAAGGATGTAGTTCCTGTTCAACGCCATTTTTGAGCCTCTCCGATCATGTTCTTCACGCACACGGGCCGCTCAATCGACCTTGGTCATCGCCGCCTTGCGCTCATTGGCGATCAGCCAGAGATTTCTGATGTAGATGAACAGGCCCATGGCCTGGCCGGCGATGAACACCGGATCCTGGCGCTGGATGGCGTAGATCAGAAGCAGGCCGCCGCCGAACAGCGAGAAGAACCAGAAGGCAACCGGCACAACGCTGCGCTTGGCCTTTTCGGAGGCCAACCACTGCACCAGAAAGCGCATGGTGAAGAAGAACTGGGCGATGAAGCCGAGCAGGACCCACGCATCGAATTGCTTGATGAAGACCTGATGAAGCCAGGTCCCCAGTTCCTGAAGCACGTTAAACACGCTTGATTTCCTCTACTTTTGGCATTCTGCGGCGCCGGCGGCGCAGCCACCAGACGCCACCAAGATCGAGCGCGCCCTGCAGGCCACGATCGAAGATGCCGTAATTCGATTTGCCGTGCCGGCGCGAACGGTCGACCACGTCGCAGTGCACGACGCGGTACCCCTCCTGGATGACCAGAGCCGGCACGAAGCGATGCGTGCCGTCGAAGAACGGCAGTTTGCGCAGGATGTCGGTATGAACAGCCTTCAGGCCGCAGCCGGTATCGCGCGTCTCGTCATGCAGGATGGCGTTCCTCAGCCAATTGGCGAAACGTGACGCCAGTTGCTTGACCTTGCTGTCGCGACGCTTGAGGCGCTGCCCCTGTGCGGCGCCGAAATCGGGGCCGGCCTGCCGCAAGGCGTCGACCAGCACGGGAATGTATTGCGGATCGTTCTGGCCATCGCCATCGATCGTGGCGACGATGCCGCCGCGCGCTGCCCAGGCGCCCGAACGCACCGAAAGGCTCTGGCCGGCGGATTTCCGGTGCCGCAATTCCCGCACCGGGAACGGGCGAAGACCTGCCTGTTCGGCAAGAACGGCCGCGGTGTCGTCGGTCGAGCCATCATTGACGATGATCAGTTCGAAGTCGCGCCCTACCATCGCCGCCTCGATCTCGTCGATCAGCAACGGCAGGTTTGCCGCCTCGTTCCGGCAGGGAATGACAATGGATATCAATGCGTCCGGCATGTCGCGTCGGGGCTCTGTCGTCGGATATGGCATGTTTTGAATGCCGTACGGTGCCGCTGGAGGTCGTGGGCTGCAAGAACCTTGTGGCGCGGCGCCTCATTACGCCAGCCGAAACGATGAAGCAAGCATGACGGACATCATCCGTGCGTGCCACAAAACCGCATCCACCCCCTGCTGGTCGCAGCCCCTCGGTTGGCAGGCAATCCGGCGCAAGATCGGAATCCACTTTTGCTGATCGCGCTTGGATGCTAAACGCGCCCGTTCACATACGCCCGCGCCGGACGGGCGGACGCTTTCGGGAAAGAAACCATGCCTGCCTTCAAATCCGACTTCCTGCGCACGATGAGCGAGCGCGGTTTCATCCACCAGACTTCGGATGATGCCGGCCTCGACAATCTCTTCGCCACGGAGACGGTGACGGCCTATATCGGCTTCGACGCCACCGCCAAGAGCCTGCACGCCGGCTCATTGATCCAGATCATGATGCTGCACTGGCTGCAGCAGACCGGCCATCGGCCGATCGCGCTGATGGGCGGCGGCACTTCGATGATCGGCGACCCTTCCTTCAAGGACGAGGCGCGCAAGCTTCTGACCCCGCAGGACATCGACGACAATCTCGTCGGCATCCGTCGCAATTTCGTGCCGTACCTCAAATTCGGCAGCGGTCCGAATGACGCCATCATGGTCAACAACGCCGACTGGCTGATGGAGATCAACTACGTCAATTTCCTGCGCGATGTCGGCCGTCACTTTTCGGTCAACCGCATGCTGGCGTTCGATTCCGTCAAGCTGCGGCTCGACCGCGAGCAGTCATTGTCCTTTCTCGAATTCAACTACATGATCCTGCAGGCCTACGACTTCGTCGAACTCTACAAGCGCCTCGGCTGCCGTCTGCAGATGGGCGGCTCCGACCAGTGGGGCAACATCATCAACGGCATCGATCTCGGTCGCCGCATGGAGGACGCGCAGCTTTATGCGCTGACCACGCCGCTGCTCACCACCTCGTCGGGCGCCAAGATGGGCAAGTCCGCCTCGGGCGCGGTCTGGCTCGATGCCAGCATGCTCTCGCCTTACGAGTTCTGGCAGTATTGGCGCAACACCGAGGACGCCGATGTCGGCCGGTTCCTGAAACTCTACACGACGCTGCCGTTGGACGAGGTCGCGCGCCTCGGGCAGCTCGGCGGATCCGAGATCAACGACGCCAAGAAGGTGCTCGCCACGGAGATCACCGCATTGCTGCATGGTCGCGCGGCGGCGGAACAGGCCAGCGACACGGCACGCAAGACGTTCGAGGAAGGCGCGCTCGCCGAATCGCTGCCGACCGTCGAGGTTGAGAACGCCAAGCTCGAAGCCGGCATCGGTATCCTGTCGCTGCTGGTGACCGCCGGGCTGGCGGCGTCGAACGGCGAAGCGCGGCGGCATGTGCAAGGCGGTGCGGTGCGGTTGAACGACCAGCCTGTCAGCGACGAGCGCCGGCTGGTGACGCTTCAGGATCTGAGTCCGGAAAACGTCGTAAAGCTATCTTTGGGCAGGAAAAAGCACATTTTGGTGCGGCCTATCTAAGGCCGCTTCACCGGTATTCGAAGATCGACCTGAATATCCCCGGCGCGATCACCGAGAGCGGATTGATGTCGAGCACCGGTTTGTTGGCATTGCCCCTGAGCCGGTAGGTCACGCCGATGAGGCCCCTGTCACGGCCGTTGCCGAGAAGCGCCCCGACGATCGGCAGCTCGCCGAAGATGCGGTTGAGGCCGTAGACCGGCATGAAGGTGCCGGTCATGTCCATGTTGTTGTTCTGGTCGTAGAGGATGCCCTGGAAGGTCGTGCCGATACGCGGCCCCCGCAGCACGCCGTTGGCCAGCTTCAGATAGCCGCTGCCTTTCTCGATCTCGGCGTAGCCGCGCTCGAACTTGACCCGCGACGTGTCGAGCTTGCCCTTGACCGCCTGGTTGAGGCTGCGGCTGTCGCCGGCCGGGGTGGTCGAGACGATGGAGGCGAGCTTCGGTTCGTTGACGACGAAGAAATTGCTGGTGTCGACCTTGCCCTTCATCGGTCCGTCGCTGGCTCCCGACAGGGCCAGCATGATCGACCCGCCTTCCATGTGCTCGTAGACGTTCAGGAACCTCAATATGGCGCCGGCGTCCGCGGACTGCACGTTGAGCGCCCGCTGGCCGTCACCGGTGGTGTTGCTGATGGTGATGGCGGCGCCAGAACTCGCCGTCGCACTGACCTTCAGGCCGTTCACCCGCGAGCCGGCCGCGCTGTAGTCGAGCTTCAGGTTGGACAGTTGCTCGTCGTGGAAACCGGTGAGCCGATCGACGTCGGCGCTCACCGAAATGGCGTCGGCGCCAGTGGTCTTGGTGGCGGTGTCGACGTCCGAGGTGAACTGCTTGATCAGCGAGCGGGCATCCAGGGCGTTGCCGCTGACGTTGACAGCATAGCCCTTGCCCGATCGCCTGACGGACACGGCCACGTCATCGCCTCGGTTCAGGGTAACCTTGCTGAACTTTGCCGACGACAGGGCGCCGTTGAGCAGGACAACGTTGCCCTCGATGGAGAAAGTCTTGCCGTCGAGCTCGAAGTCGGACAGCGTCGTGGTCTCGCCCGACTTTGTCATGACGAATGTAGCGGTGGCGGGAACCCCTGCCCCCTTGCTCCAGCCGGCCCAGGGAATGTCCAGCCTGGCATTGGTCAGGTCGGCCGAGACGTTCTGATTGCCGCTGCCGCTCTTGTCGATCGCGACCTTCACCGTGCCGGCAAGCAACGGCGTAAGGCCGGGCATGGCGGCGGCACGGATCTTGTCGTCGAGCACCAGGGCGACCTTGCGGCTGCGCGCCGGCCCATCATCGGCCAGCGGCTCGACGAGGTCGAGTTCGGCCGGAATGCCGTTCAGCGACGCCTTGGCCGAGATCACCGCCTTTTCGGGATCGACCGTGATCGAGCCGTCGGCATCCGCCACGGTCTGCCCTTCGAACGGCTTGGCCAGTGAAAGGCCGGTGTAGTCGAGCGATACGAGCCAGTCGAGTTTGGAGCTGTCGACGCCGGACTGAAGCGGGATATCAGCCTTGACATGGCCGGTGACGCTGCCGGACAGGTCATCCGGCAGAAAGCCGACATGGCGCATGGCATTGATCGGTTCGTAGGAGGCCAATTCGGCGACGGCCGCCGCGTCGCCGGCAACGTCGATGTCGAGCGCGCCGATGACCGGCGGGCGGTTCGCCGCCTTAACCGCCAGCGTGCCGTTGCTGGCCGCCACGGTGCGGCCGCTGGGCATGAAGACGGTGCCCGAGGACAGGGAGACGTCGACGTCATTGCCGTGGAAGGCGACGACACCGACGGCGTCGCGTATCGGCGGAATGCGACCGGCCGTGTCGAAACGCGTCCCGTCGATCTGGAAGCGGCCGAACACTTCGTCGGCGGAAAGCGGCACACCGTTGCCGAGGCGATCGGGCACCACCTGGAACTGGAGATTGCCGTCGATGACGCGGCCTCCGAACAGATTGCTCAGCACCCAGAGCCGCGCATTGCGCGCTGAAAACCACGGCCAGAGCTGCTTGACGTGGGAGACCAGCATGTTGTGAACGTTGAAGGCGAGGTTGATCCCGGGCGCCTTGCCGTCGACGAACTCGACGGCGGCGGTTCCCAGCACTTCGCCACTGGTGTCGGAACGAAGCGCGATCTGCTCGGCCACCAATTTGTGGCTTTTGGTCTGGTACACGCCGGCTATTCGCGCAAGGAAGCTCAATGCGGGCTCGGGTGACTCCGATGGCGCCAGCGACGAACCGTCGCTGGTCAGATCGTAGCGGTAGGCGGGTTCTTCGCCGGCCGCTCCCGACGCCGGCTTCGGCCCGATGGAGCCGGCGAAATCGAATGTCGACCGGCCGGTCTTGAACAGCATCCTGTCCACCTGGATCTTGTTGCTGCCGGCGACAAGCGTCGCATCGACCGCGACGTCCGCCGGCAGCAATCCACGTGTGCCGAGATCGAGCACCGACCCGGTCGATGACAAGGCGGCCGTCAGTTGCGACGCATTCGTGCCGGCACCTTCCGATCCCTTCAGCTTCAACGCCACGGCGCCCAGCTTCCCGGCGCCGGCCGTGGTGCTGGCGGGAGCCGCCAGATCGATGCTCGCTTCCAGCGCCGTCACGCGATGCGCCGCGACATCGCGTGTGGCGGAAGCGGCAACCTTGATCGTCCTGCCGTCGACATCGGCCTGTGACGAAAATTCCATGCCGCCCGGCCCCGACTGAGCGACGGTGGCGTCGGCGATCTTGACCAGCTTGATCGATCCGGTATCGGGCAGCACGAATTCGACATTGCTGAGATCGATCCGGCGCATCGAATCTTCCCGCACGGCGTCGAGGGCGCGATGGATGTTGCCGAACACCGCGTCCGACAGTTTCTCGGGATCGACGAGGCCGTCCTCATTGCGCAGCGCGGCGGTCCAGTCGCCGCCGGAGGGCATCGCCGCCATGACGATGCGCGCATCGGAAATCCTGGCGCTCGTCAGTCGCACCTCACCCCACAGCAGCGGCACAAGGCGGACACCGAAGCGCACACGCCCGGCGTCGGCCATGGGCTTGCCGTCGTTCGTCTTCAGGCTGACGTCGCTGACCTGGAGCGCAACGAAACTCGAACTGTCGAGCGTGATGCGAGCGGGCCCGACCGCGACATGGACATCGACGCCGGCGAGTTTCTCGATGGCGGTTTCCGCCTCGACGCGCAGCCGGTCCGCCCCGATGCCGGAAAGACCGATGAGATAGACGGCTATCGCGACCAGCAGCGTGAGCGCAATCATGCCCGCGAACACGCGCGAAAGGATGCGAAGGCCACGTCCGATCCGGGCCTGACCAAGCGGCGGCACCCGGCACGCGGACGGCAAGGTCCCCAGGTCGGCGATCTCATCCCGCCTGAACCTGATCTTCTCGTGCTGCGGTTGCTCCTGATCCACGCAATCTTCCGTTGTACGAACTCGCTCGTGGACGAATCCCCGCTCGACACTATATCGGTGTGGCTTCGCGCGTAACCTCAAACAAGGGCATCGGTATGGCTGACCTCGTCGTGGGCGATCTTGCGCCGCAATTCGACCTGCCGCGAGACGGCGGCGGCTCGATCAGCCTTGCCGCATCCGCCGGCAAGCCCGTGGTGCTCTATTTCTATCCGCAGGACGACACAACAAGCTGCACGCAGGAGGCGATCAGCTTTTCACAGCTCAAGCCGGAATTCGAGAAGGCCGGAGCGGTGGTGATCGGCCTGTCGCCCGACCCCGTCAAGAAGCACGACAAGTTCAAGTCCAAATACAGCCTCACCATCGACCTCGCCGCCGACGAGGAGCGCAAGGTGATCGATGCCTACCATCTGTGGGTCGAGAAATCGATGTATGGCCGCAAATACATGGGCGTCGAGCGCGCCACGTTCCTGATTGGCCGCGATGGCCGGATCGCCAGGATTTGGCGCAAGGTCCGGGTGAAGGGCCATGCCGAGGAAGTTCTCGAGGCCGTCCGCGCGCTTTGAGCGCCACGAAGGCCGACGCTGATACGGCCTTATGTCGGCGCACGAAATCCGGCTGATGCCGAAATCAGGCGTCCTTACTCTTCGGGTGTTTCCACCTTCGGCTGCCGTCGCGCCCGCCAGGATTTCGAAACATGGTTCAGATGATCGGCCAGCGCGGCGAGGTGGCCGCGCAAGCCGCGCGCGCCGATCACCGATGACAGCCTGACCGATTGCGTGGCGAAGCGCCGCTTGAAATCCTCGCCGCCGCAGAGGAAATCAATTTTGCCAAGGCCACGGTCGAGCGACCATTGGATATAGTCCACCATCAGCACCATACCCGGCGAGGCGCGCTCGTATTCGGGATCGTAAGTGGTGACGAAAGCCATCATGGTGCCGTGCTGTTCGAAATTGATCGAGACGGCGACGATCGTATCGTCGAGCTCCAAGACGAAGATGCGCAACAGCCCGAGCTCGGCCAGCACCGACACAAGCGCGGCGAGAACGGGCGAGCCTTCATCGAACAGGTCCGAGACGCGCCCGTGCCGCGCCAGCCACAGCCGCTTCAGCGCCGCGACCCGGGCGAGCACCGGCTCAAGCGGTTCGCCGATATCCATCAGGCGAAAACGCAATGCGCCGCCTTCTTCCATGAACTTGCGGCCGCGACGGTAGTTCTGCCGGGCCTTTTTGGACAGCGTCTCGAACCAGTCCGCGCCACGCGGCCAGGAACCCTCGACACGGTAGCTGATTTCCCAGCGATGGTTGCGCCGAAGCGCCTTGCCGTGGCGCGAGGCCGGACCCAGCAGGGCACGGAAACCGGCATCCGGGAGCAGACGATTGAGATAGATGAGGTCGAAGCCGCCCTGGTCGAGAACATACTGCCAGAGCCGGGAGAGTTGTTGCGGGTCGCCGCCGGGGGCAAACAGCGCGTTGCCATAGTCGCTGTGATCCTTCGCCGCCCATTCGAGAACGCGGATGCCGGAGCGCCTGAAGGTGGCGAGCGCTATCACGCCTTCGAGCCGGTCGCCGTTCCAGGCCAGCCCGATCCTGAGCGTGCGCCGCTCCTGATGGGGGGTGGTGCGCCACCAGGCCGCGATCCAGGCCGGATGCTGGAAGACAAGCCCGCCGGCTCGCTGCCAAAGCGCACTCCAGGCCGGGGCGATCTCGTCCAAACGCGCCGCCGATGTCACGACTTCGAAGACGAAGCTCCGCGGAATAGTGGGCACCACGGGAGCGTTCACGACCGAGCCCTCTGCGATGCTCGCGTTGTCTCCGGCTTTCCGGGACGGACGCGCCGAGCGATATGTCGCCACATTCGCTTCAGCGGCATGACATAGAGGCCGGCAAGCGACTGGTAGTCGCGCACATCGCGATCGACCAGGCCGAACTTGAAATCCTCGTCGGGCTTTGGCACGCACAATGTTCCGAAGAGGCGATCCCAGAACGAGAAGAGCAGCCCGAAATTCTTGTCGTAGTGGCGCGGATCGGTGCTGTGATGCAGCTGGTGCCAATGGGGACACAGGATCAAATTGTTGAGCGGGCCGAACGAGATCTTGAAATGCGTGTGCCTGACGAAATCCATCATCAGGATGTTGCGCATGACGTAGACGTTGACGCCAAAGACCGTCAGTTCGACCAGGTTCAGCGAAATCAGCGACCAGATGCCGAAGCAGATGCCGACCACGATGCCGTCCCAGGCGCGGTTCATCAGTTCGTCGAGCGGGTGGACCCGGTCCTTGGTGATACCGACCATCACCTCGGCCGAGTGATGCACTTTGTGCAGTTCCCAGAGCACCGGATAGCGATGCTGGGCGACGTGATAGAGATAATAGGAAATGTCGTAGGCGAGCAGCATGGTGATGGTGAAGATCAGCACCGTTACCGGACCCGCCGGCCCCTCGATCAGCGGCGGCTGGAACTGGAACAGTGTCGAGAACAGCCAGTTGGTCCCGTAGCCTACCGCCGTGACGAAGACAATTCCGGCGGGCAGCATCAGGAAGGGCATCAGAGCTTTCTTCGTCACCCAGAACAGCAGGTCGGCTCTCGCCGAGGGATGAGTGATAACCTCATGCGGGACGGCGAACTCGAAAAACTCCTTCCAGCTCTTCTCCTCCACCGTGCGCCAATAGGCCACGAGCGCACTGATCAAGGCAGTCAGCAGCAAAAGCCCGGTCGCCAGCAGACTGGTGCCGGAGAGCTTGTCGAGGACCTTGCCAACCAGATCGCTCAGCATCCCTTGGACCGCCTTCTTCAATAGATTCCCAAACCCCATCACGCCTTTAACCGAAAACCGTCAAGTAAATGCGATCAAAGAGAGTTAAGGATTCTTGACCTTAATCGGCGAGTGACCCGCTCCTCTGGTTGAAACATGGTGCGTGACGCGCCGCACGATGGCCGCTCCCTTGGCAGTTTTGATGCAACCCACTGCCCTCACCGCGTGTATTCGTTGCCGCGCGATCGATCCGGCAAGCCTTTGTTAACCCTAATAATGTGTAATCAAGCCGTCGTGGTGTCGTAAACGAAAGCTTGGTCCCGTGAACGCAACCGGTCAGTCCGCAGTCTTCGGCAGGCGCAAGGAACCCCACACGGTCATCATTGCCCGGGGTAACGAGATCAGGCACTTCACGATCCGACCCTGGCTCGCGGCATTCATCGGCTCGGCACTCGCCGCCATTGCCGTCGGCTACCTGCTGGCCACGTCCTACCTAGTGCTGCGCGATGACTTGATCGGCGCCACCACCGCGCGCCAGGCGCGCATGCAGCAGGCTTACGAGGACCGTATTTCGGCACTGCGCGCCCAGGTCGACCGCATCACCAGCCGCCAGCTGCTCGATCAGCAATTGATGGAGACCAAGGTCAGCGAGTTGCTTGACCGGCAGACGCAGCTCAGCCAGCGTCACGGCCGCCTCGGCCCGTTGCTCGAACGCGCAGCGAATGACGTCGGAACAGCGCCAGGCGAGGCCCCGCCAGCAGCCGCGAAGCCTGACAAACCCGCTGAGGTGACCGGCAGCATCAGCCAGCCGGCGCAGAATTACGCGGTCGCCAGCCTGAGCGCGGACCTGGGGGCGGCCGACACCAGGCCGTTCTCCTTGTGGTCGACCCGCTCCGATCCTTTGCCAAACGATTCAGCCGCCGATCGTGCCGACAAATTGTTCGTCTCGATCAACCAGTCGCTGAAATCGATCGAGACCGAACAGCTCACCCGCATCAGCGCGCTCGCCGACAACGCCTATAAGAGCGCCGACGCGATCACCCAGGTGCTGCAAGCAGCCGGACTGCCGGTCGACAGCGATTTCGGCAAGGACCAGAGCGACGTCGGCGGACCGCTGATCCCGCTCGACAGCTCGATGATGTTCGACAGCAAGGTCAAGGAACTGGACGAAGCCCTGGATACGCTCGACCATCTCAAGAAGGAAGCGCGGCAACTGCCGCTGTCCAACCCCGCACCCGGCCACTCCGTCACCAGTCCGTTCGGCGTTCGCACCGATCCCCTCCTCGGCACCGCCGCGCTACATTCCGGCATGGATTTCAGGGCGCCGATCGGCATGGCGGCAAGGGTCACGGCGCCCGGCGTCGTCACCAAGGCCGGCTGGAACGGCGGCTATGGCCGCATGGTGGAAGTCGACCACGGCAACGGCTTTGCGACCCGCTACGGGCATCTGAGCGAAATCGACGTGACCGTCGGCGAGAAGGTCGATGCCGGCGCCGTCCTCGGCAAGACCGGCAGCAGCGGCCGCTCGACCGGCCCGCATCTGCACTACGAAGTGCGCCACAATGGCGAAGCGATCGATCCGCTGCGCTTTCTCACCGTCGGCAAGAAGGTCGCGCAGTATCTCTGAGGCGCGCCAGTCCTCGGAGTGAAACCTTATTGTCAGTTGATGACAAGCGCGGCCCGCTGCTCTTCGAACGCTGCCCAGGTGTACCGGTCTTGATCCAACACCTCGTTCAGCGCCTTGTACTCTCCAAATCGCCATCCTGGGTAGCAGAGCAGTTCGTCAAACAGGACGACACTGCCACTGACAAGCCTGTCCTTGCAGAGCGTGAGAATGGCTTTGCAGGGCGTGTAGGTGTCCGTGTCAATATGAATGAAAGCAATTGGACCTTGGTGCTGCTTAAGAAACGTTGGAAGCGTATCTTCAATCCAGCCCTTTATCAGATTCACATTTTGCCGAACCTTCGGCACAACGCCGTCCCTGTTGAATTGCCGGCCTCTGGCCTGGAAGCCAGTTCCAGTCCAGTTTTCCTGAAGACCTAGGAAAGCATCAAATCCAAAGATTGACCGCGTGTCGCCAGATGACGAAAGTCTCCCTGCGAAATGGTTGATGCTTGTCCCGTCAAAGACACCAAATTCCAGCAGAAACCCGGATTTCGCGACTTTCTCGATTGCATAATTTCGTATTTGCTGGTGGTCGTCGAAAAGCAGCGCATTTTCCATGTGCGGCGCCGCAAAATCGGCACTCTCGATAACGCAGCGCTCGTGCAATATTTGTGTCATACGCCGTTCTGGAAGCACAACAGCCGATGGCCGGCGCTTTCGCTTGAGACCGTGGCCCTCCAGAAAACTTGTAAGTTTTGACACTATTCGCGCTCCCCCAAATGCGCCCTTTTGAGTGAGGTGGGATGGAAAATCAAGCGGCCATGGACTTGCCTGCTTGGTCCATACCGCACCGGCCCGCCGACATCTGAAGCCTGGATTGCAGCGCCTCCGACAATAACAGGCCTGGCCAACACCGCCGGAAATCGCGCCACCGTCGGCCATGACCGATCCCTCAGGCTTTGACATGGATCTCCCGCGGGAACCTGGTCAGCGTCTCATGGCCGGTTTCGGTGACCAGGATGGTTTCGCTGATCTCGATACCCCAGCCGTCCATCCACATGCCGAGGATGGAATGAACGACGTTGCCGGGTTGAAGCACCGTCTTGTCACCCGGGCGGAGGCTGATCGTGTGTTCGCCCCAATCCGGCGGATAGGCGACGCCGATGGAATAGCCGATGCGCGACTCCTTCTTCAGCCTGTAGCGCTGGATGACCTTGCGCCAGGCTCCTTCGACCGCTTCGGCGGTCGTTCCCGGCCTCACCGCATCGAGCACCGCGTCCATGCCCTCGATCACCGCCTTTGCCGTGTCCTCGACACGCGTCGGCGTCTTGCCAAGCTGCATCGTTCTCGCCAACCCGGCGGCATAGCGGCGGCAGACGCCGGCGAGTTCCAGGGCAATGGTCTCGTTGTCCCCGAACCGCCGGTCGCTCCACATGATGTGCGGGGCCGAGGCGTTCTCGCCGCCGAGGATGGTCGGCGGAAGGGCTGTGATGTCGCCGGCGAAATCCGGGCTGCCGGCGATCTGCGCCGCCTGGATGGAGGCAATCGCATCGCACTCGCGCACACCCGGCGCGATCACCTCGAAGGCCCGCGCCACCGCCGCTTCGGCCAGGGTCGACGCCTTGCGCAAATAGGCGATCTCGGGCGCCGATTTGACCGCACGGATCCAGTTCACCAGGAGATCGGCATCGTGCCATTTTGCATTGGGAAGGCCGGCGACGAGCCGCGCATGCGCTTTCGGGGAGAAATAGTAGGCTTCGAGCTCGATGCCGATATGCCTGGTACCCCAGCCCTTGGCCACGATCCAGTTGGCGATCCAGTCCATCGGATGGCGATCGACACGCTGGACGTGATCTTCCGGGAAGCCAACCACGTTCTCGGGTCTCATCCAGGCCGTGAGAAGACCGCCGGCGGCATCCATGGCGCGCCCGATCCAGACCGGCTCGACGTCTTCCACGGGAACCAGCACCACCTGCGGCGTGTAGAACGACCAACCGTCATAGCCGGTGATATAGTGCTGGTTGGCAACGTCGTTGACGATCAGGAGCTCGAGACCGCGCTCCGCCATCTCGACGCGGATCTTGCGAAGCCGCTGCTGGTACTCTTCGCGGGCAAACGGCAATTCGATCATCTTTGCTCCATGCTGTGTTGGGTCGCGGTTGCTTGGCCGCCATTGAAGCGGTTCTCGCGATTGCGGCAATCGGCCAAGGGCGGCACCTGAACAGGTCCTAAACCAGCGACATCCATCCCAGCGCCTTTTGCCCCGGGCCTTTTGCTGATTTATTTTTGAATTCCATTTGACTGAATAAATCTTTGATGCAAACTTGCATCCATTGGGAGTGCAAGGCATGGCGTTGCGGGGGACCAATCAGGAATTCGGGCGGCCGTACAACCGGCGCATCGTGCTCGAGTCGATCCGCCGTAACGGCCCCATCGCCCGTGGCGATATCGCCCGGCATGTCGGGCTCACCGTCCAGACCGTATCGACCATCGTCCGCGAGCTTGAGGAACAGGGCTACATCTTGTCCCTGCGAGAGGAACCCAAGGGGCGCGGCCTGCCTCCGGCGACGCTGCGCATCAATCCAGAGGGCGGCTATGCGGTCGGCATCCATTTGACGCCGCTCGGGATAGATGCAGCACTAATCAATCTCAGCGGCGACGTGATCGAGAGTTCGCACCGCGAAGCGCCCAACGCGGCGCCCGATCATGCGTTCGATGAGATCGGCGGCATGGTCCGCGACCTGACGGGGAAGCGGGCCGGCGGCCGTGTCATCGGCATCGGCATGGCGCTTCCCGGACCGTTTGGCGTGGAGGCCATGAGCTTCGTCGGGCCGACAACGATGGCTGGCTGGAAGGACGTGGCGCTGCGCGAGCGGCTGACGGCCGCGACGGGACTGCCGGCGTTCTTCGAAAGCGACATGGCGGCCGCCGCGATGGGCGAACGCCTCTACGGCATCGGGGCCCACCATTCCGAATATTACTATCTCTATTTCGGCGTCGGGCTGGGCAGCGCCATGATGCATGACGGCAGCGTGATGCGCGGCGCCTGGGGAAATGCCGGCGAAATCGGCCACATTCCCGTCGTTCCCGGCGGCGAACCCTGTCCCTGCGGCAACCGGGGCTGCCTCGAACGCTATCTTTCGCTCGAAGCGCGAGGGCGCTGGGCCGGCAACGACGCCGATTGGGTGGCTGAGGTCGGCCCGATCTTCCGCAATGCCATCGCCATCATCGAGAATCTGTTCGACCCCGAGACGATCGTGCTCGGCGGGCTGGCTGCGCCGGACCTGCTGCAACGCCTGGCGGGCGCGGCGGCGCCGCTGCTCAATTCGGTCTCGGCCCGCGGCGACCGCAAGGCGCCGCGCGTGGTCGTCGCGGGCGGCGGCCAGCAATCCGTGCTGCGCGGCGCCGCCGCCCTCGCGGTTTCAGGGGTGTTGTCGCCGCGCTTCGGGCAGATGTTCACCGCAGAACGCGAGCGTGGCCGCGATCTCCTGGCGGCCAAGGAGATTGCCGCATGAACGAACCTCTGCTGGTGCTCGACAACGTCACCAAGAATTATGGCGCGATCGAAGCGCTGAAGGGGATCAGCTTCTCGATCGGCAAGGGCGAGGTGGTAGCGCTGCTCGGCGACAACGGCGCCGGCAAATCGACGCTAGTCAAGATCATATCCGGCGGACTGGAGCCGACTTCGGGCCGCATGCTGTTCGAGGGCAAGGAGTTTCTCGCCAAATCGCCCGCCGAAGCCAAGGCCGCCGGCATCGAGACCGTCTACCAGGACCTGTCGCTGTGCACCAATGTCGACGTGGTGGCCAATTTCTTCATGGGCCGCGAGATCACCCGGAAGGTTCTCGGCATTCCGGTGCTCGACGAGCGCGCCATGGAGGCCGTCGTCGAAAAGGCGCTGGCCAGCGCCGGCACCCGCATTCCCTCGCTTCGCACCAATGTCGAGCACCTATCGGGCGGCCAGCGGCAAGCCATCGAGCTCAACCGGTTCGTGCACTGGGGCGGCAAGCTGGTGCTTCTGGACGAACCGTTCGCCGCCCTTGGCGTCGAGCAGACGCGGCGCGGCCTCGACATGATCCGCCAGGTGGCGAGCCAGGGCATCGGCGTCGTCATCATCACCCACATCATGCAGCAGGCCTTTCAGGTCGCCGACCGGATCGTGGTGATCCGGCAAGGTGTCGTGGCGGGCGATGTCGCACGCAACAAAACGAGTCCCGATGCGGTGATCAACATGATCACCGGTGAGACGCTTGCCGGTGCCGGACCGGCGGGCTGAGGGACAAAGAGGGGTCCGGCTTAACAGGGAGCCAACAACATGAAGCGAGTACTTCTTGCTGTCTTCGGTATCCTGGCACTGGCCTTTGCCACGCTCACGCCGGCATTCGCCCAGTCCAAGGGGACCGTCTATTACATGGTGCCGACACTGCTCGACGAGTTCCAGACCGGCTCGGTGAGCGCGCTGGAGCTGTTCCTCAAGCAGGTCGGCTATGAAGTGAAAACGCTGAATGCCGACAACAAGACCGACGCGCAGCAGTCGCAGATGAACGACGTCATCGCGCTGAAGCCGGCGGCCATCATCCTGGCCGCGGTCGATTTCAACGCGCTGAAACCGTCGATCGAGGCGGCGCGCGCGGCCGGCATCCCGGTGGTCGAGTTCGACCGCCAGATCACCTCGACGCCTTCCGACTTCACATCGGTCGCCGGAACCGTCGAGATCGGCCATGTCGCGGCCGACCAGGCTGAGAAACTGCTGAAAGCCAAGAACGGCTCGGTGAAGGGCAAGGTGCTGCAGGTGCTGGGCGACCCCGGCGATCCCTACACGCTCGACATCCAGAAGGGCTTCGAGGAGAAGATGAAGGCGTTTCCGGACGTCAAGATCATCTCGCTTCCGGCCATGCAGTGGGAAGCCAGCAACGCCGGCACCATCGTCGCCGACCAGATGCTGGCCAACCCCGACATCGACCTGATCTTCAGCCATGCCGCGCACCTGTCGGTCGCCGCCGTCGCCTCGCTCGAGGCCGCCGGCAAGAAGCCGGGCGACGTCATGCTGATGAGCTCGAACGGCGCTCCGGTCGGCCTCGACCTGATCCGCAAGGGCTGGCTCAACGTCGAGGTCGAGCAGCCGCTCTACGCACAGGCCGCGGCGGTCGCCATGTTCATGAACAAGGTGGTCAAGAAGGAAGAGATCAAGCCTGGCGACTATGACGTGCTTGGCCTGAAATCGGTCGTCACCAAGGAAGCCTGGGGCCCGAACATCAAGATCCCGGGTGCGGCCATCACCAAGGAAAACGTCGACAACCCGGCTTTCTGGGGCAACCAGAAGCCGCCGACGGACACGGTCAAGTCGGTCGAATAGGCATCCCGCCTGAAACGCTCCGGGCCCTCTTGGCCCGGAGCCAATCCTTCGCAATTCCAATCCGCGCATCGTCCGAAAATCGAACTGATTTTCGGAGGCATGCGCCAGCCGGATCAGGCCATGAACCCCCGCACCCGCCACGCCCTGGAGTTCGTCCTCGACAACCTCGTCTGGTTCATGCTGCTGTTTGTGCTGGTGGTGTTTTCCATCTTCGTCCCGAACTATTTCCAGCTCGGCATCTTCGCCAACATCATCGAGGCTTCGAGCGTGCTCGGGGTCATGTCGATCGGCCTGGCGCTGGTCATCATCGCCGGCCACATGGACCTGTCGGTCGAATCCGTCGCCGCGCTCAGCGCCATGGCGGTCGGTATCCTGTTCTGCTCGTCAGGCATCGGCATGGGCGTGCAACTGCATCCGGAATGGCTGATGGTGCCGGTATCGCTGCTGCTGGCGCTGGCCGTCGGCGGCCTCATCGGCGTCTTCAACGGTTATCTGGTGGTCAAGGTCAAGATGAGCGCCTTCATCATCACGCTGGCGTCCTACATCTGGGTTCGCGGCCTGGTGCTGGTCATTTCGGGCGGCCGCTCGGCGCAGGACCTGGCGCCGGCCATTCGCTGGTTCGGCATCCAAAGGCTGGCGGGCCTGCCGCTCACCGCCTGGATCGCCATCGCCTGTTTCGTCGTCTTCTCGCTGATCATGGCCAAGACGCCGTTCGGACGGCACCTGGTGATGATCGGCGGCAACGAGACGGCGACCTTCCGCGCCGGCATCCGCGTCAACCGCAACCTCGTCATCGCCTTCGTGCTCGCCGGCGCCATCGCCGGCCTGGCCGGCTGGCTGCTGGCGATCCGCACCTCGGGCGCCACCGCCAATCTCGGCGTCGGCCTGCTGTTCAACGCCTTTGCCGCGGTCGTCATCGGCGGCGTCAGCCTGAAGGGCGGCGTCGGCACCCTGCCCGGCGTCTATGCCGGCGTGCTTCTGCTCTCGGCCATCAACACGGCGATCAATTTGATGGGGCTGCCGGCCAACTTCACACAGGTGATCCACGGCCTGCTGGTGCTGGCGGCCGTGCTGCTCGACGCCTTCAAGCAAACCATTCGCCAAAGACTCGCATGACAGGACGATTCGCATGACAGGAAGGCGGGCATGACCGGACGACTGAAAGACAAGGTAGCGCTGATCATCGGCAGCGCGCGCGGCATCGGCAAAGGCATCGCACAGCGTTTCGCCGAGGAAGGCGCAAGGCTGGTGCTCGCCGACACCGAGGCGGCGACCGGCCAAGCGACCGCCAGCGAGCTCGGCGTTCCCTTCATCCGCACCGATATCTCGCGGATGAGCGATGCCGAGGCCGCGGTGGCTCTGGCGCTGAAGCAGCACGGCCGCCTCGATATCATCGTGCAGAATGCCGGCATCTATCCCTGGCAATTGATCGAAAACACCAGCGCCGACGACTGGGACCGCGTCATGGCCGTCAATCTGCGCGGCACCTTCAATGCCAGCCGCGCCGCACTGGTGCCGATGAAGGCGCAGCGTTTTGGCCGCATGCTCTACACCTCCTCCATAACCGGTCCGCACGTGACCAGCCCGGGCCACGGCCACTATTCGGCCAGCAAGGCCGGAATCAACGGCTTCATCCGGGCGGCGGCGCTGGAATTCTCGGGCTACGGCATCACCGTCAACGGCGTCGAGCCCGGCAACATCCTCACCGAAGCCATCCAGCAGCATCGCGGCGCCGCCTATATCAAGAACATGGAGGATTCCATCCCGCTCGGCCGGCTCGGCAGCCCGCGCGACGTGGCCAATGCCTTCCTGTTCCTCGCCTCGGACGACGCCAGCTATATCACCGGCACAACCATCGTCGTCGATGGCGGGCAATTGCTGCCCGAGGGCAATGATTTCCGGATGGTGCCGCCGTGACCCCTCAGGTGCGAAATCACGCCGACGAGGCGTGAGGAAGCTCGCACCGGTGGCCCGCAACCCCCTGATCGATGAAAAACCCGCCACGGGAGCGACCCGTGGCGGGTTTTTGGAGTGGCTACATCCCGGAGGAATCGACCGCTTGTAGGTGTATTGTGAACTGCCTGATCGTATTAGCCTATGGTGCGATCGCGGAAGACAACGGTGCCGCATGCTGCTGCGTGTGAACAGGAGGCCGACATGAGAATTAGGACAACCACCCATAACCATCCCGGCGAAGCTGGCGTCATCCTGCTCGACCAGCCTGTCAAAAACCTGATCGTGGCGACTGATATTCGCGACGGCACCACGACGCTGTTCGGGACGGCGACGCTGCAAGTGAACTATGCCGGCTCGTACGACATCCGGGTCGAACTCACACCAACGGAACTCACGCAAGTCTACCAGATATTGGTCAAAAACCTGCTTGAGGAAATCCAGGACCTGAAGAGCGCGCAAAATCCTTGACGTCGGCGCACCGACCCTCCAGCGGACATATATGCCGGTCAATCTCGTTGCAGTCCGTGCTGCTGACATCGACGCAGTGGTGAAGGGACTATGTGACCGGAATGGTGGGCGATGACGGGCTCGAACCGCCGACATCTTCGGTGTAAACGAAGCGCTCTACCAACTGAGCTAATCGCCCGCTCCGGGCCGGACCTTTAAGCGGTCGGGACCGGCTTCGCAAGGCCAAATGAAAAGGTGACGCGCTGTTCGCGGGCCGGATTTGCCAACAAAACGCCGGCTGTCAAAAAACCTTCTCCAGTTTGCCGTTATGATGGTTTGGTGCGCTTGACACCCGGTGGCGAACCCCTTATCCAGCGCCCCAACGACGAACACGGCTGACACGTGCTCGTCAATGCGCGGGTGTAGCTCAGTTGGTTAGAGTGCCGGCCTGTCACGCCGGAGGTCGCGGGTTCGAGCCCCGTCACTCGCGCCATTTCTCTCAAGGGTTTCAAACTCTTGGTACAAGGGAAATGCCGACATAAATTGTCAAAGTCCACTTTCGGAAATGAAGTGTCGAGGCGCGGTCAGTGATCGCTCCCCGCGCCGGTCGTACACGGCCGACGCTCTTCACAGCCGGCTTCAAAAAACAAACATGCATAAGCGACGGTGCGGCAAACGGGAGGCCACTCCAATATGCTGAAAAGCGGCTCTTGAAACCGTTGAACCGTGTTTGGTCGCGGATCCGGCTTGCGGATTTGCCCACAAAGCGCTCCATTCATTTCGCAGACAGCGGAGCTGCACAGATATGCTGCCGAAACGGCATGGAGGACTTACAGTGTCAATCGCACGAAACATTCCTATACGCACGATATTCACGCTCCTTTACCTGGGTGCCGTAACGACGATCGCCACCGCCCTTTTCCCAGCGACCGCGTCGGCCGACCGGCTGCAGCAGTGCGCGCGCGAGGGCGGCATCTGCCGTCTGCCGTACCCCGCCGAGGTGGTGTACGGCGCCCGGGGCCGCACGACCTCGCGCTATATCGAGCGAAACGCAGTACCCTGTTCAAATCGCGTTTTTGGCGACCCAGCACCGGGCAGGCCGAAGTCGTGTTTCATCGTCATGCGCGACCGGGACCAGTCGGATGACGATTACGACGCGCCGCGCCGCGAGAGCTGGGCAGTCTGTGCCGATGAAGGTGAGTTCTGCGACTTCGATGGCCGCAAAGTGGTCAGGTACGGAGCGCGCGGCCGATTCACGCAGGACGTGTTCCGCAACGGTGTCCAATGCGACAACGATGCATTCGGCGATCCCGCGCCTGATCAGAGAAAGCGCTGCTACATCAAGCAGTAATTGGTCAGACGATCGCCCACGGGACATCCAAGGCGCATCGCGTTGAAGCGGGTTCGTGCGACGCGCTTTGGGTTCTGAGTTTCAAGGCATGCCGTTCTACCAAAACCGAGGTCCCAAAACCGAGGTCATTGTTGGGCGGCATGCATTAGGGCTGGAACAGCCTGATGGTTCGGTCGGCTCGCGAACCTCAATTATCTCAACGCTTCGCCAGCAGCGCCTCGACCTCCTGCAGCGTCGGCATCGATGGCGCCGTGCCTGGACGGGTCACCGAAATGCCGGCGACGGCGCAGGCGAAGCGCACAGCCTCCAGCGGCTCCACGCCTCGCGACAGGGCCGCGGCGAAGCCGCCGTTGAAGGCGTCCCCTGCTCCGGTGGTTTCAATCACCGGGCCTGCGCTGATGACCGGAACATGCTCCGAGCGATCCTTCGCGTGCAGCAGCGCGCCCTTGTCGCCGAGCGTGACGATGACCGTGCCGACGCCCTTTTCGAGCAGTCTGTCCGCGGCGGCCCGTGCTTCGTCGACCGAAGAGACCTTCATGCCGGTCAATTCCTCCGTCTCGGTTTCATTGGGCGTGAGATAGTCGCAGAGCGTGTAGATGCGGTCGGGAAGCTTGGCCGCCGGAGCCGGGTTGAGGATGGTCGTCACGCCTGCCCCGCGCGCGATCTCCAATGCCCGCATCGCCGCATCGATCGGCTGTTCGAGCTGGGTGACAAAGACGCCGGCGGCGCGGATCAGGTCCGCGTTGGCCTCGATATCCGCCGGCGAGATCAGCATGGCGGCGCCCGGGCTGACGATGATGGCGTTGTTGCCGCTTCCCTCCTCGACGAAGATGTAGGCGGCGCCCGTGTAGCTGTCCGGCGTGTCGATGACGGCGCTTTTCACACCCGCCTGCGCCCAGGTCTGCTTCGCCATATCGGCGAAGGGGTCAACGCCAAGGCGGCTCAGAAACGTGACGTCGGCGCCGAGCTTACCGGCGGCCACCGCCTGGTTGGACCCCTTGCCGCCAGGTCCGAGCTTGAACGAATTGCCGAGGATCGTCTCGCCCATGCGCGGCTGGCGATCGGCGCGATAGGCGGTGTCGGCAACGAAGACCCCCAATATGACCACAGGCTTCATGACGACCGGCTTGCCCGAGGCCATGCCGCTACTCCGCGTCCGGCGGCACGACGCCCTTGCGGAAGGCAAAGCAGCCATAGAAGCGGCGCTCGCCTGTCTGGATGACGCAATAAGCCTGCTTGGCGCGCTCATAGAAGGCATAGCGCTCGACGGAGATCATCGGCCAGGCCTTGCCCTCGGCTTTGTCGATCTCCTTTTGCACTTCCGTCTGGACCGGCGGGATCTCGTCGGGCTTGCCGACGATTTCCATGCGCGCGGCCGAGTCGTCGACGAACGTATCGAGCGGGTAAAGCGACAGCACCGCCTTGACCACCTCGGCGGCCGGCGCATCGATGCGCAGGAGCTTGCCATGCACGGTCTGCTTCGCCACCGAAGCGGCCGGAAAATTGGTGTCGGCGATGATCAGGTCATCGCCATGTCCCATTGCCCGCAATGCCTGGAGCACGTCGGCATTGAGCAACGGATGGATCCCTTTGAGCATGATGGTCCTCGTGAAGTCCGTTTGAGATTGGAGACGCCGTTAGAGACGCTGATGAGATCAAAGACGTTGGCCGGTCTCGGCGTCGAACAGGTGGATATGGTCGAGCCTTGGCCGCAGCTTGAGCGTGTCACCGGGTTTGAAGTCGTGGCGCTCGCGAAACAGCGCCACCATCTCGCCATCGCCGAAGCGCAGGAAAACCAGCGTCTCCGAGCCGGTCGGCTCGACCACCGAAATCTTCGCTGGCACGCCATCGGGATGGATTTCGAGATGTTCCGGGCGCACGCCGTAAACGACGGCCTGACCGTCCTGCACGGCATTGTTGGGGGCGATCGGGAACAGCGTTCCGGCTATGTCGACGCCATCCTTGCGCACGACACCCTTGAGCAGGTTCATCGAAGGCGAGCCGATGAAGCCGGCAACGAAGAGGTTCGCCGGCCGGTCGAACAATTCCAGCGGCGCGCCGACCTGCTCGATGCGGCCGTCGCGCATGACGACGATCTTGTCGGCCATGGTCATGGCCTCGATCTGGTCGTGGGTGACGTAGATGGTGGTGGTCTTCAGCCGCTGATGCAGTTCCTTGATCTCGGTGCGCATCTGCACGCGCAGCTTGGCGTCGAGGTTGGAGAGCGGCTCGTCGAACAGGAACACCTGCGGATTGCGCACGATGGCGCGGCCCATGGCCACGCGCTGGCGCTGCCCGCCCGAGAGCTGCCGGGGATAGCGCTTCAGATAGGGGTTGAGGTCGAGGATGTCGGCGGCGCGCTTGACCCGCTCGGCGACCACGGCCGGATCGGTCTTCCGCAGCTTCAGCGCAAAGGCCATGTTCTGCTCGACCGTCTTGTGCGGATAGAGCGCGTAGTTCTGGAACACCATGGCGATGTCGCGCTTGGCCGGCGGCAAATGATTGACGACGCGGTCGCCGATGGCGATCGTGCCACCCGAGACGGTCTCCAGCCCGGCCACCATCCTGAGCAGCGTCGACTTGCCGCAACCCGAAGGGCCGACCAGCACCACGAATTGGCCATCGGCGATATCGACGCTGACTTCGTGCAGAACCTTGACGGTTCCGAAGGCCTTGGCCACTTTGCTGATTGCGACTTGAGCCATGTCTCCCCCATCGGCTCCACCAGCCGTAGGCGCAGAAGCTAACCAACGCGACCTGTCAGGGCAAGTCGGTCCCTTATAGATAAAAACCCGATCTCGTTGACACGCCATCGCGTTGCGAGAATAGTGATGGTCGCCAATTCCGAATGCCGGACCTTTGACCCGGAAGACGGAGCTCCAGGCGGACACTGGGTGGGGTCTCAGGTCCCTGTATTATCGAGGAGAACCGTCGACGTTCCGGCGTCCGAGAGAAGTTGGCATTTCAATCACGGCTGTTGTTCTGGGAGGAATGGTACATGAGAGTCGATCTTTACGAAAAACTGACCCGTGCCGGCGCTACAAGGCGCGACATATTGAAGGGCGCGGCCAGCATGGCGGCTATCGCGGCCGCATCCGGCGCCGGGCTCGGCGCCCTGACGCGCCCTGCTTCCGCGGCAAGCGAGCTGCGCAAGCAAATCCTGCAGATTCCCGGCGTTGGCAAAGGCCAGCCGACCGATGCCGACTTCCAGAAGGTCGGCGAGCTCTGCCTCGAAGCGACCAAAGCTAATGTCAAGGAAGGCGAATTCGCCGGCGTCGAGCTGACCTTCATGGGCCTCAATAACCAGAACCTGCACAATGTGCTGTTCCGCGGCTTCCTGAAGCCGTGGGAGGCCTATACCGGCGCCAAGATCAGCTGGATCGACCTGGCGCAGGCCGACTACAATGCCCGCCTGCAGCAGTCGATCGCCACCGGCACCGTCGACTTCGACATCATCGAGATGGGCGCGCCCTTCGAGGGCGATGTTTGCGGCAAGGGCCTGACCTCCGAGATGCCCGACTGGGTCAAGACGCAGATCGACTTCGACGATCTCGTCAACTACCTGAAACCGCCGGTCGGCACCTGGAACGGCAAGCAGTACCGCGTGACCGTCGACGGCGACGCGCACAATTTCAACTACCGCACCGACGTGTTCGCCGATGCCGATCTCGCCAAGGCCTGGAAGGATGGCGGCGGCGAAGGCGAATGGGGCGTGCCGAAGACCTGGCAGCAGGTGCAGGCCGTGACCAAGTTCCTCAAGGGCAAGAAGCTCAAGGACCAGGACGTCTACGGCTATCTCGACGCGCCAAAGCCGTGGGGCGGCTTCGGCTTCTACTTCCTCGGCAGCCGCGCCACCGCCTATGCCAAGCACCCCGACGACAAGGCCTGGCTGTTCGATGCCGACACGATGAAGCCGCGCGTCAACAACCCGGCCTGGGTGCGCGCCATCCAGGACGTCATCGACGCGCTGCCGTCCGAACCCGCCGACCAGATCAACGCCGACCCCAACACCACAGCCTTCCAGCAGTTCCTGGCGGGTACCGGGTCGATGGTCACCTGGTGGGGCGACGTCGGCTCCAACGTCAAGACCAACGATTCCTCGGTCATCGGCGACGTCACCGGCTTCTCGATCCTGCCGGGCTCGGACGACGTCTACAATTCGAAGACCGGCAAGTGGGACAAGCTCGCCAGCGGGCCGAACTACGCGCCGAACTGCGCTTATCTCGGCTGGGGCGTCTATGTCATGGCCCGCGTCGATGCCGACGAGAAGAAGAAGAAGGCGGCATGGTCCGCGGCCGCCCATCTCGGCGGCAAGGACCTGTCGATCTGGACGGCCATGTACCCGTCGGGCTTCCAGCCCTACCGCAACTCGCATTTCGACATTCCCGAGTGGGTGGCGGCCGGCTATGACGAGGCCTTCATCACCTCGTACCTCAAGTCGGAAGGCGACAGCTACAACCATCCGAATGCGGCGATCGAGCCGCGTATCCCCGGCATCTTCCAGTACTATTCCGCCGCCGAGGATATCTTGGCCAACACCTTCGCCGGCAAGATGAAGGCACAGGAAGGCGCGGACGCCATTGCAGCCGCCTGGGAGAAGCTGACCGACCAGATCGGCCGCGACAACCAGATCAAGCTCTACAAGGCCTCGCTCGGCATGTAGGCTGGCCAATGAACCGTGGTCCGGCGGCAACGCCGGACCACTTTAGACCGGCTCCGGCTCATCGAGGAGCCTTCCAAACGGGCGAGATTTGTGACTGACCAGACTTCGACCGCAAACCAGTGGCCGGCAGATGCCGGCGCTTACGATCTGATTTCCCCGGCCCGCAAACGGCTTGGCTGGGCGCTGATGGCTGCGGCGACGCTCGGCCTGCTGGCGATCATCGTGCTCGAGATCCTGTACAAGACCGAGGCCGGCACCGTCGGCTTCGAGACCTGGCGCCCGGTCGTCTATGCCTATGTGCTGTGGGGCGTGGCGCTCGGCGTCGGCCAGGTGCTGACGCGCGGCGAGGACGGCCAACGCGCGCTGTTCCTGCTGCCGGCGCTGCTGTTCACCATCGCCATGGTGATCTTCCCGACGCTGTTCGGTTTCTACATCGCGCTGACGGACTGGAACCTGAGTTCGTTCTCGGGCCGCAAGTTCAACGGGCTCGACAATTTCTGGCAGATGCTGGGTGATCCCTACTACCGCAACGCGCTGTTCAACATGGTGCTCTACGTGCTGGCGGTGCTGGTCGAATATGTCATCGCCTTCGGGCTGGCGCTTCTGCTCAACGCACAGATCCGGGCGCGAAAATTCTTCCGCGTCGTCTTCCTGATGCCGCTGATGCTGTCGCCGGTCGCCGTATCCTGGATGATCGGCAAATCGCTGATGGAGTACCGGTTCGGCCCGGCGGCGACGCTGGCGCGCCATCTCGGCTGGGAAAATCCCGCCTTCTTTTCCGACCCGATCATCGCGCGCATCTCGATCATGATACTCGATGCCTGGACCTTCATTCCGTTCATGATGATCATGCTGCTGGCCGGCCTGCAGGCCATGTCGCGCGAGGTGCTGGAAGCGGCCCGCGTCGACGGCGCCAATGCCTGGCAGACCTTCTGGCAGGTCACCTTCCCGCTGATGCTGCCGGTTTCGGTGACCGCTGTCATCCTGCGCATCATCTTCAAGCTGAAGCTGGCCGACATCATCATCACCGTGACGTCCGGAGGCCCGGGCGGCGCGACCGATTCCGTCTCCAGCTTCATCTACCGCGAATACCGCGACCGCTCGAATGTCGGCTACGGCACCATGCTGGCGATGGCCTATCTCGTCATCATCGTCGTGTTCGTGACCTGGCTGTTGAAGATCGCCAACCGCTTCGTGCGCAACGTGAACTAGAGCGGCCGGATCATGAGCGTTCAGACAACCGAATACACCGTTTCCGAAATCCGCTCTCCAGCGAGCTTCATCACCAGCCGTGTCTTCATCTACGGCGCGCTTGTCTTCTGGGCCTTCATCTGCCTGTTCCCGATCTACTGGACGATAACGACCTCGTTCAAATCGGCGGTCGACGTCACGCAAGGACATCTGATTCCCTTCGTCGATTTCTGGCCGGACTGGAAAGGCTGGCGATCGCTCGGACTGTCGCCGGATTCGATCTTCCAGACCTCCACGGTGCGCGACGAGTTCTTCAAGCGTTTCATGAACTCGGTCATCACCTCGGTCGGCGCGTCGAGCCTCGCCATCGTCATCGGCAGCCTCGCCGCCTACGGCCTGACGCGCTACCGCTACAAATTCGCCTGGTTCAAGAACGAGGACATCTCCTTCTTTTTCCTGTCGCAGCTGATCCTGCCGCCGGTGGTGCTCGCCCTGCCCTTCCTGGTGCTCTACCGGGAAGTCGGCCTGCTCGACACGCGCATCGGGCTGATCCTGCTCTACACGCTGATGGTGCTGCCGATCGTCATCTGGATCATGCGCGACCAGTTCAATTCCATTCCCGTCGAGCTGGAGGAGGCAGCGCTCGTCGACGGATTGTCGATCTGGGGCGCTTTTTTCCGCATCGTCATGCCGATCGCACTGCCGGGCATGGTCGCCGCCTTCATCCTGGCGATGGTGCTGTGCTGGAACGAGTATTTCTTCGCCGCGCTGTTGACCTCGACCGATGCCAAGACCATTCCCGTCATGGTGGCGAGCCAGACCGGCTCGCAAGGCATCAACTGGTGGTCGATGGCAGCGCTTGCCACCGCGGCGATTGCGCCGCTGGCGGTCATCGGGATTGCGCTCGAACGCTATCTGATCATGGGCATGACCGCAGGAGCAGTGAAGTAGCGGTTGCCGCTTCCCTTCTCCCCTTGCGGGAGAAGGTGGATCGGCGCGCAGCGCCGAGACGGTTGAGGGGTGTTCCAGCGGAGTGAGACGTTGGTGTTCCCTGGAGCACCCCTCATCCGACCGAGCTTCGCTCGGCCACCTTCTCCCGCAAGGGGAGAAGGAAAGAGCCGCCTAAGCCGACAATATTGCCCGCAGATGATCCATGATCATCGCCACGCCCCTCTGCCCCAACTCCGCCGAGGCTTCGGGCGCGCTTGCCGTGTACCAGCCGGTGTTGTCGGCGAAATGGGCGGAATCGACAGCTTCCGGACATAACGCCAGCATCAGCGATGTCTCGCCGATGCCGGCGTGGTCGAACGGGTACTTGCCATTCATGGTCGCCGGCATCAGCGGATGCACCTGCACCCAGTTGAAGAAGTTTTCACCCTCGGCATGTCCAGCATAGTAGTCGGCCATCGCTGGAGAGCCCCACCAGCCCTCGCCGCGCTGCTTTTCCAGGAAACGGAAGATCGCCTGACGACCGGCGGTCTTGAAAGCGAGATCGGTCGGCATGCCGGCGGCGAAGTTTTCGGTCTGGTGGTGGATGACGGCGTGGATGTTGCGAAAGCCGATGCGCAGCAGGCCGTAGAACAGCTCTTCCGCGAACGGCGCCAGCTGATTGCCGCCGACCTGTACCGAGCCGGTGCCTTCCGGCGGCGCCACCGCGTAGCTCGCGGCGCCGTAGTAGAAGGGCGGCAGGATGACGACCTCCCTCTCCTTCTCGAACAGTTCCAGCGTCTTGATGACAGCCAGCGTGTCCATGCCGACAGCCATGTGCTCGCCATGGTATTCGAGCACGCCGAGCGGCAGCGCGACCGGCCAATTCTCAGCGATCGCCTTGCGGATCTGGTGCGGCAGCATCAGTTCATAGCGCATGATCTATTCCATGTTGGTGTGGCGGGCGCGCATGGCTTCAGGCGACGCACCGGTCAGGGATTTGAGCTTCAGCACCATCACTTCGAACAGCAGGAACAGCGCTCCTTCGAACACCGAGCCCATCGGCAGCACCGATGTCTTTTGCGCGCCCTGATCGTTGGCCATGGTCTGTGCGGGAATGAGCAGCGTGAAATCGGCGCGCTTTGCAGCGCTGCTTTCGGCCTGGGCGGTCAGCAGAAGGTTGGTCGCGCCGGCGGCGTGTGCAACCTGCATCAAAGTCAGCACGGTCGTGGTTTCTCCCGGTCCGGAACTGGCCAGGAAGACGTCGCCCGGCCCCAGAGGCGGCGTGTTCATGTCGCCGACCACGGAAACCGGCAGGCCGAGATGATAGAGCCGCATGGCAAAGCCCTTGACCTGCAAGGCCTCGCGGCCGCAGCCATAGACGACGATCCGCCCAGCTTCAGCCAGCATCTTGCAGGCAGTGTCGATCCGGCTCTCGTCGACGCGCTCCAGCACGCCGCCGAGTTCGGCAAGCGCCGTCCTGAACAGGGTTTCGTTCCGGTCGCTCACGGCAAACCCGCTCTCGAAATCATCTTGCGATTTTCCCACGAACAGCTTGATTTCGTTCATGCTAGCAACCGCGAAAATGCGTGTCCAACGCCGCGCGGCGCTTTTGCCTGATCACAGGCATGATAGTGTCATGCCAGACAAATCAACCCACAGATCAATCCGGGACACTGCAGGACATGAAGACACGGCATTTCGACCGCATCGGCAATGGCGGCATCACTTTTACCGAGCTCGGCTTCGGCACCGCGCCGCTCGGCAATCTCTACCGCGCCGTTTCGGATGAGGACGCCAATGCCACGCTCGAAGCCGCCTGGGGGACCGGATGCCGCTACTACGACACCGCCCCGCTCTACGGGCTTGGCCTGTCGGAAACACGCCTCAACCCGTTCCTGCGCGGCAGGAAGCGCGACGACTATGTGCTGTCGAGCAAGGTCGGCCGCATCATGCGCGCCTGCCCGCCGGAGCAACGCACGGGCATCGGCAAGTTCTTCGACACGCCGTCGCGGCGCGAGGTGTACGATTACAGTTATGATGGCGTCATGCGCTCATTCGAGGCCTCGCTGGAGCGCCTCGGCGTCGACCGCATCGATATTCTCTTCGTGCACGACGTCGACATCTTCACCCATGGCAGCAAGGAAGCGTCCGACCAGCGCATCGAGGAGTTCATGCGCTCGGGCTATTACGGGCTGCTGTCATTGCGTGACCAGGGCGTGATCAAGGCGTTCGGCGGCGGCATCAATGAATGGGAGGTTGCCCAGACGTTGGCCGAGCGCGGCGATTTCGACCTGTTCCTGCTTGCCGGGCGCTACACGCTGCTGGAACAGGAGGCGCTGACGTCCTTCCTTCCGCTCTGCCAGAAGCGCGGCATCGGCATCGTTCTCGGCGGCCCCTACAATTCCGGCATCCTGGCAACCGGACCGAAGCCGGGGGCCTACTACAACTACTCCGAGGCCCCCAAGGACATCCTTGAGCGGGTCGCCGGCATCGAGAGCGTCTGCAAGCGCCATGGCGTCAGGCTGATCGAAGCGGCGCTGCAGTTCCCGCTGCTGCATCCATCGGTCGTCTCGGTGATCCCCGGCGGCCAGCGGCCGAGCGAAGTGGAGAGCAACCGGTCGCTGCTCGACGCGAAGCTGCCCGCGGCCCTGTGGGCCGACCTCAAGAAGGAAGGCCTGATGCGCACCGAGGCGCCGACCGCATAGGCTGGAGCGCCCCTGGCGGCCGACCGCGCAAAAATGAAAAGCCGGGCGGGCCCGGCTTTTCTGGTCTCTGAAAAAGAAAAAACGCTTAGTTGACTGCGTCCTTGAGGCCCTTGCCGGCCGAGAACTTCGGCACGGTGCGTGCCGGGATCTTCACTTCGGCGCCGGTCTGAGGGTTGCGGCCGGTCGAAGCCGCACGCTTTGACACGGTGAAATTGCCAAAGCCGACAAGCCGGACATCGCCGCCCTTCTTCAGTTCGCCGGTGATCACGGAAAATACCGCATCGACCGCCGACTGCGCGTCACCCTTCGAAATGCTCGCGGCGTCGGCGACAGCGGACACCAGTTCGTTCTTGTTCATAAAAATTCCCTTCCATGAGAACACCGGAACTAACGACTCATCCGGCAGGAAACGGACTTTAGAAAGAAGCGCTTCCGCAACCAAGTCGAAAAGGCAGGAAAAAACCGGAAAAAGCCCGGAATTCCGGGGTTTTTCACATGAAAAAGCCGGGCGCGAGACCCGGCTCTTCTGTTTGTGCGCTGCAACTTTAGCAATTACTAATGTGCAAGCGACTTTCCGGCATCGTCGGTGGTGTCTGTCGTGGCCGGCGGATTGACCGGTTCGACCCATTCGATCGGCTCCGGCATACGCACCAGCGCGTGGCGCAACACCTCGCCGACCCGCGAGACCGGAATGATTTCCATGCCGTTCTTCACGTTGTCAGGTATGTCCGCCAGATCCTTGGCGTTGTCTTCCGGGATCAGCACCTTCTTGATGCCGCCGCGCAGTGCGGCGAGCAGCTTCTCCTTGAGGCCGCCGATCGGCAAGATGCGGCCGCGAAGCGTTATCTCGCCAGTCATCGCCACATCGGCACGGACCGGAATACCCGTCAGCACCGACACGATGGCTGTCGCCATCGCAGCACCCGCGGACGGGCCGTCCTTCGGCGTGGCGCCTTCCGGCAAGTGGACATGGATGTCGCGCTTGTCGAACAGCGGCGGCTCGATGCCGAAATCGAGCGCGCGCGAGCGGACATAGGAGGCCGCCGCCGAGATCGATTCCTTCATCACGTCGCGCAGATTGCCGGTCACCGTCATGCGGCCCTTGCCGGGCATCATGACGCCTTCGACGGTCAGCAGCTCGCCGCCGACTTCCGTCCAGGCAAGCCCGGTAACGACGCCGACCTGATCGTCAGCCTCGACCTGGCCGAAGCGGAAGCGCTGGACACCAAGGTAATCGGCGAGGTTCGCCGCCGTAATGGTCACCGTCTTCTTCTTCGTCTTCAGGATCTCGGTCACCGCCTTGCGCCCGAGCTTCATCAGCTCGCGCTCCAGGCTCCTGACGCCCGCTTCGCGGGTGTAGGTCTGGATGATGGCACGGATCGCGTCCTCGCCGACGGAGAACTCCTTCGGCTGCAGCGCGTGATCGCGCACCACCTTCGGCATCAGGTGCCGCTTGGCGATCTCGATCTTCTCGTCCTCGGTGTAGCCGGCGATACGGATGATCTCCATGCGGTCCATCAAGGGCGCAGGGATGTTCAGCGTATTGGCCGTCGTCACGAACATCACGCTCGACAGGTCGTACTCGACCTCGAGGTAATGGTCCATGAACGTCGAGTTCTGCTCGGGATCGAGCACCTCGAGCAGCGCCGACGACGGATCGCCCCGGAAGTCCTGGCCCATCTTGTCGATCTCGTCGAGCAGGAAGAGCGGGTTGGACTTCTTCGCCTTCTTCATCGACTGGATGACCTTGCCGGGCATCGAGCCGATATAGGTGCGCCGGTGGCCACGGATCTCGGCTTCGTCACGCACGCCGCCCAGCGCCATGCGGATGAATTCGCGGCCGGTCGCCTTGGCGATCGACTTGCCGAGCGAGGTCTTGCCGACGCCGGGAGGGCCGACGAGGCACAGGATCGGCCCCTTCAGCTTCTTCTGGCGGCTTTGCACGGCAAGGTACTCGACGATGCGGTCCTTGACCTTGTCGAGGCCGAAGTGATCGGTATCAAGCACGTTCTGCGCATAAGCCAGATCCTGCTTGACCTTGGAGTTCTTGCCCCACGGGATCGACAGCAGCCAATCGAGATAGTTGCGCACGACGGTCGATTCCGCCGACATCGGCGACATCGTCCGCAGCTTCTTCAATTCGGCTTCCGCCTTCTCGCGGGCCTCCTTGGAGAGCTTGGTCTTCTTGATGCGCGCCTCGATTTCGGCGGCCTCGTCGCGGCCGTCCTCGCCTTCGCCGAGCTCCTTCTGGATCGCCTTCATCTGCTCGTTGAGGTAGTATTCGCGCTGCGTCTTCTCCATCTGGCGCTTGACGCGCGAGCGGATGCGCTTCTCCACCTGCAGGACGGAGATTTCGGCTTCCATGAAGCCCATCGCCTTTTCCAGCCGCTCCTTGACAGAGAGCGTGGCCAGCATTTCCTGCTTCTCGGGGATCTTGATGGCGAGATGCGAGGCAACCGTGTCGGCGAGCTTGGAATAGTCGTCGATCTGGCTGGCAGCGCCCACCACTTCAGGCGAGATCTTCTTGTTCAGCTTGACGTAGTTCTCGAAGTCGGTGACGACCGAACGCGCCAACGCCTCGACCTCGACCTCTTCCTCTTCCGGCTCGACCAGCGCCGTGGCGCGGGCCTCGTGGAAGTCGGGACGGTCGGTGAAGGAGACGATTTTCGCGCGCGAGGCGCCCTCGACCAGAACCTTGACGGTGCCGTCGGGCAGCTTCAGCAATTGCAGCACATTGGCGAGCGTCCCGATATCGAAGATGGCATCGGGCTCGGGATCGTCATCGGCGGCATTCATCTGGGTGGCAAGCAGGATCTGCTTTTCCTGCCCCATCACCTCTTCCAGCGCCTTGATCGATTTCTCACGCCCGACAAAGAGCGGAACGATCATGTGCGGGAACACCACGATGTCGCGCAGTGGGAGGACTGCGAAGACGCCGTCGCTGGGAGCCTTGGATATTTTGGCCATTGTCCAACCTTTCATGTCGCGGCCGCTAATTGAGCCAGCCGCGAATCTTATATTAACGACCGGGGATCGTTCCGCCTACCACCGTTTGTGACGGGAGTTTTACAGCACAGAAATCGGGCACCTCGGCCTTCTCGTGTTAGGTGGATGCAAGCGGGGCAAAGATCAAGAGTTAACATCGTCCGCAATCCATTCCATTGCAAAGGTCGCATGCCCCGTGACAGCAAAACGGCGCCGCAAGGGCGCCGTTCCACAAAAATATGGGCTGAAGTGCCATATCAGGCACTGACGTTGCCCTTCTTTTCCTTCTGCTCGGAGTAGATGTAGAGCGGCCGGGCGCTGCCGGTCACCACTTCCTCCGAAATCACCACTTCGCGCACGCCTTCGAGCGCGGGCAGTTCGAACATCGTATCGAGCAGGATCGCTTCCATGATCGAGCGCAGGCCGCGCGCACCGGTCTTGCGCTCGATGGCGCGCTTGGCGATCGCCGACAGGGCGTTCTCGTGGAAGGTCAGGTCGACATTCTCCATCTCGAACAGCCGCTGATACTGCTTGACCAGCGCGTTCTTCGGCTCGGTCAGGATCTGGATCAGCGCCGGCTCGTCGAGGTCCTCCAGCGTCGCCAGGACCGGCAGGCGGCCGACGAATTCCGGGATCAGGCCGAACTTCAAGAGATCCTCCGGCTCGACCAGGCGGAAGACATCGCCGGTGCGCCGATCTTCCGGCGACGCGACGACGGCGCCGAAGCCGATCGAGGTCTTGCGGCCGCGATCCGAGATGATCTTGTCCAGTCCGGCGAAGGCGCCGCCGCAGATGAACAGGATGTTGGCGGTGTCGACCTGCAGGAATTCCTGCTGCGGGTGCTTCCTGCCGCCCTGCGGCGGCACGGAGGCGACCGTGCCTTCCATGATCTTCAGAAGCGCCTGCTGCACGCCCTCGCCCGACACGTCGCGGGTGATCGAGGGATTGTCGGACTTGCGCGAAATCTTGTCGATCTCGTCGATGTAGACGATACCGCGCTGGGCGCGCTCGACATTGTAGTCGGCCGACTGCAGCAGCTTCAGGATGATGTTCTCGACGTCCTCGCCGACATAACCGGCTTCGGTCAGCGTCGTGGCGTCCGCCATTGTGAACGGCACGTCGATGATGCGGGCCAGCGTCTGCGCGAGCAGCGTCTTGCCGCAACCGGTCGGGCCGATCAGCAGGATGTTGGATTTCGCCAGTTCGACATCGTTGTTCTTGCCGGCATGCGCGAGGCGCTTGTAATGGTTGTGGACCGCCACCGACAGCACGCGCTTGGCGTAGGGCTGGCCGATGACATAATCATCGAGAACCTTGAGGATCTCCTGCGGTGTCGGCACGCCCTCGCGCGACTTCACCATCGAGGTCTTGTTCTCCTCGCGGATGATGTCCATGCAGAGCTCGACGCATTCATCGCAGATGAAGACCGTCGGGCCAGCAATCAGCTTGCGCACCTCGTGCTGGCTCTTGCCGCAAAACGAGCAATAGAGCGTGTTCTTGGAATCACCGCTGTTGTTGCCGACCTTGCTCATTTTCATGTCCTTTCATGGCCGCCCGCCGATGGTCTGGCTGAAAGGGCGCAACTTCAATCTATCGCGGGAATCCGCCGCCGCCAGTGTCCCAGCTCCCGCAACGTATTCCGTACGAAACACAAATCAGAAAACGTGGCAATGATTCGCAGCTCCCCACGCAAAGCTAAGCCGTCGAAAATCAACATAGCCTTAACGTAGGCAATCCCGACCGTCGAGGGAACAGCCAATTGTGGCCGAAATGACGCAAGACGCGCCAAAAGCGCGTGATGGTGCCATCCAACTGCCAACAAGCCCTTATGCCAGCGCTCCCTCGGCCGCCTCGCGCGACGAAATGACCTTGTCGATGAGGCCGAAGTCCCTTGCCTCGTCGGCGGTCATGAAATGGTCGCGGTCGAGCGTCTTCTCGATCTCTTCGTAGCTCTTGCCGGTGTGCTTGACGTAAACCTCGTTGAGGCGGCGCTTCAGCTTGATGATGTCCTGGGCATGACGCTCGATGTCGGACGCCTGGCCCTGGAAGCCGCCGGAGGGCTGGTGAACCATGATGCGGGCGTTCGGCGTGGCGAAGCGCATGTCCTTGTGACCGGCGGTCAGGAGCAGCGAGCCCATCGAAGCCGCCTGGCCGATGCAGAGCGTCGACACCGCCGGCTTGATGAACTGCATGGTGTCGTAGATCGCCATGCCCGAGGTGACGACACCGCCCGGCGAATTGATATAGAGGTTGATTTCCTTCTTCGGGTTCTCGGCTTCGAGGAACAGGAGCTGCGCGCAGACCAGCGTCGCCATGCCGTCCTCGACCGGACCGGTGATGAAAATGATACGCTCCTTGAGGAGGCGCGAGAAAATGTCGTAGGCACGCTCGCCGCGATTGGTCTGCTCGACCACCATCGGAACGAGGTTCATGTAGGTTTCGACGGGGTTCTTCATTCGTTGTCTCTTATCTCGCGGTGGGATTCCGGCTCCGGGGAAGGCTGGCAAGTGGGCTGGCAATTCGGGCAGAATCGGTTCTGGATCGTTATTCTGTAAATAGGATGCCGGCTCATCCTTGTGCAAGGCCGACCCGTCCTAGCCATCTGGGTAAGTCGAATCAAGGTTTCCAGCCAAGGATTCGCAGCGGCCGACGCTTCTGCCGCTCTATGACGCACACCCCCGGGTCAGCCGGGTAGCAATTTCTTAACCGCGTCACTTAACGAAATGCGCCGAAACCGCTTTCCTCCGAACCCGCTTCCCCTACAATCCAACGTTGAACTGTCATTGAGCCGTTCAGCAGGGGGAGTGCCATGCCTGGGAAAATCGCGTGCTTCACCATTGCCGGGCTAACCGTGCTCGGCACGATTTCGCCGACGGCGGCCGGCGGCCGCGCCGTCGAATGCTATGAGCCGGTCCGTTCGCCTGCCGTCTACGACACGGTCTACGAGGACGTGATGGTCAGCCCGCCAGGCCAGCATGTAGACTACGACCCGCCCATCTACGGCACGCGCGAACGCCTGGTGATGACCGTTCCGGCCCAGGTGAGCTACGAGGTCGTGCCCGCCGTCACCCGCACCGTCTACCATACGGTCCAGGTCGATGATGGCGGATATTCCTGGGAATGGCGCGTCATCCATGGCCGCAGGGTGCTGTGCAAGGTCTGGCACAAGGCGCGCTACGAACGCGTCGCCGAGACCGTGGTGGTCCAGCCGGAGCGCACACGGCGCATCGTCATTCCGGCGCAGTATGACCGGATCGCCGAGGAGGTGCTGGTTCGGCCCGAGCAAAGGCGCGTCATCGATATTCCCGCCTCTTACCAGACCGTCGCAAGGCGCGTTCTGGTGCGCGAAGGGTCGTCAGGCTGGCGGCGCGTGCATATACCAAGGCATTGCCAGGACTAAGCGACATAGACGACCCCCACGACGGTTGTTGGATTTCAACCGGAAGTGTAGTCTGCGCGCAACGGAAACCTGTTTTGGGCCGAGCAATGCGCGACCTGGAAATTTCCAACCAGGAACTATCCGATATTGCGGAAGAAGCCTTGGGGCTGGCCAAAAGCTATTGGGCGTCTCTCGAAGGGCGTCGGGCATATCCCTCGACCAGCGGCGAGGACACGACCGAGCTCTTCTCGCGGCCCTGGCTGGAGAACGGCCGTGGTCGGGAAATCCTTCAGGATTTCAAGTCGATCGCGGAGCATGCGCGCCCCGCCACCGGCAGGTTCTTCGGCTACGTCGTCGGCTCGGGCGAACCGATCGGCGCGCTGGGGGAATTGCTGGCTGCCGTGCTCAATCAAAATGTGACGTCATGGCGGTCGGCGCCGGCGGCGACATCGATCGAACGCGCCGTCGTCGGGTGGTTGGCCGAGGCCGTCGGCTGCGCCGGATTTACAGGCAGCCTGTGCGGCGGCGGCTCGATGGCCAACCTCATGGCGCTGGCGATGGCGCGGGAAGCGAAGCTGCCCGCCAATGAAACGGGCGTACAGCCATGCGTGATCTACGCTTCCGAGCAAGTGCACATGTCGATACCAAAAGCCGTCGCATTGCTGGGCATCGGCAGAAGAAATCTGCGCCTGATCCCCGTCGACGACAAATTCAAGATGCGCACGGACGCCCTCCAGGCATCCATAACCGCCGACCGCGAGGCCGGAAACGTGCCTATCGCCATCGTGGCCACGGTCGGCACCATCGTCTCCGGCGCAATCGATCCCCTCCTTGAAATCGCGGACATTGCCCGCAAGGAGGCGCTGTGGATGCACGTCGATGGTGCCTATGGCGGGATGGCGGCCCTGGCAGTGCCGGAAAAGTTCCAGGGATTGTCCTTGGCGGATTCGCTGTCGCTCGACGCGCACAAATGGCTGTATCAACCACTCGATTGCGGCTGCCTGCTCAACCGTCATCCAGACATTGCGCGCACGACTTTCTCGCATAGCGACGACTATGTCAGGATATTGAGCGAAGATCCCACCGAAGCATTTGCGTTCTTTGAGGAGTCGATCGAGCTGTCCCGACGCTTCCGCGCGCTGAAGCTCTGGATGTCGCTGCAGTTTCACGGACGCGGTGCCTATCGCGAAGCCATCAGGCGCGATCTCGATCATGCGCAAATGTTGGCGCAAACAATCGCGCTGCATCCAGAGCTGGAACAGCTTGCGCCCGTGTCGCTGAGCGCGGTCTGCTTCCGTCACCGCTCGAAGGACAATGAAGCGATCCTCCGACGCGTGATCGCGCGCGGCCGGGTGTATCTGTCGAATGCGACGATCAATGGTCAGTTCGTGCTGCGGGCATGTTTCGTCAATCACCGGACGGCCCCGGATGACGTACGGGCCATTGTATCGGAAGTCATTGCCGCCGCCGAAGAGCTCAATCGCTGAGCCGCCGAGACCTTCCGCAGTCGCGCCGGCTGGCTCAACTCATAGGCTATCGGGCGCCAACATACGGTCTGGAATGAGGCTGGCAAGCCGCGCTATGGGTCTGGCATGACCAAATCGACGCTCCCCTATCTGGCCTTTGATCCAGCCACCCGCCACCTGCGGCTCGACCCGCACGAGCCAGCTTTCTTCCTCAACCCGTACGAGGCCTATGCACACCTGCACGGCGTATCGAATGGATTTTTCTGGGAGGAGTTCGGTTTCTGGTGCTTTGGCGGCTTCGACGACGTCAACCGGCTGCTGCGCGACCGCCGCTTCGGCCGCCAGAACCCGGCTGGCATTCCCGACAGCCGGGGCGTCGGCCAGGACAGAAGCCATCTCAAGGCCTTCGACGGCATCGAAGCGAACTCCATGCTGGAGCTGGAACCGCCGGTGCACACCCGGCTGCGAACACTGGTCAATCGCGCCTTCGTCTCGCGCCAGGTCGAACGGCTGCGGCCGCGTGTCGAAGCGCTCGCCAATGAGCTGATCGACCGTTTCGATCCGGCCGGCCTGGTCGACCTTTTGCCCGCCTTCGCGGCGCCGTTGCCGATCACCATCATCGCCGAAATGCTCGGCGTGCCTGTCGAGATGGGGCCGCAACTGCTCGACTGGTCACATCAAATGGTCGCCATGTACATCCATGGCCGCACCCGCGAGACCGAGGAAACGGCCAACCGCGCCGCGGGCGAATTTGCCGATTTCCTGCGCGGCTACATCACCGAGCGGCGCAAGAACCCGGGTGACGACCTGCTGTCGCTGCTGATCTCGGCGCAGGAAGACGGCCAAAGACTGTCGGAGGACGAGATGGTGTCGTCGGCCATCCTGCTGCTGAACGCCGGCCATGAAGCGACCGTGCATCAGACCGGCAATGCGGTGCGCTCGATCCTAGCGCAACAGGGCGACCCGCGCCGCTTCTTCACCTCGCCGGAAGCTACCGCTGCAACAGTCGAGGAATGCCTCCGCTTCGACGCACCGCTGCACATGTTCACCCGATACGCCTATCAGGAGATCGAAGTGGCGCCAGGCATCGTCGTGCAGCCGGGCCAGACGATCGGGCTCTTGCTCGGCATGGCCAATCACGACCCGCGGGCCTTTGCCGACCCGCAGGACTTCCGGCCGGACCGGACAGACCAGAAGAACGTGTCCTTCGGCGCGGGCATCCATTTCTGCATCGGCGCGCCGCTCGCCCGGCTCGAATTGCAGGTGTCGCTGAAGACCTTGTTCGAGCGCCAGCCAAAGCTGCATCTTGCCGAAAGCCCGCGCTTCCGCGACACTTACCATTTCCATGGGCTGGAAACGCTCGCTGTCGGCTTTTGAACGATCGCGGGCCTGGGGCTGCGCGATGAGACTGTTTTCCAAACTGGCGACGGCGTTCGCATCGGCATTGCTATGCGCATGCCTGGCGCACGCCCAGGCGCAGCAGCCGGAAAACATCCCGCAGGAAAACAGCGATGCCATCGCCAGGGCGATGGCGGCTGGCCTGCTGGAGCGCCAGACGGGTGCTGCCGTGCCCGCGGACAAGTTCTCGGCCTATGAGGTCGACTTCAACCTCGACGGTCTGTCCGAAATCTACGCCTACGTCGCGGATCCCGCCTGCGACGGGGTGAAATGCGGGCTTTTCCTGTTCGTGCTGGAAGGCGATGGCTACCGTGAGGTTCTCGGTGACATCCCCGGTGCGAGGCTGACGCCTCCAGACAGGGTCGCGCTCGGTGCTTTCAAGCGCAACGGCTTCATCGACCTGCAACTCGACCAGAAGCTGTTTGGCTGGACCGGCGACCACTACGCTGAAGTCTCGACCTTCCCCGCCACGTCGCTCGACGGCGCCGTCTTCATCGCCGCCTGCCAAAAAAGCAAATCCAGCGAACAGCCAGAAGAGGGCGAGGCTGAACGGGTTGCCGGTGAATGCCAATGCCAGTTCAACCGGTTTCAGGCGATCGGCTTCACCCAGGACGACCTTGACCAGTATGCCGCCTCGCTGGGCGAGAATTTCGAGTATCCCAGCGGCGACAAGGAGAAAGCCTGGCAAGCCGTCACCACGAAGGCAAGCGACACCGCAACCGGCTGCGACGTCGTCAGCGGCAAGAGCCAGTGGCAGCCGGCCTACTTCAACCATGGCGACCAGCCGCAACAGGGGCTGGATTTCAACGACTTCATCGCCGCCTGCCCGGCCCAGGATTTCATCCTGACCAACCGCAAGGTCGGCTCGCCGGACCGCGCACTCAGCCTCTGCGGCTGTCTGGCGCGGGAAATGCCGACCCAGGGTATCGCCCAGGAAGGGCTGAACCTGTTGACGCGATATTATCGCGACGAGATTGCCGACGCCGATCTCGAAGCCAAGGACGCCAATTTGCTGACCGCCCATGACAAGGCTTCGGAAGCCTGTCTCGGCCAGTTTCCGGCGAAGTGATCACAGCTTGATCACATACTCCTTGCGTGTCGTTTCAAGCACTTCCCAGCTGCCCTTGAAGCCCGGCCTCAGTACGAAACTGTCGCCTGCCCTGACCGTGCGCGCCTCGCCGCCCTCTTCCGCGATTATCGAGACCCCGGACAGGATGTGGCAGAATTCCCATTCGTCATAGACGATGCGCCACTTGCCTGGCGTCGATTCCCAGACGCCTGCGTAGAGGCCGCCGTCCCGCTCCTCGACATTCCAGGTGCGGAATTGCGGATCGCCCGAGATCAGCCGATCCGGCGCCGGCGCGCCGGATTCGGGTTCGACGCTGTCGGTCGATATTGTCAGGTAATGCGCGGACAAGACTTGCCTCCCACAGTGAGTAGTCGTCAGTCGTGATTAGTGGCTAGCCACCCGAACGTCGACGGGAGCGCTTCCACTCACTACTCACTACTCACTACTCACTACTCACTACTCATTCAAATCAGACCTTGGCGAGCGCCTGTTCCAGGTCGGCGACGATGTCGGTGACATCCTCGATGCCGATGGAAAGCCGCACGGTATCCGGACCGGCGCCGGCCTTGACCTTCTGCTCGTCGGAAAGCTGGCGGTGCGTGGTCGACGCCGGGTGGATGACCAGCGACTTGGTGTCGCCGACATTGGCCAAATGCGAGAACAGTTCGAGCGCCTCGACGAACTTGACGCCGGCCTCATAGCCGCCCTTGAGGCCGAAGGTGAACACGGCGCCGGCACCTTGCGGCGAATATTTCTTCTGCAGCGCGTTGTTCTTGTCGCTGGGAAGACCGGGATAATTCACCCAGGCGACCTTGGGATGGTTGGACAGCCAGCCGGCGACGGTGATCGCGTTGTCGCAATGGCGCTGCATGCGCAGCGGCAAGGTTTCGAGGCCGGTCAGGATGAGGAACGCGTTGAACGGCGAGATCGCCGGGCCGAGATCGCGCAGGCCGAGCACGCGCGCGGCAATGGCGAAAGCGAAATTGCCGAAGGTCTCGTGCAGCACGAGGCCGCCATATTCGGGGCGCGGTTCCGACAGCATCGGGTATTTGCCCGACTTCGACCAGTCGAAGGTGCCGCCATCGACGATGACGCCGCCGATCGAATTGCCATGGCCGCCGATGAACTTAGTCAGCGAATGGACGACGATGTCGGCGCCGTGCTCGATCGGCCGGATCAAGTAGGGCGAGGCAAGCGTGTTGTCGACGATCAGCGGCAGGCCATGCTTGCGCGCGATTTCGCCGATCTTCTCGATATCGACGAAGGTACCGCCAGGATTGGCCAGGCTCTCGATGAAGATCGCCTTGGTCCTGTCGTCGATCTGGCTTTCGAAGGTCGAGACGTCATTGGCTTCGGCCCAATGCACCTCCCAGCCAAAATTCTTGAAGGCATGGCCGAACTGGTTGATCGATCCGCCATAAAGCTTATTGGCGGCGACAAAATTGTCGCCCGGCTGCATCAGATTGTGGAACACGATCACCTGCGCGGCATGGCCGGATGCCACCGCAAGGGCAGCCGTGCCGCCTTCGAGTGCGGCGACGCGCTCTTCGAGCACAGCCTGCGTCGGGTTCATGATGCGGGTGTAGATGTTGCCGAAGGCCTTCAGGCCGAAGAGAGAGGCGGCATGGTCGGCATCGTCGAAGACGAAGGACGTGGTCTGGTAGATCGGCGTGGCGCGCGCGCCGGTGGCCGGATCGGGCTTGGCGCCGGCATGGACGGCGAGCGTATTGAAACCGGGCGTACGGGTCACGGAAACCTCCCTAAAAAACCTTCTGAAAATCGCCGGGCATTCTTGGCGAAGCCCGGCCCGGAATGCAAAGAAGAAAATACCCTTCGGCGTGGGACCTTCGACCAAGCCGAAGGGAAATACGGCTTTTGCCGGAATAATTTTGCGCTTTTGCTGCTGCCTATTTCTGGCGCACACCAAAGCTCTGAAAGCCCTGGCGCATCAGCGGCTTCTTCGACGACAGGACGCCGGAATTAACCCCGGTCCAGCCGATCTCGCCGGAGAGCTTGCCGTACTCGATCTTAGGGCAGCGGTTCATCACCACCTTGATGCCGGCGGCCTCGGCACGTGCGGCCGCCTCGTCATGACGCACGCCAAGCTGCATCCAGATCACTTTCGGCAGGGGATCGAGCCGCAACGCCTCGTCGACGATGCCTGGCACCGCCGCCGGCGCGCGAAAGATGTCGACCATGTCGATCGGCTCCGGAATGTCGGCCAGCCTGGCATAGGTCATGCGGCCAAGGATTTCCTTGCCGGCCTGGCCAGGATTGATCGGAAATACCGAAAACCCCTTGGCCAGCAGGTATTTGAGCACGAAATAGCTTGGCCTGACGTCATTGGCCGACGCGCCGACCATGGCGATGGTCTTCACCGAATTGAGGATGCCGCCGATGTAGGTGTTGTCGTAGCTATCGTGATTCATGCCTCGTCCTCATACAACGCCTCGGTGAGAAAACCATCCGGGTCATTGCTGAAATCGCGCAGCATGCGAAAATGGTCCGTGTCGCGAAAGTCGGCGGGCTCGAGCCCGAACCGGCTGATGCGGAACAGCCGCGCGCCGGGACAGGCCATCAGCAGCGGCGCGTGCGTCGCCATGATCACTTGCGCGGTGCCCGACTGGTCCATGCGTCGCAGCATCTTGAGCAGTTCGATCTGGCGCGACGGGGAGAGCGCGCTCTCGGGCTCGTCGAGGATATAGACGCCTTGCCTGCGGCAGCGTTCCTCGAAAAAGCGGATGAAGCCCTCGCCATGCGACCAGGACAGGAAATCCGGCGGCGGCGGCTTGAAAGGGTCTTCCAGCGCTGCCTGGTCGAGGTAGCGCGCGACGGAATAAAAGGATTCGGCGCGGAAGAACCAGCCGGCGGTGACCTTCGGCAGCCAGTGGCCACGGAACGTGTTCGCCAGCGCGGCGCCACTCTTGTCGATGGCGCTGGAATGGTCGACCGGCCGGTAACCCTTGCCGCCGCCAGCCTCGTCGTAACCGGCCAGCGCCCCGATCGCCTCGAGCAAGGTGGATTTGCCGGTGCCGTTCTCGCCGACAATGATGGTGATCGGCGTGGTGAATTCCAGTTCGAAGGCACGGCCGCGAAACAGCGGCAGACTCCACGGGTATTTTTCCCAATCGTTCACGCGCGCGGGATCGAGCAGGATGCGTTTGAGATAGGGTGCCTTGAGCCGCGTCAGCTGCTTGCGGTGGGCCATCACTTGGTCAGCATCGCCGGGGCTGCATCATTCGGGCAGCGAAATCGTGCCGTCTTCCGCGATTGGAAAGGCCGGATTGTGCGCCACTTCCCAGACATGGCCGTCGGCGTCGGCAAAATAGCCGTACCAGCCGCCCCAGAAAGCGCGGCCGGCCGGCTTGACGATGCGGCCGCCAGCCTTTTCCGCCATGGCGAGCACCTCGTCGACCTCGGCATCAGAGCGGGTGTTGTAGGCGAGATAGACGGCGGACGGCGCCCCGGTGAAGGAGACGCCGGAATCCTGCTCGGCGCTTTCGCGCGGGAACAGGCCGAGAATGACGCCCCCCATCTGGAAGAAGGCGACGCCTTCGGTGATGCCGGCATGCCGTTTCAGCCCCATCGCCTCGTAGAAACGCACCGCGCGATCGAGATCGTCGGTGGCGATGGTGATGATGGAGATGCGCGGTTCCATGAATGCGTCTCCCTTACTCGTCCATCCATTCCGGCTTGCGCTTGCCGATGAAGGCACCGATGCCCTCCTGCGCGTCGCGCGCCAGCATGTTCTCGACCATGACGCGGCCGGTATGCGCATAGGCGTCCGCCAATCCCATCTCGGCCTGGGCGTAAAAGGCTTCCTTGCCGGTCTTCACCACCAAAGACGATTTGGAAGCAATGGTTTGCGCGTATTTGGTGACAATCTGATTCAGGTACTCGCGCGGCACGACACGGTTGACCAGGCCGAAGTCCTTGGCAGTGGCAGCATCGATCGTCTCACCGGTCAAGAGCATCTCCATCGCCTGCTTGCGCGAGACATTGCGCGACAGCGCCACCATCGGCGTCGAGCAGAACAGGCCGATGTTGACGCCCGGCGTGCAGAAGGTCGCTTCATGCGAGGCGATCGCCAGGTCGCAACTGGCGACCAGTTGCAGCCCGGCGGCCGTCGCCAGGCCGTCGACCTCGGCGATGACAGGCAGCGGATGCCGCACGATCGCCTGCATCAACGTGGCGCAGGCGGCAAACGTCTCTTCGAAGAAGGCCTTGCCGCGATCGGCGTCGGCACGCCGCGCCGTCATCTCCTTGAGGTCATGGCCGGCGCAGAACACCTTGCCTGCCGCCGACAGCACGATGACGCGCACGGCCTTGTCGGCCTTGGCGCGTTCGAGTTCCGCCGTCAGCGCCGCCATCACCGCCAGCGACAGGGCGTTGGCGGGCGGATTGGCCAGCATGAGGCGCAGCACGCCCTTGTCCAGCCGGGTCGCGACCGGCCCCTCGACAGCGGCAGGCTTGATGGCAAGGATTTCGGCCATGTTAAGGTCTCCGCGATTCCGCTCGGGCTGCCTGACTATCTAATACCGGATCGGGTTTCGTCCAACACCGATCGCTTGCGCCAGACGGACGGAGGTGTTGCCAGAAACGGGCGGCTGCGCTCATACAGGGTCCGGCGCAAAACGAGAGACCGACATGCCCGCCCAGACTAACCTCAAGCCGGTGCTGAACGCACAGCAGGTGAATGCGCTGATGGAAGCCGAGTTTCCGCAGCTTAACGAAAGAGTCGCGGCCTATGAAGCGATCGACGTCTTTCCGGGCGGCTGCATCGTGCGGCTCAATGCCGGCGAACGGCATCTTCGTCCGGGCGGCACGGTGTCCGGCCCTGCCCTGTTCACGCTGGCCGACATAGGCGGCTATGTCTGCGTGCTCAGCCATGCCGGGCCGGATGCACTCTCGGTCACCACCAACCTCAACATCAACTTCGTCCGCAAGGCCGGGACAGGACCGATCGATGGCAACTGCCGCATCCTGAAGCTGGGAAAGAGCCTGATGGTGTTCGACATCGACATCGTCGCCGGCGAGGGCGGACACACGATCGCGCACGCGACGGGGACCTATTCGATCCCGCCGAAACGCTGACACGGAGAAGGCCGATCCGGCATCCTGGCCGGAACTCCCGATCGACACGTCCGTTTTGCGGCATGCCCGATCTGACCACATACCTTGCCTTTCTCGGCGCCGTGCTTGCCTACCAGCTTTCCGGCGTCGGGCCCGATATGATGCTTGTGATCAGTCGCGGCGTCGGACAGGGCTGGCGCCACGCGCTGGCGGCCGCGACAGGCTGCGTATCGGCCGGCGTCGTGCAAATTCCATTACTTGCGATGGGACTTGCCACGCTGATCACATCCTCGCCGCCTCTTTACAGCTTTCTCCAAATCGTCGGCGCCATCTATCTGATCGCCATCGGGGTCAAATTCCTGTTGGCGCGCCGGCAGGATGAAAGTCGTACCTTTGCGTTTGCCAACACCGGTGGCACTGCAGCCGCTTTCCGGCAGGGCATGATCTGCAATCTCACCAATCCGACGACGCTTGCCTTCATGTTAGCGATGCTGCCGCAATTCGTTCACCCTTGGGCCGGTCCAGCGGCGTTGCAGTTCATCATTCTCGGCACGACTATGAAGATGATGGGAATGGTTGTCCTCGGCGCCGTCGCGCTGACGTCCGGCGCGGTCGGCGGCTGGCTGTCGCGCCGAAGCAGCTTCGTCGTGTGGCAGGGAAGGCTGGCCGGAGCCATTATGGTCGCCGTCGGCATCAGACTCCTGCTTGCAGTGACGAGTGGCCGGCGGTGAGCGAAATACCGGCCGTTTTGGCGGTAGGCCGTGTTGTAAAATAATACCACATAGTTTAACACTTGAAATTTAACGGTTTTTCGTTTTCGTTGACCGCCTATGATGCTTGACGAGGGCTACCCTTCTCCCCTATAAGCCCTCACGAAGCAGCGGCCCGCAAAGGCCGCCGTTTTGTTATTGACGGCGGGCAAGTGCTTTTCGCCAATCCAAGCAACAAGAAACGCCTTCCTTATCGTTTGTGGATTGGGGAAGGTCCAAACCGAGAGCAGAAAACATGACAACCTTTTCGCAGAAGCCTGCGGATGTGGTGAAGAAGTGGATCCTGATCGACGCCGAGGGTCTCGTCGTCGGCCGTCTCGCCACTGTCATCGCCAATCATCTTCGCGGCAAGCACAAGCCGACCTTCACCCCGCATGTCGACGACGGCGACAACGTCATCGTCATCAATGCCGACAAGGTGGTGTTCACCGGCAAGAAGTTCACCGACAAGGTCTATTACTGGCACACCGGCCACCCCGGCGGCATCAAGGAGCGCACCGCGCGCCAGCTGCTCGAGGGCCGTTTCCCCGAGCGTGTCGTCGAGAAGGCCGTCGAGCGCATGGTGCCGCGTGGCCCGCTCGGCCGTCGCCAGATGAAGAACCTGCGCGTCTATGCAGGTGCCGAGCATCCGCATGTCGCCCAGCAGCCAGAAGTCCTCGACGTGGCCAAGCTGAATTCCAAGAACAAGAAGGTCGCATAAGATGGCTGAGCTTTCCTCGCTCGCAGAACTGGGCGCCGCCACCGGCAACACCAATACGCAGGCCGCGGCACCCGTCCACGTCCAGAAGCTCGACAAGTCGGGCCGCGCCTATGCCACCGGCAAGCGCAAGAACGCCATCGCGCGCGTCTGGGTGAAGCCGGGCTCCGGCAAGATCGTCGTCAACGACAAGGAATTCGCGACCTATTTCGCGCGCCCGGTCCTGCAGATGATCCTCAACCAGCCGATCATCGCCTCCAACCGTGCGGGCCAGTACGACATCGTCGCCACTGTCGTCGGCGGCGGCCTCTCCGGCCAGGCCGGTGCTGTGCGTCACGGCATCTCCAAGGCGCTGACCTACTATGAGCCTGCGCTGCGCGCCGTGCTCAAGAAGGGCGGCTTCCTGACCCGCGACAGCCGCGTCGTCGAGCGCAAGAAGTACGGCAAGGCGAAGGCCCGCCGCTCGTTCCAGTTCTCGAAGCGCTAAGCGCATCGCAGTTTGGACAATCGAAAAGGCCGCCTCCGGGTGGCCTTTTTGTTTGCGGCTCGGCAGTCACCCCGCCCGCGCCTGCGGCGCGACCTCCCCATCAAGGGGAGGTAGAAGCCCGCCCGCGCCTGCGGCGCGACCTCCCCATCAAGGGGAGGTAGAAGAAGGCGTGTTTTGCACCGGTCAATGCAGTGTCGGAACGGTCGGGGTTGGTGACCGACCAAAACCTGGCGCCCCACCTCCCCTCGATGGGGAGGTCGGCGCGCAGCGCCGGGTGGGGTGATGGCGCCAGCGTCGGATTTCCTATTTTTTCCTAGTTGATGCTGGCGGTGCTGGCGGCCTCAACCGGCCGTACCTCATCGGCATAAGGCACGCGGTAGCCGTTCGCCGCCAGCCAGCCGATTGCCGCCTTCGGTTCGTCGGTCTGGATGATGGTGGCGCCGCGGTCGGCCCAAAAACCCCAGGCTTCGCGCGGCAGGCTGGCCTGTACCGCCAGTTCGTCGCCACGGCCGCCGGCCAGGAAGCCGCCCGGCTTGCCAGCGATGGCATAGGTGTCGGCCCAGATGTGCCAGTTGCCCCGCACCGCGGCGGCCCGCATGCGCGTGCTGAACAGCGGTCCGCCGGTTTCGGTCAGCGTCTCGGCGCCTGCGCGCCAGTTGATCAGTTCGATCGCACGCGGCGCAAAAGCATGGTCGACCGTCTCGGCGAAACCGGCATCATGCACCGCGTCATCGGCGATGATCGGCATAAACTGGACGCCGCCGACCGCAGCCATGGCGGCCTTTGCCGCGGTGATCCTGCCCTGGTTCCATAGGTTCTCCTTGACGATGACCTGGTCCGCCATCCCGAGATCGCGGGCCACCGCGATCATGCCTGGGAGGTCACCGACCTCGAGCTTATTGTCGAGGTTGATGAGGATCCTGTCCCGGGTCGCCATCAGCATTTCGCGCAGCGTCGAAACCGTTTCGTTGGTGACGGCGCGAGTACCCTCGATCACCAGCCGGCAGGTCCTCAGTTCGGCCAGCGTGTATTTCACCACCTCGCCCTTGCAGGTCGTCGTGCGGTCGAGCCAACTGTCATGCATAACCACGAACTCGCCGTCCTTCGAGCGCCTGATGTCGACCTCGACGATCTCGGCGCCCATGGCGATCGAGCCTTCGACAGCCGCGAGCGAATTTTCCGCATAGAGTGTCTTGCCGGTCTGCATGCTGCCGGCGCGATGCGCGGCCACCATGACGTGGTCCCGCCACTGGTTGGCGTGTTCGAAGCGGTCGAGTATCTGCCCGGCGCGGGTCTCACCGGCCAAGGCCTGGCCGCAGGTGGCCGCGAGTGCCGTGGAAAACAGAACGCTCAGCCAGATGGTCCGCATCGAGAATCGCTCCTTGCCGGATCGAAATCCGGATAGGCGATGCCCGTGACATCCAGGTGAACGAAGCCGGCTAGCGGAATCCTCAATGGCCGTGCGTCAGATGCGTTTCGCTCGCCGGCGAAACCATGCCATCGCCGGCATCTCGACGAAGCGCCAGGTGATCCAGGATAGCGCGACGGTGGCAGCGAGCATGAGAACGATCGCGGCTATCCCGACCCAACCGGCACCGAAACCGGTCGCAGGTTGGCCGCGCAGCACGATGTCGCCGACAAGGCCGAGGCCGAGCTTGCGCTCGACGAGCCCGGCGACATTGATCAGCCGCGCCTGGACGAAGATATGGACCATGTAGATCGAGTAGGACAGCGCGCCGAGCGTCAGCATGAACGGCGCCCTCAGCAGAGCTGAAATCCAGCCGCCTTCGTGGGCGAACAGAAACAGCGCCAGCGCGAACACCAGCGGGGCCGCGATGCCAAAATCATTGCTGCCCGCCAGCGAGACAAAAAAGGCAATGACCGCCACCATGACGATTTCGGCAAGGGTCCAGCTCATCCGCGGGCCGCTGCTGACGAGAACCTGTCGCGCCGCTGCAATGGAATCATGCTGAAACCAGGCCAGCGAGGCGCCGAGCGAGAAGCCGTAGAGGCAACGGATGAAGCCGAAATCATAGGACACATCCATATGATGCGTGGAGAAGCCGAGCAGGAACAGCGGCGCCGTGACAGCGGCGGCGACGAACCATATCCAGGCACGCGCGCCGGCGATGAAGACGACGCCAGCGAACAGGAGATAGGCGAAGAACTCCGCCGAAATGCTCCAGCTTGGTGCATTCCAGGTCAGGCGATCCTCGAAGCCGACACCTTGCAGCAGGAGAAGATTGGCAAGCAGGCTTTTCAGGTCGAACCCGCCGGTGAACGGAGCAGCGCCGGCGCCATGCAGTTGCGGCAGCATCAGCCGCAGCAGTTCGAACCCGGCAAAGGCCGCAAGCATGGTGAGATGCAGGGGATAGATACGGCCGAAACGCACCAGCGCGAAGCGAGCGGCCTGTGCCGGCTGGCTCAGGCGATCGGCGTAGCTGCTGGCGATGACGAAGCCGGAAAGCACGAAGAAGAAGTCGACGAAAAGATAGGACGAACCGATGAAACGGCTCTGCGAGATCACCGAAGCGGTCGGGAAGTGAAACAGCGCCACCAGCAGCGCGCAGATCCCGCGCCAGGAATCGAGAACCTGGAAGCGTTCGCCGGCGATCGTGCCGGCGTGGGTCGACACCACGGCACGGGACGGATTAAGAAACGCTGTTTGCGTCATGATGGTACAAATCCTGTCTTGCCGTGGCACCCGGGCGGCGCGGTTTCGTCTCCCCAAGCTGTGACTGGCATCTTCCATGCCGGTTCTGTAGTTGTTGCACCCCGATGAAAACCGAGGACCATTAATGGCGACCAAGACCATCGACCATGCCTTCACCGCCCGCTCCAAAACAGGCGCTGCGTTCGAGCCGACCTATTCCGGCGCGCTGTCGTTCATGCGGCGCAAATATACGAAGGACGTGAAGGGCGCGGATGCGGTCGTGTGGGGCATTCCGTTCGATGCCGCCGTCACCAACCGGCCAGGCGCGCGCTTCGGGCCGCAGGCTATACGCCGTGCCTCGGCGATCCTCGACAACGACCCGCAATATCCCTTTTCGCGCGACCTGTTCGAGCACCTCGCGGTGGTCGATTATGGCGATTGCCTGCTCGACTCGGGCAACCACCAGAAGACGCCGGGCACGATCGAGCGCGAGGCGGCCAAGATCCTGAAGTCGGGCGCCTTCCTGCTGACGCTTGGCGGCGACCATTTCGTCACCTGGCCGCTGCTCAAGGCGCATGCCGCAATCCACGGACCGCTCGCCCTGGTGCAGTTCGACGCGCATCAGGACACGTGGGAGGACGACGGCAAGCGCATCGACCACGGTTCCTTCGTCGGCCGCGCGGTCAAGGAAGGCATCATCGATCCCGACCGGTCGATCCAGATCGGCATCCGCACCCATGCCCCCGACACGTTCGGCATCAAGATTCTCCATGGCCACGAAATCGAGGAGATGCGCGCGTCCGACATCGCCTACGCCATCGTCGACCGCACCGGCGGCAAGAAGACGTATCTGACGTTCGACATAGACTGCCTCGATCCGGCCTATGCACCGGGCACGGGCACGCCGGTTGCAGGCGGACCGTCCTCGGCTAAGATCCTGTCGACGCTGCGACAGCTCAACCAGGTCGATATTGTCGGCGCTGATGTCGTGGAGGTTGCGCCGGCCTATGATCACGCCGATATAACGGCGATTGCCGGCTCGATGGTGGCCATGCAGTATCTCGGCCTGCTGGCGGAGCGGAAGGCCCGGCTCGAAGAACTGAACAACGGCAACCACAACGGTGCCGCGGTGAATCATGGTAACGGCATATAGTCTTGAAATCTCAGGGAATTTGATCAGGCAATGAAACCGAAAATCTTCATCGACGGCGAGCACGGCACCACCGGCCTGCAGATCCGGGCGCTGCTTGCCGAGCGCGGCGACCTCGAGATCATTTCCATTCCCGCCGAGCGCCGCAAGGAAACGGCCGCACGCGCCGAATTCCTCAATGCCGCCGATATCGCGATCCTGTGCCTGCCGGACGACGCGGCGAAGGAAAGCGTCTCGCTGATCACCAATGACACGACCAAGGTCATCGATGCGTCGACCGCGCATCGCGTGGCCGAGGGCTGGGCGTATGGTTTCGCTGAAATGGACAGGGATCAGGCGAAGACGATCGCCTCGGCCAAGCGTATCGCCAACCCCGGCTGCTGGCCGCAAGGACCGATCGCGACGCTGCGGCCGCTGGTCACCGCTGGCCTGCTGCCGGCGGATTTCCCGATCACCGTCAACGGCATTTCGGGCTATTCGGGCGGCGGGCGTCCGATGATCGAGGATTATGTCGCCAAGGGCGAAGATGCTTCGGAGTTCCTGCCCTACGGCCTCACCCTGCAGCACAAGCACGTGCCGGAATTGCGGGCCTATGCGAAGCTGTCGCATGACCCGATCATGCAGCCGGCCGTGGGCAATTTCGCCCAAGGCATGATCACCGTGGTGCCGCTGCAGCTCGGCGGCCTCGATCACGTGCCGAGCGGTGCGGAACTGCATGCGGCGATTGCCGACCATTTCGCCGCAATCAAGGGCGGCGTGGTCGAGGTGGCGCCTTACGCGCATCTGGAGCGCATGCCGGACATCGATCCGGAGATCTACAACGGCACCAACCGCATGAAGGTCTATGTCTTTGCCAACGACAAACGCGCGCAGGCACTGCTGCTGGCGGTCTACGACAATCTCGGCAAGGGCGCGTCGGGTGCTGCCGTCCAGAACATGGACCTGATGCTCGGGACCTAAAGCGCGTCGTCTTTCGGGGCCACTTTTGAGCGACATGCATTAATGGACGCACCAGCCTTCCCGGCGCGCTGGAAGGTCAGCGCGCCAGAACTCATCGCCGAGACGTTCTCGAGCCGCATCTGGAAGGTGCGGCGCGAGGATGGCTCGCCGGCGATCGTCAAGGCGCTCAAGCCTTTCGACGACGTCGCCGACGAGTTGCGCGGCGAGCATTTCCTTGCCTGGCGGCGCGGCGAAGGCGCGGTACGCCTGCTTGGTCGCGATGGCCACAGCATGCTGCTCGAATTTGCCGGCGAAACACTGCTTTCCAAGGTTCTCGATGAGCAAGGCGACAAAATCGCCACCGAAATCGCCGCCGAGATGATGGCAAGGCTGCTCTCGCCATCGAAGCACTCCTTCCCGTCCGAGCTTCAGCCGCTCAGGGAGCGGTTCGCCAGCCTTTTCAAGAAAGCCGCAACCGATCGCGCCAACGGCCACGGCAGCCTGTATGTCGAGGCCGCCGCAATCGCAGATCGATTGCTGGCCGACCCGCGCAATGTCAGGCCGCTCCACGGCGACCTGCACCACCAGAACATCCTGCATGGCCCGCGCGGCTGGCTGGCGATCGATCCGAAGGGCGTGCTCGGCGACCCCGGCTTCGACGCCGCCAACATGTTCTACAATCCGCTCGATCGTGACGCACTCTGCCTCGATCCGGAGCGGATCGCGCATATGGCCGAAGTCTTTGCCATGACGCTGAAGCAGACACCCGCAGCGATGCTGGACCACGCCATCGCCTATGGCTGCCTGTCCGCGGCCTGGCATCACGAGGACGACAACGCGGTCGAGGAGAACCGCGAACTGTCGATAGCCGCGGCGATCCGGACGGTGCGGGCCGCTTTCTAAGTCCGTGGACGGGAGCGGTAATCGCTTGCCGACGCCGACAAGGCTGCCAAGGCAGCCCATAGCCAGTCCACCCCATCCGCCGCCACCTTGCGCCAGGCGGAATTCGACGGCGAGAAGACCACGCAGTCCAACGAATTCTGGATGTGATCGACCGATCGGCTCGCGATCAGGTCCGGAGCGCAACCTGGTGCGGCAGGGGGTAAGCACCCTTGGTGCCGCGCCAATGCGCGGCGGCAAAGCCCAGCACGATCAGCGCAAAACCCTGGTGCGTCAGCGCCATATGCAGCGGCACCTGCATCAGCAGCGTGCCGATGCCGATCGAGGCTTGCACCAGCACCAGCACAAACAGCAGCGTCGCGCGGCGCGCATGGGTCGACCCGGGCAGCCGCCGACGCGTCGCGATCATGTGCCAGAGCGCGACGGCGAAGACCGTGTAGGCGCCGAGCCGGTGGACGAACTGAACCGTTTTCGGGCTCTCGAAGAAATTGCGCCATGCCGGCTCGAGGATCAGCAGATCGCCCGGGATGATCCTGCCGTCCATCAGCGGCCAGGTGTTGTAGCTCATGCCGGCGTCGAGGCCGGCGACCAGGCCGCCGAGATAGATCTGGATCAGCGCCAACAGTACGATGAAGCCGGCCAGGCGCCGCGTCGAGCGATCGGCGGCGGGTTCGGAATGCGGCGCCAATCCACGCGCCACGACCATGGTGGCGGTGAAGATCAGCGCCGCCAGCGTCAGGTGCGTCGCCAGCCTGTACTGGCTCACCGACACGCGGTCGACCAGGCCCGAGGCCACCATCCACCAGCCGATGGCCCCCTGCAAACCGCCGAGGAGCAGAATCCCGACCAGCTTGGGCCCAAGGCCGCGCTCGATGCGTCGCATCGCCCAGAAGGCCAGCAGCGGCACGGCAAAGACCAGGCCGACGCTGCGTGCCAGCAGGCGATGTGCCCATTCCCACCAGAAGATCGACTTGAACGCCTCGATGCTCATGCCCTTGTTGAGCTCGGTGTATTGCGGGATCTGCTGGTAGCGCTGGAATTCCTCTTGCCACTCGGCATCGTTGAGCGGCGGAATGACGCCATGGATCGGCTGCCATTGCGTGATCGACAGGCCGGACTCGGTAAGGCGGGTGGCGCCCCCGACCAGCACCAGCGCGAACAGAACCAGAAGCACGACATAAAGCCAGCCGCGCAGCAGTGCGCGGTTGTGCAGGTCGCGGTCGCGGGCCACGTACGGCGCGGCGGCTGAAATGGCAGCCATGATCTATTCCCGGCAGGTTGAGGTCGCGGATTGGTGGACCATCGCACCCGTGCTGGCAAGACCGTTCGGCGCGGCACGCCGTCGCGCCGTCCGCCGCGGGTTGCGCGTGCCCCGCGTTCGGCTTAAGCGAGTGCGATCAACGAGGCCAAGCCATGCCCATTCGCCTGAAAAAGCTGATCGGAATGTTCCTGCTGGTGGCACTGGTCATCATCTATGCGCTGGTCGCCTCGATCTTCGCGGTCGCCCGGCTGTCGGAGTCCGGCGCGCTGGTGCAGTTCCTGTTCTTCCTGCTCAGTGGCCTGCTCTGGGTGCTGCCGGCGATGGGCATCATCAAATGGCTGATGCTGGAGCCGCGGGCCAAGCGCTGAGCTTTGGCCTGGCTTTAGCCAGGCAAACCGTCAGATTGTCACGACCATCTTGCCGGCATTGGCGAGCGGCGTCGTCACGCCCGACAGCATGGTGCGGATGTGGGCGAGGCTCTGGTAGCGGCCATTGACCGAGAGGCGCGGCAAGGCATGCAGGAAGCCGGCGTGCTCGGCGCGCAGCACGCCGTGGCGGGTCGTCACGGCGGAGGCATAGCCGGCATCACGGGCAAAGCCCACCTCGCGGCAGCCGACGGCACTGGCATAGCCATAGGGGTAGGCGAAATGACGGGGCTCGGCGCCAAGCTCAGCCCGCAACATGTCCTTCACAGCGCCGATCTCGTGCCGTGCGCCGGCTTCGGAAAGCCGCTTCAGATTGCTGTGATTGATGGTATGGGCACCGATCGTCACCAGCGGGTGCGCCGCGATGGTGCGGATCTCATCCCAGTTCATCAGCGTGCGCCGGCGTGAGGCATCCACGTCGATGCCATTTGCACTGGCGAGCTCGCGCAGCACGGTCCGCAGATCTTCCTCGCGAACTTCGGTGGTGAAGTAGGTGTGCAGCCGGGCGATGGCCTGGTGTTTCCTGGCGGGGGTCTTGCAATCGATAAGCGCCGGGCCGTTCGAGGTCGTCAGGGTCAGGCGGTCGGACGCGTTGACGATGTCCTCGACCACATCCCACCACAGATCGGCGGTGCCGTCGATCAACCCGGGTGCGACATAGATGGTGATCGGCGCGCCGTGCTTTTCCAGCACCGGCAGAGCCTCGGTCAAATTGTCCCGGTACGCATCGTCGGCGGTGATGGTGGCGAACCGGCCACCCTTGCCGCCTGCCTTGATGCGCTCGATCGCCTCGTCCATTGAGACGAAGGCATAGCCGCCCGCCTTCATGTCGGCGATCATGGCGTCGAGAAAGCTGGGCGAGATGTTGAGGTGCCGGTTGACGCTGTGGGGCTTTTCCGGCGTCGCCGTCACGCGGTGCAGCATCAGGATGGCGCCGATGCCGCCGACAAACGGCCTGGCCAGCGGTGCGAGGCCGGTATAGCGGGCGACGTTGAGCGCCAGTTTCCGGATTGCCTCCCCGCCGTCGATCATTCATTCACCTTTTGCGCCTAGGCTGATCCAAGCACAGAATACGCCTGAGCGAACCCCAAATCGGGATCAATACGCCCTAAGGATTGAGGTATGGTTGACGCATCGGCGTCATTTGACGGCAATCGGCTCACGGCGACCGAAGCCTCGTCACGGGCCCTGCCGAAAGATGCCGCCGGGCTGTCTGTTTGCGTTGCCGCCGCCGAGGGGCTCGCGGCCTATGCGGGGTTCTGCCGCTCGGCGCTTTGCGCTCCGGCACAGGGCGCGATATGGACCCTGAACTGGGCCACGCAGGTCAGGCCAGATCCGATCGTCGCGACGCTCGCTCTCGGAGGCAAACCGGTCCTGGCGTTGGCGCTGGAAGTGACCCGCCGCGGCCCGTTCCGGGTCGCCCGTTTCATGGGCGGCCGACACGCCAATGGCAATTTTGCCGCCGCAGACCCGCAATGGCTGGCCAAGGCGGATGTCGCGGCCATCCGGACGTTGCTTGCCGCCATCGCCAGGGCGCGGCCCGACATCGATCTCATCGCACTGGAAAGACTGCTGCCCGATCTCGACGGCATCGCCAATCCCTTCGCATCGTTCGATCATTTTGCCAGCCCCAACCTTGCGCTGGCCGTCGATCTCGACGGCGGCTTCGACGCGTTGCTGGCGCGGGCGAGCGGCAAGCGCAAACGCAAGAAGCATCGTTCGCAGACACGCAAGTTCGAGGCCGTCGGCAGCCATCGGCGCATCACGGCCGCCACACCGGAAGAGGTGCACAGGCTGCTCGACGCCTTCTTCGAGATGAAGGAATCCCGCTTCCGCAAAATGGGCATTGCCAACGTCTTCGGCGACGACCACACGCGCGCTTTCTTCCGGGCATTGTTCGGCCAGGCCCTGGCCGAACAAAACCCCTCGTTCGTGCTGCACGGGCTGGAGGTTGCCGGCAGGCTGCGCGCCGTCACGGGATCGAGCTTTTCGGGCAAACGCGTGATCTGTGAGTTCGGAGCGATCTCCGAGGACGATCTCGCCCACACCAGTCCCGGCGACTTTCTGTTCTTCAACAACATCCAGGAAGCCTGCGAGACCGGCTTTGAGGTCTATGATTTCTCGGTCGGCGACGAGCCCTACAAGCGGCTATGGTGCGATATCGAAACCCGGCATTTCGAGGTGCTGGTCCCGCTGACGCTGAAGGGCCGCGCGCTGGCACAGGGGCTTCGCCAGGCCACGCGGCTGAAGGCTTTTATCAAGAACAGCCCGATGGTCTGGAAGCTGACCAAGATGCTGCGCCGCAAGGCCGCTGGACAGCCGGCCCCCGCCCCCCGCGAAGACGACAACTAGGCCTTGCCGGGGCTTGCTTTCGGCAGGCCTCGACCTCGAAGCGCGGCGCCGATGCAAGCGACTGGCCAAGACCGGTCATCTCTGCTGAAATCCTTCGACCGCAATCATCGCTGCGAAATGAGCATCATGAAGCCGACCATCCGCGCGCTGTCGCTTGAAGAACTGGCCGTCCTCGTCGACTGGGCAGCTGCCGAGGGCTGGAATCCCGGCCTTGAAGATGCCGCGATGTTCCAGGCAGCGGATCAGGAGGGTTTCATCGGTGCCTTTGTCGGCAACGAAATGGTCGCCGCGATCTCGGCTGTGGCCTATGGGCACGATTTCGGTTTCATCGGTCTCTACATCTGCCGTCCGGACATGCGCGGCAAGGGTTACGGCAAGATGGTGTGGACCGCGGGCATGGACCGGCTGGCCGGGCGCACCATCGGGCTCGATGGCGTCGAGGAGCAGCAGGCCAACTACCAGAGCAAGGGATTCACGCCGGCCTACAAAACCGTCCGCTACAGCGGGCGCCCCGCAGCCGCGCCCATCGGCGCCGAGCGGCCTCGCATGGTGACGTCGCAACTGATGCCCGACATCATCGCCTATGACGCACTTTGCTTTCCCGCATCCCGGAGTTCCTTCCTGCGGCGATGGGTGCAGCCGCCGCACCATGCGCTGGCGGCGATCACGCCGCGGGGAATGGCTGGCAATGCGGTGGCGCGATCCTGCCGCAGCGGCTTCAAGGTCGGCCCGCTCTTCGCCGACGACATGCAGACCGCGGTCGGATTGCTCGAGGACCTGGCGAGCATATGCGAGGGTGGCGACCTGAACATCGACGTACCGGCCACCCAGGTGGATTTCATCGCGGCACTCGGCGCGGCGGGTTTCTCACCGACCTTCACCACCACCCGCATGTACAAAGGCCCGCCGCCGAAGCTCGACGCCAACAGGATATTCGGCGTGACGACGCTCGAACTGGGATAGTCCGGAGCCTGCCTCCGGACAGCGGTTCCTTCAGGCCGCGGAACGGCGTCCCGGGGTGCCCGGGGGCTCGTGACCAAGCGGCGTCACCAGCGTCACGTCCGGGTAGCCGTTCTCGATCAGCTTGACCGCGGCCTGCGCCACCTCGTCGTCCGGCTCCAGCATGGACAGGAACACCTCGGTGGCATCGCCGCCCAGACGGCTGATGCCTTGTGCGTCGGCCGGTCCGCATTCGACCACCACCAGATCGTAGGCCGTGGTCAGCGACTGCATGATGATCGGCAGCCGGTCGGCGGCGCGCATGGCGCGGACCGGATCGGCGGTGCCGACCGGAATGACGTGGCAGTCGGAATAGAGATCGGCATGGATCACGTCGCTGAACTGCGCCTGCGACGCGAGCAGATCGGTGATGCCGGGGAAAAGCCCGCTGTCCAGCATCGGCCGCGAGGCGGCGCCCGAGGCGGTGAGGTCGAGCAGCAGGACGCGCAGGCCGGCGTCGGAAACCTCGCGCGCCACCAGGATCGCCGATGCGGCCGCCTCGTCGCCTTCGGGCGAAACGAATATGGCGCGCGCGGCCCCGCTCGCGATCAGCTTTTCAGCCGCCTTCTCGATGTCGATCTCGCCAAGCACCGAGCGCGGCCGCGCCGCCACAACAGGCTCGGGCTGTGGCACGGATTCAGTCTCGGTGACAGGCTCGGCAGCAGGCCGCGCCTCCGGATCCGAGATCGTTTCGGGGGGCCATGGCGTCTCGGCGGCACGGTTGGCGGCCTCGCTGGGGATTAGCGGTTCCAGGCGGCCGGATGGCTCGGAGCGAGCCGTCGCCGGCATCGCCACCTCATCGATCGGCTCGAAACGGGCGCCACTGGCCGGGCGCATGGCGCGGCCCGAAAAGAGTTCCTGCAACAGCGTGAGCACCGCCATCAGCAGCAGCGAGGCCGCGAAGGCCGCGCCGACGATCGGCCCGATCTTGGGGAAATAGGCTTCCGAAGGCACCGAGGCCTTCGAGACGATCCTGGCGTCGACCGGCAGATATTTGCGATCCTGGCGCGAAGCCGCTTCGCGGTAGTTGGTCAGGTAGAGTTCGAGTTGCTGGCGCTTGGCCGCCGCATCGCGCTGCAATGCGTCGAGATCGACCTGCTGTTCGCCGGCCTGAGCCGACGCCGCCTTCAACGTGTTGACGTCGGCGACAAGCTGGTTCTCGCGGGCCTTGGCGGTCTCGGCCTGCATCAACAGGCCCTTCATCACCTTCTGGGCCTCGCTGCGGATCTGTGCGTCGAGATCGGACAGCTGCGATTTCAGTGCGCGAATGCGCGGATGATTGTCGAGCAGCGTCGTCGACAGATCGGCGATGTTGGTGCGCAGTTCGACCTGACGCTCGCGCAGACGCTGGATCAGGTCGGATGACAGAACTTCCGGCACCGCGTCCAGCGAGCCGCCATTCTGCAGCGCTTTGCGTACACCGTCGGCTGTCGCTTCGGCTGCGGCGCGATTGGCGCGCACTTTCGACAGTTCGCTCGACAATTCCGAAAGCTGCTGGGTGGCGAGCACCGAATTGTTGCCGCCCATCAGAAGATCGGACTGCGCGCGATAGGCCGCGACCTTCGCCTCGGCATCCTTGACCTGCCGCTGCAGGTCGGCGATCTCCGGCGCCAGGAAGTCGGCGGCGGCGTTGTTCGATTCGAGCTTTGCCGCGCCCTGGCCGGCAATATAGGCGGCAGCAATGTCGTCGGGTATGGCGGCCGCGAGCTTTGGATCTTCCGATGAGAACTCGATGGCGATGATGCGGGTCTTCTCGACGCCATAGACGTTGAGCTTCTCGTGCATTTTCTTGAGCACGCGCTCTTCCGTCGGAATTTCCATCGGATCGCTTTTCAGTCCGACCAGGACCAAAAGGCGGCTCAGCGGCGACATGTCGAGCGCATCGTTGAACTCGGGCAGTTTCTCCAGGCCAAGCTTCTGCGCCACCTGCTTGAGGATTTCGTTGGAGGAAATGATCTGGACCTGGGTGGCGACGCCCTGTTCATCGAGAATCGGCTTGTCGGTGTCGCTGTTGTTGCTGGCCGGCCGCGTGTATACGGATTCGCGCGGCACGATCTCCACCTGCGTCTCCGCCTTGTAGTGCCGGGTTGCCAGCGACGCCAAAGCGAAGGCCAGCCCCGTCACCACCAGAACGACAAGCACTGTGCGCAGCCAACGCCTCGCCAGGCTGGCGAAGAGCTGCTTGAGGTCAACATCGACATCTGCGGCCGCGGACTGAACGGACATGCATCCCTACTCCGAAACTGGGTCAGGATGCACCGTAAACAACTATGGTAACTCAGCCGTTAAGACCAAGGTAAGCTCTCGTTAGGACTTGCTGGCGAGCGGCAAGAAAAAAACGATAAAATACCAAAATCCTTGCCGGCGCGGACGGTGTCGGCCGGCTCCTTTACCGGCCATTAACCCTAACAGGATGATAACGAGCCTCGATATCAGATGTTTGCTGCAACGCCGCAGCGGCCAGTCGAAGGTACGTGTCCGGTCATGAAAAGCACTGCTTCCCTCTTTCGCGCGCTGCTTGCCGTATCGATGCTTGCCGGCTGCTCCAGCTACCGGCCGACACCGGCGGCCTTCCACGAGGTCCTCGACCAACCCTATCGTCTCGGTGCCGGCGACCGCGTCCGCGTCACGGTGTTCGAACAGGACGGGCTGACCAACACCTACAGCGTCGACCAGTCCGGCTATCTCTCTTTCCCGCTTGTCGGCGCCATACCCGCCCGTGGCCACACCGCGCAGCAGATGGAAAAGGAGATCGCCGACAAGTTGCGGCAAGGCTACCTTCGCGATCCCGATGTCTCCGTCGAGATCGATCGCTACCGGCCGATCTTCGTCATGGGCGAGGTGGGCGCCGCCGGCCAGTATTCCTATGTGCCCGGCCTGACGGTGCAGAAGGCCATCGCCATTGCCGGAGGCTTCACACCGCGCGCCAACCAGGAGAGCGTCGACATCACCCGCGACATCAATGGCAAGGTGATGACCGGCCGCGTGGTCACCTCGGATCCGCTGCTGCCCGGAGATACCGTCTACGTCCGCGAACGCCTGTTCTGACTGGCACCACGTGGCGGACAAGCTCAGGATCGTCCACTGCTTTCGTTCACCCGTTGGAGGAATTTTCCGGCATGTGCGCGACCTGACCGAAGCCCAGGTCGCCGCCGGTCATGCGGTCGGCATCGTCTGCGATTCGACGACGGGCGGCGAATTCGAGGAGCGCCTGTTCGAGCAGATGAAGGACGTGCTGGCGCTCGGCATCCATCGCACGCCAATGCAGCGCCATGTCGGCCTGGGCGACCTCGCCTCGGCCCGGCGCACCTACAGGATCATCAAGGAATTGCAGCCGAACGTTCTGCACGGGCATGGCGCCAAAGGTGGTGCCTATGCCCGTCTGTTCGGCTCATTGTTGCGGGTATCAAGGTCTCGCGTAGCCCGCCTTTATTCGCCGCATGGCGGCTCTCTCCACTATGACGAGAGCACCGTCACCGGAAAGCTGTTCTTCGCGCTCGAGCGCATCATGGCGCGCTTCACCGATTGCCTGTTGTTCGTCTCCGACTACGAGCGGCTGACCTATCGCAGGAAGGTCGGCGAGCCGCCGATCCCGAACACGCTGGCCTACAATGGACTTCGCGCCACCGAATTCGAGCCGGTTGTCCCCAGCGCCGACGCGGCGGACCTGCTCTATATCGGCATGATGCGGGACCTCAAGGGACCCGACATCTTCATCGATGCCCTCGCCCTCGCCGGACCCCGGCTCGGCCGCGCGCTGAGCGCGGTGATGGTGGGCGACGGCGACGACCTGCCGCGCTACCACGCACAGGTGAAGCGTCTCGGACTTGAAGGCCATGTCCGCTTCCTGCCGCCGATGCCGGCCCGGGAGGCGTTTGGGCTGGCGGCGCTCGTCGTGGTTCCCTCGCGGGCCGAAGCCATGCCCTACATCGTGCTGGAAACGCTTGCCGCGGCAAGACCGATGATCGCGACCTCCGTCGGCGGCATACCGGAGATTTTCGGTTCAAACTCCCCTGCCCTGATCCGACCCGACCCGACCGAACTCGCCGACAAGATGAGCCAGGCGCTGACCGATCTCGCCGCCTACAGCAAGCTGATGCCCGACGATGCCAGCCTCAGGGCGCGCTTCGGCGCCGACGTCATGGCCGCCGAAATCGAGAAGGCCTACTTCGCCGCGCTCGACAAGTAGGCCCAGCCCTTCCAAAGCCATGCGTTGTTTCAAGGGTTTCTTAGCTCTCTTTTGCTAATCACCCTGGGGAAGCTTGCGGACTGTTCCATGAATGAGATCGACCCCGCGCGCCGCTTTTCACCAGAAGCAGTGCGTAAACTCGACATTCCGGCCGAGGGCAATGCGCCCGGCGGCATGAACGACGTTGCCCGGCAGGTCGCCTCGCAGTACCGACGGGACACGATGTCGCCGATCATGGTCAGCGGTGTCCTGCGCATGGTCGAATTCGGGGTGCTGCTGGTTTCGGGGCTCTGCGTCTATTTCCACTATGTCGGGTTCTTCAATTATCTCGCCTGGCAATATCCGCTGACGATCGCCGCCGCGTCATTCCTGGCCGTGGTGCTGCTCGACGTCACCGACTGCTACCAGGTCGTGTCCCTGATGCGGCCTATCGCCAATTTCGGCCGCATCCTGCTGGTCTGGGCCGGTGCCTTCGCGCTGATGGCCTTGACGGCCTTCGCCATGAAGATGTCGCAGGACTATTCACGCCTGCTGTTCGGCACGTGGTTCGTCGTAGGCTTCGTCTGCCTCTTCAGTCTCAGGCTGGTGATGTCGAGGCTGATCCGGCGCTGGGCACGCGATGGCCGCATGGAGCGGCGCGCCGTCATCGTCGGCGGCGGCAAGGCGGCGGAAGTCCTGATCCGATCGGTCGAGAAGCAGCCCTACAACGACATCCGCATCTGCGGCATCTTCGATGACCGCAACGACAAGCGCTCACCGCCGCTCGTCGCCGGCTATCCCAAGCTCGGCACCATTTCCGAGCTGATCGAATTCGCCCGCATCGCCCGCATCGACATGCTGATCGTGTCGCTGCCGCTGACCGCCGAATCGCGCGTGCTGCAGCTTTTGAAGAAACTGTGGGTGCTGCCGGTCGATATCCGCCTGTCCGCGCATTCCAACGCGCTGCAGTTTCGCCCGCGCGCCTACTCCTACATCGGCTCGGTGCCGATGCTCGACATCTTCGACAAGCCGATCAACGACTGGGATTCGGTCGCCAAGCGCGCCTTCGACATCATCTTCAGCCTGATCGGCATCGTCGTGTTCTCGCCGGTGATGCTGGCCACCGCCATCGCCATCAAGCTCGACAGCAAGGGGCCGGTGCTGTTTCGCCAGAAGCGGCATGGTTTCAACAACGAGATCATCGAGGTCTACAAGTTCCGCTCGATGTACACGGATCGCTCCGACCCGACCGCCAAGCAGACGGTGACCCGCAACGACCCGCGCGTCACCCGCGTCGGCCGCTTCATCCGCAAGACCTCGATCGACGAATTGCCGCAGTTCTTCAACTCGCTTTTGGGCTCGCTGTCGCTGGTTGGTCCGCGCCCGCATGCGATCGCCGCGCAGTCGCACAACCTTCTCTACAATGAAGTGGTCGACGGCTATTTCGCCCGCCACAAGGTCAAGCCCGGCGTCACCGGCTGGGCGCAGATCAATGGCTGGCGCGGCGAGATGGATACCAACGAGAAGATCCGCATGCGGACCGAATACGACCTTTATTACATCGAGAACTGGTCGCTGCTGTTCGATCTCAGAATCCTGTTCCTGACACCGATCCGCCTGCTCAACACGGAAAACGCCTATTGAGCGCCACCTCCCTTGAGCTGCCACAGGCCGCCGTCAACGCCAAGCTGATCGCGATGATCTCTTCGGGGGCGGTCGTGCTGGGCATCCTGCTGTCCGGTTTCGTCATCAGCGAACCGGCGCCCTACGAACTCTACATGGCCGGGCTGATCGCTATCTGGGCTCTTTTCGGCATGAGGATCTCCCGTGCGGCGCTGCCGCTGCTGGTACTGCTGGTGACGATGAACATCGGCGGCATGATTTCGATGACGCAGATGGCGGATCTCGCCAACACGCCGCTCTATCTCGCCGTGTCGCTGTTCCTCGCCTTCAGCGCGGTGTTCTTCGCCTCGGTGACAGCCACGCAGCCAGGCCTCTACCGGCTGATTTTCATTGCCTATGTGATCTCCGCCGTGATGACCTCGCTGCTCGGCATAGCCGGCTATTTCCATGCCTTCCCCGGCGCCGAGATGTTCACCAAATACGACCGCGCCGCCGGCGCCTTCCAGGACCCGAACGTATTCGGGCCGTTCCTGGTGCTGCCCGGCATCTATCTGCTCTACCTGATCCTGACCGGTTCGGTTTCACGCATGCCGCTGCTGGCGGTGCCGCTGCTGATCATCACCGCCGGCATCTTCTTCTCGTTCTCGCGCGGCGCCTGGGGCATGTTCGCGGTTTCGGCGGTGCTGCTCACCGGCTGCCTGTTCCTGCAGAGCGCCAGCGGCATGTTCCGGCTGCGCGTGGTGATCATGACCGTCGCCGCACTGTTGCTGCTGACGATCGCCATCATCGTCATCCTGCAGCTGCCCGGGGTGTCGGAAATGTTCTCCAACCGTGCACATCTCGAACAGAGCTACGACACCGCCCGTCTCGGCCGCTTCGCCCGCTACACGATCGGTTTCCAGATGGCGATGGAGCATCCGTTCGGCATCGGGCCGCTGGTCTTCGGCACGATCTTCGGCGAGGACACGCACGACATCTGGCTGAAGATGCTGATGGACTATGGCTGGCTCGGCTTCGTGTCGTTCCTGACGCTCGTCCTGTGGACGATAGCAGCGGGGTTCCGCATCCTGCTGCGCGACCGGCCGTGGCAGCCCTATCTCTTGTGCGCCTATGTCGCCTTCATCGGCAATGTCGGGCTTGGCACCTTCATCGACATCGACCACTGGCGCCACATGTACCTGCTGCTAGGCCTGATCTGGGGCGCCATTGCGCTCGAATACCGCCATCAGCGGCTGTTGCGGCCGGTATTGCGCCGCTCATCGACACCTGCGATCGCGGCAACATAATAAACGCCGAATTTCGGTTGACCCGAGCGGGGTTATCACGATACATCGCGACCGGTCCGGAGTGTAGCGCAGCCCGGTAGCGCACTTGACTGGGGGTCAAGGTGGCTCAGGCCGATTTCTTCTTATCTTTCAGTCCGCTAGAGACTTTCTTTCCTCGTCCGGTGTGACTTCCGGTGTGGTTTGCTGCCTCCATGGCAATGCGCATATCTTCGATCATCGCATGCGCGTATTTCGCCGTGGTGGTGATGTCTTCGTGGCCCAGCATCCTCTGCACGATCTTCATGTTGCCGGTGCGCAGGGTTCTCGTCGCCGCTGTATGGCGCGTGTCGTGGAACCGGAAGTTCTCCACGCCTGATTTATCTCTGTAGCGTCGCCAGGCTGTTTTGAAGCCTTCCATCGTGATTGGGTAGCGGGTTCCCTTGACGAGCTTGAGACGTTTGTTTGTTCTCCGGGCAACGTAGGTGAAGACCGACGTCGGATTGTGGTCCTTCAGGGCCCACAAGAGGGCATGCACCGCGTCTGTCATCGGCAGGACCCTAGTCTTATCGCCCTTGCCAGTGACGGTGATCACCCTGCCAAAGAAGTCAACACGGGACCACGTGAGGTCGACGATCTCCATGCGACGGCAACCGGTTAGGAGGGCAAACCGAACAGCAGGTGCGTAGTCGTCGCGCATCGCATTCAGCAGGCGCTTCTCTTCGTCTTGGCTGGCTTCACGAACGCGTTCCTTCGGCTCTTTGAGTATATGCCTGCTCCAGTCAATATCACCGACCGGGACCTTCCAGGTCTTCTTCGCTCGGGTCATGATGCCGCGCAGAGGAACTGTAGCGGTGCGATTGACAGTGGCGTTACTGACGCCGTTGCTGCGCCTCTGCGATACCATTGCAGCCACCAAGGAGTCCGAGATCCGGTCCAGCGTGACATGCTTGCCAAAATGATCGAGGAGCCACCCGAGAAAGCGGTAGTAGTTATCGGCATTAGCCAGGTGCTGCCCCACCTCCAGCCAATAGCGGGAAGCAGCTATCTCGAGTGACATTGGTCCTTCGGCAGTGAAGCTTGCAGCCGTCTTCAGCTTGCTCCGCGCTTCCTGTCGCTTCTGATCTAGGATGCGTTCCGCTTGGCGCTTGTTGCTCGTGCCCGTGGGACCGGAAAATCGACGACCGAGAAATTGGAAATCATAGGTGTATTCTGGTTTGCCGTGCTTTCGGTATACCGGCATGCCTTTTGGCTCCGTTTTGCAATGAACTCGGCAAGGTCGTCTTGTCTATAGCGACGGGTGGGCCTCTTGCCTTCAAGACCAATGTTCACCCAGCGCACAGCGCCTTCGTTCGTCAGCTCGAGCAAGTGCTTCGGAGTGACGGCGAGGAATTCAGCAGCTTGAGTGGGGGTGAGCAACCTCAACATCTTTGAGGTTATAGCAATAAGTCGATGGGCTATTTTCACGAATTGTTACGGCCACTTAAGCCCGCCGATGTCCGGCGGCCACGAGAAACACCTCGTTGATTTGCAGCATTCTTGTTCAAGCTCTGGTTCTATGCCGCAGTGTTGCCAGAGAGGATTGAACTCTCCGCGATATCAATTATTTCAATGACTTACTGATCATTTTGTAACATTACGACGACCACAAAAATGACCGCAGTCTCAATCAATTCGGAACGGCCTCTACCCTGCGCTGCCTGATGGCTTCTGCGATAAACACCCGCGACAGGGCGTCACAGAGCGGCTCGTGTGAGATCATGCGTGCGATGCCGTAGCCAACATCGACGCAAGCATCAGTGCAATGACATTATCGTAGTTGCCGGTTATTTCCAGGATGATGACCAAGGCTGTCATCGGGGCTTGGACCAAGCCGGCGAAATAGCCGGGCCATGACAAGCAGTGCCGCCGCCCTCGTGCTGGCGCCGAAGACATGGCAAAATCTGTGCGGGCGTTTCCGATACCGGCGGCAGAGCGGAATATGACGAGGCGTTCGCCGACGAACCCAGCGAAGCCAAGGTAAACATTGAGCTTTTGGACAACTGGCTTGCTCAACGCGACTTGAGACCATAGCTAACCATTGGCTTTGAGCATGCGCGGGAGACCATCATGACACCGACGGCGGTTAGAAAAACGATCAAGACCCTGATCGAGCGACACTGCCCGGCGGTAATGGTCTCGGAGTCGGGCGAGGTTCTCAATGTCTACGGGACGCCTGGCGACGATGAGACCGCCGTAATGATCACCTTCGCCCAGACAGGGCCGGCTATCCGCAAACTGCGCGCATATGCCGAGAAGAAGCAGCCGATCCGCAAACCGATCATCAGCAATTCAAGGAAAACTCCTAAATGACAAGTCGTAATGAAACCTACAAATTGATCGCGAACGCGATGCTGGACAAGATGCCAAAAAGCGACGAGCTTCAGGTGGCGCAGGACCGAGAGAAACTCTACATTCGCCTCACCAACCAGGTGTTCACCATCGAGGTTGATGAGCTGGTCCAGTTCAACAACCTTGGCGACGAGGAAGCCATCAAGGCGACCAAGAACTTCATGGACAAACTGCCCTTCCCCTATACCAAGAAATAGGCGCTGGTGCGGATCCTGGTGATAGCCGTGGTCCTGATGTTCATGGCGGTGGGGTTTTGGCCGACGACTGAGCTGCTGCCAGCCGCTCCACCGTCTCGATGATGGCTTTTGCCAAGGCCTCGCCCTCATGCACGGGCTCGGGGCTATAGAACCGTCACCCATTCTTCGCTCGGCAGCACGCCGGCAGGGCAGACCGCATCGATCGCCATCCTGAGCAGTTTGAGGCTGCGCGTTCGCCTGAACTATTCATGGGCGCTAGCTAAGGCACGTTTGCCACTTGGGAACCATTTCAACGTGAGTCAAGACCAAATGCTTCGAAGAGATCGACTTCGAGGTCGCGGGCGAGACTTAAAGGGCGCCTGGCTGCAAGGATACGATGGTAAGCCCTCGAAAAAACCACTCCCGCCTAAGCTGACGCCAGCCTACAGGACCGCACCGAATGAACGCCGAGCACAACGCAGAACGCAAGCATCTATCCAAAGCGCAGCGAAAGGCCCTCAAGTCGCTGAGCAGCGACGACTGGAAGCGCCTGGTGGCTCAATCCCTGCGCGGATCTATATCGTCTCCGCTCGGACCGCCGACGGCGTGCGAGCCTATGGCATCGAAAACCCGCCAACAACGGCGTCTCTCACAAGCGGCCGAGGAAGAAATGACCCTATACCGAGTGTCTACCTTTCATCGAGCTTGAAGCTGATGACGCCAAGCAGGCGGCGATGCGCGCTCATGCCTGAGGCTATGCTACGTTGCAATGGCCGAGAAAGACAGCCCTCACCTCTATCGCACCATCCTCGATGCGATCGTCCATCTCGAGGCTGGCACGCCTGAACAGCTTTCCCGGAATCGAGTTCTAGGCCACCACCTTGTCATACGACGGTGGGGAGACTTAGGTGGCAGACGATCCGACAGAACCGCGGCAAGAGAAGCCCGAGCGGACAACAACAGCAAGGGAAGGAAACTTACGGGCAAGGGTAACACTGGGAACGCAACCGAACTCCGAAGAGGCTCCGAGCAGTAAGAAGCACGGCTACGGAAGACGAGATTCAGGAACTCGCGACCGAGGAAGCAGCTATCGAGGCGGAAGCGGCCAGGCTCAAGAAGAAGCGGGAACGCGAGCTGGCGAAATTCTCCGCCAACGCTTTTGATCGCATGTCCACATCCGCAGTGACGTTGGGTTTGATCGGCCCTGGAGTTGGCTTCCTCTACCACACCTCTTTGCTGGCAGCTCTGCAGGACGGGGGGTTGGTCGTAGCCACCCTAAGTTGCCTGGGAGCTGCTGCTGTCCTACATTGGGTGGGTCGAGAGATCCTCTCTCAGGTGTTCCAACGATGAGCACGCCTTTCTATCTTCGTAGGCGCTCTGTGCGTGCTATGCGTTTGGGCATTGGCGAGCCGTTACCTGTTTTCTCTCCGCATCGCCAAGCACGCCAAAGCTGAGGAGGCTCTTGACGCCCGAATGGCTGCGTTTAAGGAGCGGTCAGTGCTCGAAACGAACGCATCCTGGCGGCTGAGAAGCCTACGGAGAACGTCCCGGACGCACCGGATAAATCCGAAACAGCCAACCTGCTCGAGAGACTTTATGTTTCTCATGCAATGCGGTCTATTTCAGACCCGCTTATTGGGATGTCGGGGACCAACGCTGCGCGCTTCGCTGGCGGTGGTGATCACCGCAGAATGGCCGTGCTCGACAATGTATGGGTCTGGCTGGAAACCAACGAATCCGACAGTCCTTTCATCGATAGAATAGTGGGAATGACGACGTTGCCGGCGACCGGCTACGCTGCCCTGCGGGCAAAAAAAGACCTCCTGAAGATCACCCCGGCGCCATCAAAGCCGTCCCCTCGCAGGTCAGGTAGGAATAACAGCCATATAGGCTATCCAGCCATGGCTGTTTCATGCGAACCTTTGTTAACCTAAGCGCTCGACTGATGGGCAGTAATGTCGTCGACCAGGTCGGCGTCACCTTTGATCATTAAATCCACAGGCTTCTTCCGAAGCTTCAGCTTGGCCAACGTATACTTGTTGGACCACCTCAGGTCTTTGAGCTTTAGGAAGGACGATATGCTGCGCTTCCTTTTCTGGTTCGTGAGCCCTTGTGGCGAGTTACGAACTCTCGGTTATACTAATGCAATCAACCTCCTACGTGAAGTTTTGTAACATTGTGACGGACAACAAAATGGCTAGACAATCGCTCTAATTTACGGATTTTCGGCGGCGACGTCGCGCATCAACCTACTTAGCCTTGTTCCCTTCGAAGCGCTCGATTCTGTTGTTCATCCCCAAAGCGTTTGCGATCAAGCCTCCAATTGCCATGACGCCACCAGCCACCACCCCCAGATGGCCACGGCAGTGCCAGCTATCGCCAAGCCCATAGCTGGGATGAAAAATACCAGCTGGGATTTGAGTAGTCCTCCTGTGGTCCACGGCCGTGTGGTGGTGCTGCGAGCATATTTTTTCAGAAAGCCAACCGAAAGCCGTTGAATGGCAGTTGTTTCGTGCGGATGGCTCAGCGAGGCGCAAGATGCGATACGGGTATCCGTTGCGACAGCAGACACTGGCGGGTATTGTAGAGCGACTGGTTGTCATTTCTGCTAGTGTGCGTTGATTATGAGCGTTATTGTCCTTCTGTCGTGAGATTTGGGGGGCCGGCACCGCCGGATGACTGCCACATGGACTTGTTGTTCAGTTTGCCTCCGATTGCCGGTGAGAGTTTTGCTTTTTCAATCGCGGGGGAAGAAAAGGGCATTCGCATCGAAGCCTTTATCAACGGCAAGTTGATTTATGCCAGCGAATGTCCTGATCCGCCGTGCCACGAGCAGATGCGTATGCCGGATTGGAGCGGGGACACCACGCTTGTGGTCGTCCTAAAAGGCCCGTTCAGCGATGCGGTAGAACGAAGCATTCGAGTTCTGAACACGGACTCCGGTAGCCGCGACGCTTTCGGCGCAGCCTAGCCACATATGAGCGATTTGTTCACCGAGTTAAGCAAGCTTAGTCCGACGACATTGTCGGCGATCGTTGCACTTTCGGGTGCATTTGGTGTCATCGCATCTGCGATCATCGCCGCGATCGTTGGACGACTAGTGGTCACTCCGTTCTTGGGAGCCCGCGACAAGCAGGACCGCGAAGTTGAGTGGCGAAAGCACGCTATTGAACTGACCAAGCTAGACTTGGAGCGGAGACTCAAAGCGCGTGCTGCAGGCAAGATTGCGCCACTGAGACCAAGCATCCTCGATTTTCTCGCGAATTACCGCGATTTGCAGGATCTCGGCAAACTATCACCCACTGACCTCTACAAGAAGATTGAGGCTGACCGTATCACACATATCCTCCCAGTCATGGAACCCGACGCGTCGACCGCTCTGCCAATCCTCGCTGGAGCGGCCGTGAAGTCACTGACGGTCCCAGCCTCGGCGATATCAAAAAGAACGAATTCGCGAGCTTCTTCCAAACGAAGACGGAGAAGTGCACCGCAGTAGCAGCCTTAGACAGGCGCCTAGGTGGCTGACCAAAGACCCTTGTCCTCTCTGGCGCGAGTCCGGGGCTTTGTTTCTGGCCTATGTGCGGTCTGTTTTTCTAGCGATATTTTTATGGCGAATTCGCAGGGCGTGATGTTGCCCAGCGATGGGTGGTCTGCTCCGGTTGCAGTCCTACTGCCAGAGCCTGATCGCCGCACGCTCTTCCGCAAGGATGGAAAATAGCGTTTCGTTCAAGCGTTTGTCGCGAAACCGGCCGTTGAAGCTCTCCGCGAAGCCGTTTTGCATGGGCTCAAATTTCGCCTAGAGCGGTTCAGATTTTGACTGAATCTGTGGGATTCCGGTCGGAGTGATTTTGTGATTCAAGATGCTGGCTGGATCCGAGGCTATCATCTCATGACGGCTCCCATTTCGATCTTCGTGAGCGTGTTGTTGGAGCGATCGAGGCCGGCGAGAGCTGCCGCTCGGTAGCCGCTCGTTTTGGCATTGCGGTCTCGTCGGCGGTGAAGTGGTCGCCGCGCTATCGGGCGAATGGGTCTGTGGCGCCGGGTAAAGTGGGCGGCCACCGCAAGCGTGTTCTGGAGCCGCACCGGGCATTCATCGTGGAGCGGATCAACCAGACGCCGCATCTGTCGCTACACGGCCTGAAGGACGAACTTGCCGCACGCGGTGTGAAGGTCTCGCACGACACGGTATGGCACTTCCTGCGGCGCGAGGGGTTGCGGTTCAAAAAAAAACGCTGTTCGCCCTTGAACAGGCTCGCGCCGACATCGCGCGGCGACGCCAACGCTGGCGCTCCTGGCAGGCGGGTCTCGATCCGGAACGGCTGGTGTTTATCGACAAAACCTGGATCAAGACCAACATGGCTCCGCTGCGGGGCTGGGGACCGCGCGGCAAACGCCTGCGCGGCTTTGCCCCACACGGCCACTGGCGCACGCTGACCTTCCTCGGCGCCCTGCGGCTCGACCGTCTTGCTGCCCCTTGCGTCTTCGATGGACCAATCAACGGCCAGAGCTTCCGCGCCTATGCCGAACAGCAGCTCGTGCCAGTGCTCCAGCCCGGCGACATCGTCGTCATGGACAATCTCGGCTCCCACAAGTCCGTTGCTATCCGGCAGATGATCCGCTCCGCAGGCGCCAGGCTCTGGTATCTGCCGCCATACTCGCCCGATCTCAATCCGATCGAGCAAGCCTTCGCCAAGATCAAACACTGGATGCGAGCGGCCCAGAAGCGAACCATCGATGACACATGGCGACATCTCGGCCACCTCGTATCAACCATCGAACCCAACGAATGCAGAAACTACTTCGTAAACGCAGGCTATGCTTCCGTTAAAACCTGAAGCGCTCTAGCAGGCTGTTGAAAGGGCTCGTGACATTCCCGAGTTCACGGTTCGCTCCGACCATGAGGACCATTCAGTGTTCTTGAAGAATCCCGGCTGCTGGAGGAGGGAGAACCCGCACACGGCGGATGCAGCTCCGAGCGGACTTCCACGGTCGAAATCGGCCGATGCAGACGCATAACTCGACCGCCGATCCCGAAGCCAGGTCCTACCGCAAGGGGCGGGGCAAGGAGCCAAGCTAGACCAAGACGGTCGCCGGGCATCGGAAGAACGAAGGTGCGTGGCCGCAACCCCGTCGGACGAGCCTTCACCTTCAGCAGCGCCGCCTCCAATCTCGTGCGGTTGGGGAAGTTACTGGCGCCTCGACCATAAGTGCGCCGACGAACTGCCAGCTGATCGGCCGCCGGCGGATTGTCGAAGGCGATCTTTGAGATCGCGGTCATCTCGACCAGGCAGACAACCACGCTGAGGCCGCCGTTTGGCGCCCTACAAGCCGGGTCTCGATCTCAGCTATAGGCCCTACGTGGTGTTCTTCGCAGGGCCGGCTCCGACAAGATGGGCCAGGTCACTGGTGACCGTTCTGTTGAAAGCTCATGACGACTCGGGCCAGATCAGATCCACACACAACAGCGATAAAGTGGTCCTCAAAGCCAAGCTGGACACTCCTTCAACAGCCTGCAGTCTAGACACGCTGATCGGCTAAAGCCTCGCCCGGTGAAGCATTTTTCTTTCCACGCCATAAAAGTTGTGCCACCAAGCGCCGAACGTCCCGTCGCGATCGAAATGCGAAACCGTCGAAATTTGCTAATTTAGCTATCTTCAAAGTGTTAAGAATGATATCTTTTCGAGCGTAGACTTTTGGAGGAACCAACAATGACTAGACAGGAAGTCATAGACGCCCTCAAAAAAGAGGGGATTGATGTATCTAAGGTGCCAGCGGACAGGCTCGATGCCCTCGGGAAGGCAACACCTGAAGAACTCAAAGCGGTTGCTAGCCTCATCAAGAAAACTGGCGCAGGAAAGGCAGTTCCACTCGACGGCGGTTTTTTCTTCTAGCCCTGTGGCGGGGTGGCGATAACCACTCGCCACCCTTCCCTTTAGATTGTATCCACATGAACGATCTCCCGCCGAGTGTCGAATTCCGCAGGCGAATTGATTTGGCCTTCCCTGCCATGAAGGACGCTTATGGCCGGCTGCTATCACGACCGGACTATGCTGAAGTTTTTCCTGAATACGGCCGAGCTCTATACTTTACGATTTGTGCGAGCGTTCCCCTAATGGAGAGTGCGCTCCGGAAGGTCCACGAGGCCGATGCCTCCGACAAACTCACTCACTACTTGGCCCCTTATTTAGAACGCCATATACGCGAAGAACGTCATCACGATGAATGGCTTCTTGAGGATCTAGCGAAGATTGGATATGACCGCGACGCGATTTACGCGTCAGGCCCGCCTTTTCGTGTTGCGCAGATGGTCGGAGCTCAATACTATTGGATTCATCACTATCATCCCCTCGCTCTTTTTGGGTATATTGGGGCGATTGAAGGATACCCTCCAACCGAAGAGGGCATACAACTTTTAAATACGAGGCACAATATTCCGACTGAAGCGCTTAGAACTGCATTGCTGCATGCTAAGCTTGACCCGATCCATAAGGACGACCTTGACGTCTTTCTGAATAACCTCTCCATTCCTCCCCATCTTATGAATCTGATGTGCATTAGCGGAATTTCAACGATCTCCCAGATGTGCGGCATTTATGAGGATTTGGCGGAGAGCAATACCCGAACTTTAATGGACAGGGCGCCAAGGAGCGTCTCAGGTGCGTAGTTCTGCATCATCTGGCGAAGAGCGATTAGCTCCAGTGCAGGAGTATTACCAGGTTCTGCATGGCGTGCTGGGGATTTATCTAACGAACCGATGTAACATGCGGTGCGCGCACTGCTGTGTTAATAGCGGACCGCAGGAGCGTTCTCGGGTCGACCTTGCTACATTGCTTCCTCAATTCGCTGACCTCGCGAACGCGGGGGCCATAATGGCAATCCATGTGAGTGGAGGCGAACCCTTCTTATTTCCCGACGATATCCGCGCTATCGCGGCGATTGGCAACCTGGCGAGGATTCCGGTGGCCGTGAATACGAATGGCTTTTGGGGTAGACAAGTTAGCAAGGCGGAACTCCTGCTTCGCAGTATGCCCGGAGTAACGCAGCTTATTTTTAGCGCAGATACATTCCACGAGAAGTTCCTGGATACCCGCCACCTAAGGACCGGAATAGCGGTGGCGTTGTCGCTGGGCATACGAATTAAGGTGACGGTTTGCACTGAAGCTGGCCTTCGAACTGAATACGTTAAGGAGCTAGAAAACAGTTTTGGCACCGATTTGCTTAGTCAGATGGAGTTCGTCGTCGTTCCGGTTGAACCGGGAGGCAGAGCGAGTGCGCTAAAGGAGGCATACTGGCGGCCGGATTTGAGAGAACTACCGCCTGGGAGGTGTGACGTGATAAACAGGCCCGTCGTGATGGAGAATGGCGACGTGCTTGCGTGCGCGAACACAGTCACTGCCAGTAGGACGGACGGGAACTATCTGAAGATTGGTAACATTCGTGAAAAGAAGTTGTCCGCGATACTGGATGATGGAAAATCATCGAACTTCGTTCGCGCGATGCGCGTGCTTGGGCCTAAGTTTCTAGCAGACCAATTACCTTCACAAGACAGATCTAAATTACGGGCTTTTTATCCGAAAGATGACATTTGCCAGTTGTGTGAGGATCTGGTAGCCCCATCCATGAGGGCTGGGCTTGAGCGAGTGCTTCACTCAGAACAGCTATCTCGTGCTATATTCGTCGCAGAGGCGATTGCTCCGGTCGAGACGTTTGGTTTTGCGGGAGACGCGAGGTAATAGGCATGCCAACCTTTGTTATGACGAACCGGCGTGCCGGGCGTCCTCCATCTCAGCAAGCAGCGGCTAGTGCTGTCATGCTGAGCGACTTTGACGTGAGCTTGCTCGGCAAGTCAAACGTGGTTGGCCAGACTGCAAACCATCCATCTGAGTCCGGACGTAGGGTTGTTATATTCGAGGCACCTCCAGAGGACGTTGCGGCTGCCGCTCGTTCCTTTGGTTCTGATGTTTTGATCGAGCCCCTTATTCCGCATAAGTTGCTTGTCGATCGCGTCGGAGGAGTGCAAGATCCCCATGCGGACAACAGGTTGGCGGCTGCGCAATCCATAGTAGTGGTTGTGTCGGGTTCTGGCGCAGTAATACAGGGGGCCGAGCTAACTCTTGTGCTCCGGTTTGGAGATGCTGAACGGCGATTGGCTGCCGTAACCGACATCACTGGGAGAGGCTCCTTCAGTTTCGAGCCGTTTTGGTCGGCTGCAGCGCTGATAGTGGCGCCGGTTGAAGGATTTTGGCCCATGGTCGTAACTAATCCGACCGGGGTGCAATTCAAAATAGATTGCCCTTCACTCCCGACAGCAACAAGCTATGTTGGATGGTGGCATCGTCTGATTGGACTCACAGAATACGGCCCTCAGGCAGGAAACGGTATCGTCATCGGCGTTGTGGACAGCGGTATTGGCGCTCACCCATATTTGGGTCACGTCACGGATGCTGGCCAGTTCATGAACGGCCAATATTTCAGCGCTGGAGTTGATGTTCAAAGTCATGGAACGCACGTTTGCGGAATCATAACGGCCCGTCCGAAGGTCTCTACCGAATTCGGCGGCATCTCTCCCGGTGCGCACGTCGTCTCGGTTCGTGTGGTTCCGGATGAGGGCGACGTAAATCAAGGCGATATCGCCTCGGCTATCGATTTTCTGGTTGAGACGCACGGTGTAGATATAATTAACCTAAGTTTGGGAGCGACTGAGGCATCTACCATCGTGCATGATGCGGTTTTGAACGCGATTGATCACGGCGTGTTGTGCGTGTGCGCGGCCGGAAACGATGGTCGTGCAGTGAACTGGCCCGCAGCATTTTCGGAGGTAGTGGCAGTATCTGCAGCTGGAAAGAGAGATTGGGCGCCGGTGGGATCCCTAGCTGCCGCGGCAGAGAGCGACATCAATGGCAATGGGGAAAATAGCGATTTGTTTGTTCCGCAGTTTAGCAGCCGAGGTGTGGAGATAGACTCTATCGCGGGCGGGGTTGGCATTATCTCCACCGCGTTAAATCGAGACCCCAGTATGGCCGGCTACTGCGCGAAGGACGGTAGTTCCATGGCAAGCCCGGCGGTGGCAGCGGCTCTTGCAGTGCTTCTTAGCAGGTCAGTGCGCCTTGGCTCGCTTGGTAGAAATAGCGAACGCGCCGCCTACGCTCGAGAACTGCTTTCGGCGGCTTTTGTCTCCATCGGGGTCGCGTCCACCCTGGGTGGAATGGGGGTCCCACGAGTCAGTTGATATGTGGAAGCCGATTAAATGGTGAGAGAGGTCTTAAACGATCCAGATCGCGATCAGAGGCATTTCGTAGTCTCGCTGAGGCGTGGCGCAGTTCTCCCTGAGCAGGGGAGCCTTTCGGAGCAGGTGGGAATGGTGAACGGCGTTGACGTGATCGGAAGCTCAGATCCAAAGCGTGTGCAGGTGCAAGCTACGGACGATGCCATTTCCGAAGTGCGAAGGAGATTTGGAGATATTGCGGAAATTGAAGAAGCGATTTCGCATAAGCTATTGTAGTGCTCCAAAGAGTTCTTAGCGGTGGCTTGCATCGGGGCTTCCCGACCTGGCCGAAACGCCAAGACGCAGGATCGGGCAGCCAAGGCGACGCCATGGTGATCATTGGCACTCGCGTATCCCTGTGGTCTGGTTACGGGGGGCTTGATACAAGTGCGTAGGAAGCGAAAGCTTTCAAATCGCCCGCTTCGTCCGCTGTATAGGCGAAGCAGAATCCGGTGACATCTGCGAGCAGAATACTCAGAATTTCTACAAGGGCTCAGAAACGAACCTCCTGTGGGCGCCCGCAGCCAAGGAGCAGAGACAGATGCGACTTCGAAAGGCTGATTCCGGCGACATCCATGTGCGGACGGCGTCGAATTGTTCCCAAGGTCATGGACACCGCTTTGTGTTTACGGACTGCCGCTCGCCGCAGGTGGTGTAGCAACGTTGGCGATCTTGTCCGTCTTCTTTCGGCGTCGGCTGGGAGTTCCAGTTGGGCCGAGCGAAACAACCTAGCCTCTCAACTACTCGGAGGTCGGTCCGCTGCCTCGTCAGGTTCCGCCACGACATATCTCGATCTCCGTGACGGCACCGGCGGATTGCGTAGCGCCGCGAGCGTAACGAACACAAGCCGCTTCGGAATCGCTGCAAGCTGGCGTGCGTGCCGCACCTTGGCGAAAGATTGTCCCTCTCGCCTCGCGCAGGGATGGGCCTCTTTCAACGCCACGTCTAAGGGGGGGGCGACTGGACGCAGTCGTCAGACTTCCGACGATGGTTCCGTTGGAGGCTATACGGGAATTACGACGAGGCCATCAGCCGCCTTCATTGGATATCGGTTCCAAGAAAGCCCCCAGATGTGAACTTTGTTAACTGGCACTCCCAGCGCCCTCGACACATGGCTGGCGGCATCCGGGACTGTTCGTTGAGGGCTCACACCGAATATGATTTGGTCGTTTGGCTGGCCGTCATAACGTCCCATATAGTAGATGAAATAAGTAACGTCATTGGCGGGCGCGACTTCAGCGAGTGAAACTGAAAGAACCCACCCGGGCGCCTCGATCAACCTGGCGCTTTTTTTTAATTCATCCGTCGCAATGAAATTGCGTTGCCCCTCCGTTACATCTGCCCCTATGTCACACAGCCCCCTTGGCTCGCATCCCAAATAGATGCACTCGCCGCCGCACTCGGCTTCGGCATAGCTCTTCGCATAATTTACGTTGGTCGCTTCGACCCTCACCGGACCGTTGCAGATCCCGTTGCATGAAAAAAAGTAAGAAGACATTCAACCCACCTCGTCCACAAGATTAGCGTGGCGATGTTAACTTTTCACGAAAATAATTCATACTAGCATAGTGCTTCACATTAACGTGACCTAGTCGCATCGCTGAGGCGGGAATTTTTCAATGCTCACGAAAACCGATCGATACTTAAAACGGGTAAGTCAAAGGTAACGCTTGCCGCCCTTCCGAAAGCGAAACAGAACCGCGCGGCGTCTGCCTTGATTTCCAAAGTCTAGTCCCGTCACATTTATATCAGCACTGGATCAAAGAAGGCCCCACATTGAAGCCGATCCTTTCAGATCATTGACATCCCAAAGGCCGATCCAGAACGCCCCGCCTGGCTCCCGGTCGGCGCGGCTTTTCCATTCGCCCAACTACTCCATGCGTTCAATTAGCGCTAAAACGAGCGGCAGATGTCAGCCGCTGCGCCGTCGCGTGATTTTGCTACTTGTGCGGATCAAGAAATCGGTAGAATATTAGCACCAACTTATGCTTTGGACATCGTGAGCGCAGATCTGCAACTGAATGAGGCAGAAGATGTTACCGACGCTTAAATCCCTTGGATCGCTCGTATGCTGTGCTGTGGGCGTCCTCTTCGTTACTGGACCAAGTTTTGCTGAAAGCATCTGTGATATGGTTATTGCTCAGCGAGCGTTTGACGTGCACTCGCATGGCGTGAAGTCAGGTCTGACTTCAAATGCTGCAGACGCTGTTTGCTCAGTTCGATGGAGTTCGAACGATGACGCAAAAACCCAAGCTGCGAAATGGACTTCCGACGCTGATGCGTTTGAAGGAATGTTTAAAGGCACTGGCAATGGAAATTGGGACACGACAAGCCATAGTGCAAGCGAGAACTATGATCAAATCTGTTTAAGAACAGATAGATCTCTTCTCATAACCTACTTTTCAAGAAATTTTGACCTGATTGCAGAACACGCTGTTAACGCGTGGCGCGATTGCGTGCTTGCCCAATCTTCACAATTCGGTTTGTTTTCTACAGTCCAAATTACACCAGATCGGTCTAACGTTACAATTAGTGTTATTTACAAACCAACTGGAACTGACCGCCTCACAATTCAAGGATATGACCCAGACGCTGGATATTCTTGTTCGATTGACGGCAGGGACGCGCGCAACATTCGCGTAGATAACAATGCTGCACAAATTAGTTGCCGACCAACCAATGAAAACGATCTGAACATTTCTCTGAACACCAATACGGCTTCATTCATCGGCCCATTTCTTGTTAAATCCGGAAAATATCTTGAACTTGAACAGGCTCTGGCGGATGCGAGACAGCAACTGGCGGACGCTCAAACTGACATTAGCATATTGAAGTCCGATCTTACAGCAATGCCAGCGCGAATTGCCAGATCGACAGACGCGGATCAGACTTGGACCTCGATATTCGGCCCAGACCCGAGGTTTGTAGCGGGCCACACATGCCCTGACGGCCAGTTTGTTTCAGGTATTTCCTTTGATATTGCGGCGCCAGCGACGGTTGTTAGTTCGCCATTCCCGGAAGGGAAAATTCGTCTTTTCCATCGTTTTCGTGTAGATTGCCGCAAATTGGGGCAATAAGGTGATCGGAAGCGCTTCGCGAGCTGCTGCGGCCCAAAGGCAGGTGACCGAGGCGATCCTGATGGCGCTGAAGATGGTGGGGACGCCGCCAAAGGACCGTGGTGTGCGGGAGCGCACCGATCATGGGTTGCCCTCCGCTAATTACGGAATCGGGACCCTTGATCTGGCCGTGAGTATCGTCTGAGAAGGGTCATAGTTGCGCCTTGCCGTTGCGCACCGCAAAGGCAGCAGAGGGGTCGAAAGCAGAAATTCTTTAGGGTGAAGGTCCGCCGTGCTGCGCTCGTTTTGAATGGCTTCGCACGGCGAACTTCGCCATAAACCGTAGGCGTCAAAAAGACGTTGCACGTCCACATAACCGAGTTCACAGGAACGAAGTATCCCAAGGCGAGCATCGATTTTCGGTGAACGGACGGCTCCTCCTTTATGGCCATCGCCGGCTTGTGGAAGGAAGGCGACGGCAGTAAGCCGCCTTCGTTCACCATGCTGACGACCGAGCAAGGGCCGGATGTGGTGGTGCCTTACCAAAACCGGCAGGTCGTTAAATGTATTCCGACCCGGAGCAGCCTCCGGCTGCTATGTGATTGGCGAATATTCCCGGTTCGAAGTCAAGTGGCTTATCGCCACTTGAGAATTGCGAATTGATATTGCAAGGTGCTGGAGTTGAGCTCGACTACCTTACGCAAAGTCTGTGACGCCCAAGTGTGCCGCACAGCTTAATGAAAATGGAACTGTATGCCCGCGGCTTGGGAAATCTCAATCTCAGATACGATTCACCTGCTTGACGGGCCCCTTCGTGAGTTCTCTGGGGGCGTTGCCGACGATCGTTACGCTGTCTGGCTCGGCGCTGGAGTATCCCTTGGCAAATTGCCTGGTCTGAAAGGAGTCGCGGAGGCCGTCTTGGAGCATGTCCGCTCCAAGGTTGATCCAGACAACGCGGACTGTGTTTTCCGCGCCAGCTTGGATAATATTCTCGCCTTGGTAACCTTGGACGTCTTGCAAAAAGCTGCGATCGATATTTCGAAGCCTGTTGCGACGTGGGGCCCTATTGAACAGATCAAGCAGCAGCTCGTCGATCGATATGCCGTGATGCTGGACCAGTTTCCGAGCACGGAGAAGGTGGACTACTTGGTATGGGATGGCGTCAAGTTGGTCGAGCGCTATGCCAACCCAGCGACGACGCCCGGCCCCGAACATCTCGGGCTTGCGGCTTTAATCATGGAAGGCGTCGCGTCGGATTGTGCGAGCGCAAATTGGGACGACCTAATCGAGAAAGCGATGCGCGTTGCCGACGGCCCAAACTCAGTAGTGCTGCAGGTCAGGGTCATCCCGACTGACGTCCAACAGAATGTGCGAAGGGCGCGGCTCTACAAATTCCACGGCTGCGCCGCGCTGGCAGGTCAAAATGAACCTGTCTACCGTTCACGGATCGTCGGTCGGCAGTCTCAAATCGACGGATGGGCTGGCAAGGCACAAAATCTCGTCATCGCTGGAAAGCTACTAGATCTGGCTATCTCAAAAAGCACATTGATGCTCGGCCTTTCAGCGCAGGATACCAACATCCAGACTGTGTTCGTC